>NZ_CP061316.1:1665136-1998164 GCF_018688335.1 Polynucleobacter sp. AP-Jannik-300A-C4 | reverse complement strand
AGGATCCATTGTAGCCAGCCCATAAAGTTATCCACAAGCTGAAAAAACGTGGAAAACCTGTGGATAACTTGTGAATAAAAAAAGAAAACCGATAAAAATCAATGGTTTATTAAATTATCACGAATTAAATAGAGAAAAATACCTATATATTCTTCCGCAGCGGTTGACCTTTTGCTTGGCAACAAGGAAAATACTGGGTTTTGCAGGATGAATCATGAAAAGAACATACCAACCCTCAGTAACACGTCGCAAACGCACCCACGGATTTCGTATTCGTATGAAAACCAAGAGCGGACGCGCAGTATTAAACGCACGTCGTGCTAAAGGTCGTAAACGTCTGGCCGTTTAATTTAGCAGTTGAATAGCGCCAGGATTTCTGAGTTACTAAAAACACGCCCCAAGACAAGTTTGTATTGGGGTTTGTATTTGGTATCTTCCGATCAAGGCGCTAAACCAGATTTAGGTATTGCGGTGGCTAAAAAACTAGCCAAACGCGCAGTAGACCGGAACCAATTAAAGCGCATGATCCGAGAACTAGTCAGGGGCGCTCAAGCTACAAACCTCAACAGTGATGTTGTGGTGAAGCTGAAAAAACCAATTGGTCGCGAAACCCGCGGCAGACTCAGAAGCAAAGAAAAAGATATTCTGCGAACACAAATTGCGGGGCTAATTTAACGTGCACCCAATAAACAAGGTAGCCATTAAATTTGTGCGGCTCTATCAAGTAGCGCTTAGTCCTTATATTGGTATGCATTGTAAGTTTGCACCTTCCTGCTCTCAATACGCATGTGACTGCTTTACAAACTACGGGTTTTTTAAAAGTATTGGGCTATCGGTATGGCGTATTTTGCGCTGTAATCCATGGTCACAGGGCGGTTACGACCCAGCAGTAAAACCAACATCTCATCATCATTAAGTGAATGCAAATGGACTATAAAAAAACAATTCTTTGGGCAATCTTTTCCATGTCGGGCATCTTGTTGTTCAACAACTGGCAAGTTCATGAAGGAAAGCCATCGATGTTTGGTGGGAGCCCTGTTAATACTGCCGTTGTGGCCGATAAGACATCAGCGAACAAAATCGATATTCCATCGCCCGTACAAAATCCAAATATTCCAGCCCCAAACCAAACACCTATGGTTGTTGCTGGTGCAATAGAAACAGCCGAAAAGTTTGTGTTGAAAAATGACGTATTGATTTTGGAGATTAGTGCAAACGGCGGCACCATTATTGATGCAATGCTGCCTAAGCAGCTCACACCAGAAAAAAAACAAGTTGAGTTGTTTCAATACACACCGAACCATAAATATTTTGCACGCTCTGGCTTAATTGCCTTGGGCAACGTGGATTTGCCGAATCACACCAGCACATTTAAGTTATCGCAGTCTGGTAAAGACGGCTCAGGGAACCCCTTCATTGTTTTAGTAAGCGAGCGTAACGGCGTAAAACTAGAGAAGACTTTTATCTTAAGTGCGGGCAGTTATGTGGTTGACGTTGGACACCGTGTTACACAAAGTAATGCAAACGCAGCACCCTTAGTCCTGTACACAGAGATTGTTCGCGACGCCTCGCAAGAGCAAAAGATTGGCCCCTTTGACGGCGCGTTCTCAGCAAGCACCTTCACTGGTCCCGCCACATACACTGATAAAGAAAAATTCAACAAGCTGGAGTTCACGGCGATTGATAAAAACAAAATTACTATTCCTACACAGGTTCCAGCTGGCGACCCCGCTTGGATTGCTATGGTTCAGCATTACTTTGCTAGCGCCTGGATTCCTAGCGATAAAGCAGCACGAGATATTTATGCCGGAAAGATTGATAACAACCTCTATCGAATCGGTATGCAAGTACCACTGGGCGTAGTTGCACCAGGCACAACAGTTGTGGAAAAAGCCAAACTATTTGTGGGGCCACAAGAAGAGCGCGTATTGGAAACAATTGCTCCGGGCTTTGAGTTGCTAAAAGATTACGGCTACTTAACCATTTTGGCTAAACCCATTTTCTGGCTCTTGGACAACATTCATTCTTATGTGGGCAACTGGGGCTGGTCAATTATTTTATTGACCATCTTAATTAAGTTGGTGTTTTTCCCGCTTTCAGCTGCAAGCTATAAGTCTATGGCCCGCATGAAAGAGGTGCAACCACGCTTACTCACCATGAGAGAGCAGTACAAGGGTGATCCACAAAAATTAAATCAAGCCATGATGGAGATGTACCGCAAGGAAAAAATTAATCCTCTTGGTGGTTGTTTGCCCGTGGTGATTCAGATTCCAGTATTTATTGCCTTGTACTGGGTTCTATTATCTTCAGTAGAAATGCGCAACGCCCCATGGATTGGGTGGATTCATGATTTATCAGTTCCAGACCCATACTACATTTTGCCAATCATTATGGCTGCCTCCATGTTTGTGCAAACCAAGCTGAACCCAACGCCACCAGATCCAATTCAGGCTAAGGTGATGATGTATATGCCGCTTGTATTCTCTGTAATGTTCTTCTTCTTCCCAGCAGGCTTGGTCTTGTATTGGGTGGTGAACAACTTACTATCAATTGCTCAGCAGTGGCAAATCAATCAAATGTTTGGAAAAAAGCCGGCTTAAAGTCTTTGGCCGATAACAAATAAACAAAGGGTGCCTGCAATGATGACGAGAAAGCTGCCCATCATTGCGGTTGCCACTGCGCCGGGCAAGGCTGGGGTTGGCGTTATTCGTATTAGCGGCCCACAGCTTTTGCCAATAGCCGAAGCTCTTTTTCACAAGGCGCTTACGCCGCGTCAAACCAATCTCCTTACCCTTCGTGATGCGCGCGGCGAGACGATTGACCAGCTGATTGCAATTTACTTTGCTGCCCCCGCCTCCTTTACCGGTGAAGATGTCCTGGAGCTGCAATGCCACGGAGGACCCCAGCTTTTAGAGTTGGTCATGAAGCGGTGTCTCGAGCTTGGAGAAGATCAGGGTTTGGTTATTGCAGAGCCGGGCGAATTTTCCTTACGCGCGTATCTCAATAACAAAATCGATTTAGCTCAAGCAGAGGCTATCGCAGATTTAATTGATGCTCAAAGTGAGGCAGCAGTTCGTGGGGCGGCGCGCTCATTGCAAGGGGTCTTCTCAAACGACATTAATAGCTTGATTGAAGAAATTACCCAATTACGCATTTTGGTTGAGTCCACTCTGGACTTTCCTGAAGAAGAGATTGAATTTTTGGAGAATGCCCAAGCTCGCCAGCGCCTCAGCGCGGTGATGGAAAAGTTGCATAAGCTGAGAGAGGGTGCAAAACAGGGCAAGATTTTGCGCGACGGTATTCAGCTGGTTTTGGCTGGCGCCCCTAACGTTGGAAAGAGCTCACTTCTTAATCGCTTGGCTGGCGAAGAGGTTGCAATTGTTACTCCTATCGCGGGAACCACAAGGGATCGCGTTAAGGAAAGCATCACCATAAGTGGTATTCCAATGCACATTATTGATACAGCCGGTCTTCGCGAGACCAGCGATCTAGTTGAGGCAAAGGGAATTGAACGATCTTGGGAGGCAATACAAGCCGCAGACCTAGTTATTTTTCTGCAAGATCCAAATTCAATTAATGCGATCGATGGCGCGGCGGTTTTGGACTTAAAAGCTCAAATATTGAAGGCCCTCCCACCAAAGTGCCCCGTTTTAGAGATCATTAATAAGTCTGACTTGCTTCCTAATGAAGCATCCTACCAAAGTGAAGGTCCATCCCTACTTATTTCGGCCAAGACTGGCGACGGGGTTGAGACTCTAAAACAAAAAATCCTAGAATCGGTTGGTTGGGGCGGCTCTCAAGAGGGCGCCATTGTGGCCCGTAGAAGACACCTTGATTGTCTGGATAGGGCAGCGACCCATTTGGATAAATCTCAACAATTCGCCGCAGATGGCAACATATCGCTGGAGTTATTTGCAGAAGAGCTCCGTTTAGCACAAGATCAGCTTGGACACATCACTGGAAAACTGCTTCCAGATGATCTTTTGGGCAAGATTTTTAGCCAGTTTTGCATTGGCAAGTAAAGGGTTTGCTCTTGGTGGGTCGGCACCTAAAAATACGCCCAAAATGTTAAAATAGTGCGATCAAAAATATTACATTTCATAGGACTCTCATGACTATTAATACCAATGCACCTGAGTACGTAAAAAATCAAAAACTCATTCAATGGGTTGCAGATGTTGCCGCTCTAACTAAGCCAGACAAGATTCGCTGGTGCGACGGCTCTCAGGCTGAATATGATGAATTTTGTGAGCTATTGGTAAATGCGGGTGTATTCAAGCGCCTCAACCCAGCAAAGCGTAAAAATGCTTTTTTAGCACTATCAGACCCAGATGATGTGGCCCGTGTTGAGGACCGCACATTTATCTGCTCTGCAAAAAAAGAAGATGCTGGCCCAACCAATAACTGGGTAGAGCCAAGTGAAATGCGTGCCACTCTCCAGCCATTGTTTGACGGCTGTATGCGCGGTAGAACAATGTACGTAGTGCCATTCTCCATGGGCCCAATTGGCTCCCCAATCGCCCATATTGGCGTTGAGTTGTCTGACAGCCCTTATGTTGCTATCAACATGCGCTTAATGACCCGCATGGGCAAAGCTGTGATTGATCAGCTTGGCGCCACCGGCGAATTCGTTCCTTGCATTCACACTGTTGGTAAGCCATTGGCTGCGGGCGAAAAAGACGTTGCTTGGCCTAACAATAAAACTAAGTACATCGTTCACTATCCAGAAACTCGCGAGATTTGGTCTTTTGGATCTGGTTACGGCGGCAATGCTTTACTAGGTAAAAAATGTTTTGCATTACGCATTGCATCCAATATGGGTCGCGATCAAGGCTGGTTAGCTGAACACATGTTGATCTTGGGTGTGACTTCACCCGAGGGCAAGAAATACCATATTGCCGCAGCTTTCCCATCTGCCTGCGGAAAAACCAACTTCTCTATGATGATTCCTCCAAAAGGCTTCGAGGGTTGGAAGGTCACTACGGTTGGTGATGACATTGCATGGATCAAGCCACGCAAGGACCCTGTTACAGGAAAGACACGTTTGTTTGCGATTAACCCAGAGTCTGGTTACTTTGGTGTTGCTCCAGGTACAAATCGTCAAACCAATCCAAACTGTCTCGATTCATTAAACCAAGATGTGATCTTCACTAACGTTGGTTTAACTGATGATGGTGATGTTTGGTGGGAAGGTTTAACTGATACTCCTCCTGCACATTTGATTGACTGGCAAGGTAAAGACTGGACGCCTGCTGATGGTGCCGCCGGTCGTAAAGCTGCGCATCCAAATTCACGCTTCACTGTAGCTGCTACAAATAACCCTGCAGTTGATCCAAATTGGGACAATCCTGAGGGCGTTGCGATTGATGCATTCTTGTTTGGCGGTCGTCGCTCAAACACAGTGCCATTGGTAAGTGAAGCACGTGACTGGGTAGAAGGTGTTTACATGGCCGCCACAATGGGCTCTGAAACCACCGCTGCGATTACTGGCCAAGTAGGCGTTGTACGTCGCGACCCATTTGCGATGATTGCATTTGCTGGTTACAACATGAGCGATTACTTCCAGCATTGGTTGAACATTGGTAGCAAGCTTGCTGCCGAAGGTGCTGTGCTACCAAAGATCTATTGTGTGAACTGGTTCCGCAAAGATGAAAACGGCAAGTTTGTATGGCCTGGTTTCGGTGAAAACATGCGCGTGCTCTCTTGGATCTTAGGCCGTGCTGAAGGCACAGCTAAAGGTAAAGAGACGGTGTTTGGTATTTGCCCAGAGCATGCTGACATGCATTGGAATGGCCTCGATTATTCAGCAGACAAATTTGAGAAGGCCATTACCGTTGCTGTTGACGATTGGAAGAATGAGCTCAAACTCCATTCAGAATTATTTGAGCATCTAGGTGAGCGCTTGCCTAAAGAGCTAATCGAAGCACGCAGCAAAATTGAGAAGCGCTTAAACGCCTAGTCATCCCTAGGAACTTAAGAAGTCTTTTCAAAACATCCGCATTTAATGACCTCACCCCAACACCATGACATCGTGGTGATTGGGGCAGGTATTGCTGGATCTAGCATTGCAAATGAACTGCTTGAACGCGGTCAAACGGTTTGTATCCTTGACTCAGCCCCCCACCCTGCATCAGCATGTTCTAGTCACGCTTACGCTATTGCTCATCCACATGTTGGTCGAGGCGCACCCCGTTTATTGCGCTTAACTCGCATTGCATTTCTAATGGCCGAAGCCCGCTGGGGTAAGTGCTGGAATCAACATGGCATCTTTCAACCAAATAAAAAAGATAAAGTTTTTAATCGGGATGATGTTGCAGGCTATTTGCAATCACTCAATCTTGACGAAGGTTTAGCGCAAGCTCTTTATGCAAATGAGGCAATGGATGCTTGTGGAATTTCTCAAGATGGAATTTGGCTCCCTCGCGGAGCATCGTTGAATTTATTCGAAGCAACGCAAGATGCGTTGACCCCCAACCCAAGGTTGACCTGCCGCTGGAATACTTCAGTAGCCCGATTAGAGAAAGCCCCTGCGGGCTGGCGATTGGTCGACCCCCAGGGCATCACCATCATGACCGCCGATAAAGTCATTATTGCAGCAGCAATAGAAACCAAAAATTTAGCTGCAAGTATCGACGTGCGACTTCCCTTGAGGCCGGTGCGTGGACAGCTGAGCATTTTTTCGATTGACGAAAAAAGTGCGTGGGCCCCAAAACTACCTCGTACCGCTATCTCAGGCGATGGCTATTGTTTGCCATCCAAGAAATTACCCGATGGAAGTTACCAGTGGATAGTGGGCTCTAGCTTTGATGAAGGAGAGTCGGAGCTACATGATTGGGATACAAGTGATGACTTTAATCGCGAGCAGGCAAAGGGTTTATTGGATTATGAAGAAGGTGATGTTAGTCATCTTCACAAGTCAGGAAGTTTTGTCGGTGTGCGCTGTGTTGCAGGTGATCGCTTGCCGATTATTGGGGCACTCGCTCAACGCCCGGGGATATTTTTAGCAACAGCCCTAGGGTCAAGAGGTATTTTGTGGTCGGCCTTAGCTGCCAAGCTCATTACTGCTCAAGTGCTTGAGGACGACTTTGTTTTGCTGGCACGCTTAGGTTTTGCTGCAGACTTAGTGGCTGCACTGGCGCCTGCACGTTTCTTCGCTGGTGCTTTGTCGGCAGCACCAGCCTTGGGTGCTTTGGCTTCAAACTCAAAACCAATTTTGCCATCTGCGCCTAAAGCAAGATAAGCCTTAAAGCCGCGACCAGTACGGTTGGATTTGAAATTGGTTAGCAAATCTGTTTTGCCCTCTGCTAGCAATTTTTGAACTTGCTCCGCAGAAATTTCTTGTTGCAAAACGACCTTGCCCGTTTTGAAATCACATGATTTATTTGGCCCTGTGTTGTTCTCACAAAGATAGCGCATGCCATCCTCATACACAGCACCAGAGCACTTTGGACAAACACCCAAAGCCTGACGGCCGGTAAAGTCGATTGCTTCAGATTCATCCTCTTGCGTGTTGCCAAAATCAAACTCAAGCTTAAAGCCTGCATTTGGATAATCGGCATCCTCTTCAGGAATTTCGCTTAACTTAATAATTGCGGCAAATGGCCTACCCATCTTGCTGCGGAAACCTTGCAGTGGTCCAATAGTTTTTTCGCGAAGAAGCTCTTCTACCTCTGGATATTCAAACGCACGCCCACCCGGAGTTTTGCTAATCGTAAATCCGCATTTCTCACATGCAAAGCGACGATAGTTTTCTTTAACTGCGCCCTTACAGTGTGGGCACGGTGTAGACATAGTGGCATAGTCACCAGGAATGGTGTCGCTGTCATACTCCTTGGCGCGCTTGACGATGCGTTGCGTCATCTGTGCAATTTCTTGCATGAAGGTATCGCGATTCATTTCGCCACGCTCAATCAAGGAAAGTTTATTTTCCCAGCTGCCCGTGAGATCAGGGCGCGTTAATTCTTCTACATCCAAGCCGCGTAGTAGCGTCATTAATTGGAATGCTTTGGCCGTAGGAATCAGCTCACGTGCTTCGCGAACCATATACTTCTCTGCTAGCAAGCCTTCAATAATCGCCGCACGGGTTGCAGGTGTCCCTAAACCCTTTTCAGCCATGGCTTCACGCATCTCATCATCGTCGACCCATTTGCCCGCACTTTCCATGGCGGATAGCAAGGTTGCCTCGGTATAGCGAGCAGGGGGTTTGGTTTTTAATGGGATGGCGGAGATAGATTCAGTTTGTACGGTTTCGCCTTCTTGTACGGCCACCAGCTCATCATCTGCTTGGTTGGATCTGCCATAGACAGTTAGCCAACCTGGGGATACTAGAACACGGCCCTCGGTTTTAAAGTGATGACCTGACGCTTCGGTAATGCGAGTGGTGACGCGGAACTCGGCAGCAGGGTAAAACACCGCCAAGAAACGACGGACTACCAAGTCATACAACTTTTGCTCTGGCTCGCTCAGACTCTTTGGAGACTCTAAGGTTGGGATGATCGCAAAGTGATCAGATATTTTTGAGTTGTCAAAAATACGTTTGTTTGGTTTGATCCAGCCATATCCAGCTTTTGCCTTTGGATCTTTAGGATCGCCTTGCAAAATTTGTTTAGCAAATGGACGATATTCTGATGAGTTATCAGCCAGGTTCTCCATGGTCTGCTTAACGGTATCCAAATAATCTTCGGGTAAGGCTTTAGCATCCGTACGCGGATAAGTAAGCACCTTATGACGCTCGTAAAGTGCTTGAGCCAGACCCAAGGTATTTTTGGCGGAGAAGCCAAAGCGTGCATTGGCCTCGCGTTGCAAACTAGTTAAGTCAAAAAGTTGTGGCGCTAGCTGAGTTGCTGGCTTGGCCTCTTCTTTGACGCTCGCTTTTTTATCGCGACACGCAGCCACAATGCTTTGTGCAGCAGCTTCACTCCAGAGGCGATTCTCGCGCGCATCTGGAGCAGCAACATCCTTTTTAAACTTCGGATCAAACCAGCGGCCTTCATATACGCCAGCTGCAGCAATAAATTCGGCCTTAACTTCCCAATAGTCTTTAGAGACAAATTTACGAATTAGTTCTTCGCGCTCTACAACGATTGATAAGGTTGGCGTTTGTACTCGACCAACTGTCGTTAAAAAGAATCCACCACTTTTACTGTTGAATGCTGTCATGGCACGTGTGCCGTTAATGCCAACCATCCAATCTGCCTCAGAGCGGCAGCGTGCTGCATCTGCTAGAGGCTGCATGTCGGCATCACTACGCAGCGAAGCAAAGCCATCACGAATCGCTGCCGGGGTCATAGATTGCAGCCAAAGACGCTTAATGGCCTGTGGCGCTTTCGCATGCTGTGCAATCAAGCGGAAAATTAATTCACCTTCACGCCCCGCGTCACATGCATTTATAAGCTGATTGATATCTTTGCGCTTAATCAGCTTTTGCAATACCTTGAGGCGCGATTCAGTTTTGGCGATCGGGCGTAAATCAAAATAGGGCGGCACAACCGGTAGGTTTGCAAACGACCATTTGCCACGTTTGACATCAAATTCTTCCGGGGCAGCAATTTCTAATAAGTGGCCCACTGCAGAAGAGATGACAAAGTCATCGCTCTCGAAATAGTCCTCATATTTAGTGAAGCCTCCTAAAGCCTTGGCAATGTCATTCGCAACAGAAGGTTTCTCCGCAATGATGAGCGCCTTAGGGTGATCCACGCTTGAAGTTTTTGAGCTGCTTTTTTTGGTAGTTGCTTTAGTTGCCACGCGTTTTGCCTAAATTTGAGCTTGAAATCATGTTTTATTGGGTGCAAATAGGATGCCAAATTAAGCCCATTTTTGAGCCAATCTTTCCCACACCCCTTTTTTATTATTAACCGATAAATTAACAAAAGTCCAAAATCCTCATATTTTGGGGTTTTGGAATGCGCTTGTAATGCCTTAAATTTTCCCAAAATAGGCCTTTAAAAGGGTTTAAATGCCCTTTTCACCAATTTTCTAGCTCTTCCAGGATATCTTTTGGGGATTGGACGAGTTTGGCCCCTTGCTGAAGTAGCTGGTGACAGCCCCTTGATAGGGGGTGATGTATTGACCCGGGAATTGCAAAGATCTCACGGCCAAGCTCCAGCCCTATTTTGGCTGTAATCAGTGAGCCAGAGCGCTCAGCTGCTTCGATTACCAGGATACCTAGGGCTAGAGCGGCAATAATGCGGTTCCTGCGTGGGAAGTGCCAGGCTTTTGGCCCCAATCCTGGCTCTAATTCAGACACAAGTAAGCCGCTGCTACCAATGGCTTGGGCCAATCTTTGATGCTCTTTGGGGTACACAATGTCCAGCCCCGTTCCGCATACTGCGATGGTTGGTCGGTCCTGCTTCTGTCCAAGGGCGCCCAAGTGGGCGGCACCATCAATACCCCTGGCTAAGCCCGAAATAATGAGATAGCCCTTTGCAGATAGGGCTTGCGCAAAATAGTGGGCATTTTTGATTCCCTCTTGGCTGGCCTTGCGGGATCCAACAATGGCAACCATCGGCAAATCCAGCAAGCGAATATCACCATATATATAGATTGAGTTGGGAGGATCGTATAAATTTAATAGGCGAGCTGGATAGCCAGCGGAGTTTTGGTGAATTTGGATGATGTCTGAATTTTTCGGCTTGTTCATAAAGCAATTTTCAGCATGGGCGTATAGAGAACTATCAGGACAGCTTTATTACTCTGTTGGATAATTCCGATATGGCTTTATTAACTGTCCTTTGCTATCCAGATCCACGCCTACTTAAGGTTGCTAAACCCGTGGCGCAGGTAGATGCACGCATCAAAAAAATTGTGGCCGATATGGCCGAGACAATGTACGAAGCGCCGGGGGTTGGTTTGGCTGCAACACAGGTTGATATTCATGAGCGGATTGTGGTGATTGATATTTCAGATAATCAAGACGAGTTAATGGTATTCATCAATCCAGAATTAGTTTGGGCAAGCCCAGAAAAAAAATCATGGCGCGAAGGATGTCTTTCTGTGCCAGAGTATTACGATGAAGTTGATCGCCCAGCGGTAGTTCGAGTAAAAGCGCTCGACATCAATGGAAAAGAATTTGAAGTAGAGGCAGATGGCTTGTTATCAGTCTGCTTGCAACACGAGATGGATCACTTGCAGGGCAAGGTGTTTGTTGAGTATCTCTCGATGTTGAAGCGCAATCGTATTTCTCTCAAAATGAAAAAGCGCGCAAAAGAATTAGTAGGCGAGCGCTAAGCGCCCAATGAAAATTGTTTTTGCTGGTACCCCAGAGTTTGCTGCGCAAGCAATGCGTGCAATAGAAAAGGCTGGGCATCAAATTGTTTTAGCGCTTACCCAGCCAGACCGTCGTGCTGGTCGCGGCATGCATCTGCAGGCGAGCCCCGTAAAACTATTTGCGCAAGAAAAAAATATTCCTGTATTGCAACCGGCATCTCTTAAACAGAGTCATCCTGACTTGCAGAAACAAGCGGCAGCGCTTGAAGCATATCAATATTTATCTGGCATTGATTTTGATGCAATGGTAGTGGTTGCATACGGATTAATTCTTCCTCAAGACGTTCTGGACATCGCGTCTCGCAATGGTAGGTATGGCTGCTTTAATATTCACGCATCTTTGTTACCAAGATGGCGCGGCGCAGCCCCAATCCAGCGCGCTATTGAGAGTGGTGACGCCTGCACCGGTGTGAGCATCATGCAAATGGATGCGGGTCTAGATACTGGCGATACCGTTTTGGTGGGTGATTTGAAAATCGCATCTGACGAAACTAGCGCAACACTTCACGATCGGCTTGCTAAGCTGGGTGCTGAGTTGATGGTGAAGGTTCTGAATGATCTAGATAAGGATGTTGTCATTGCAAGAACTCCACAGCCAAGTATCGGCATTACCTATGCAGAAAAAATATTAAAGAACGAGGCAGAAATTGATTGGCAGTTAAGTGCAGTTGAAATTGATCGACGCATTCGAGCTTTCAATCCATTTCCCGGATCGACGAGCAGCCTTCAAGGCGAGCAATTCAAGTTTTGGAACTCTTGTTTGCCCAAGCAAGTGCAAATAGATCCAGATGCCAAGCCTGGACAAATTGTAGGCTGTAGTGCTGATGGCGTGTATGTTCAATGTGGTGAGGGCGTGATTGAGATTTTAGAAATGCAAAAACCAGGCGGGAAAAAGATTTCTGCAAGTCTGTGCATTCCTGGTGGAATAAGTGCACCTAATTTAATGAGGTTTGAAAAGGCGGCAAACAAGCAAGGAGACGTAAATGTTTAATTTAGCAAAGACCGCGATTTTGATGGCGGCAATTACTGCGCTCTTCATAGTGGTTGGTGGCATGCTTGGTGGTGAAGAGGGGATGTTGATTGCGCTGCTGATCGCAATCGGAATGAACTTTTTTAGCTACTGGTTCTCAGATACGATGGTCCTCAGGATGACAAATGCACAGCAAGTGGATGAGCATTCTGCTCCGCAGCTTTATGCCATGGTTAAAGAGCTGGCTGAAAAGGCTGGACTCCCCATGCCTAAAGTATTTTTAATTGATGAGGATGCGCCCAATGCATTTGCAACCGGTCGCAATCCGGAGAATGCTGCTGTTGCAGCAACCACCGGCATCCTCAGAGTTCTTTCGCCCCGTGAATTGCGCGGTGTAATGGCGCATGAGCTTGCACACGTAAAGCACCGAGATATTTTGATTTCTACTGTCGCAGCAACTATGGCCGGCGCCATTTCTGCGTTGGCAAATTTAGCGATGTTTGCTGGTGGTCGAAATTCAGAGGGTCGGCAAGGCAATCCCATTGCGGCATTGGCGGTAATGATTTTGGCGCCTCTGGCAGCAAGCCTAATTCAAATGAGCATCTCTCGGGCGCGCGAATATGAAGCCGATCGTGGCGGAGCGGAAATGAGCTCTGATCCTGAGTCGCTCGCACAGGCCCTGCAAAAAATTCATGCCTATGCTCAAGGTATCCCATTTCAAGCCATTGAGCGGCATCCTGAGACGGCGCAAATGATGATCATTAACCCTCTTACCGCTGGTGGCCTCTCACAACTTTTTTCTACCCATCCCCCAATGGAGGAGCGGGTAGCTCGATTAATTAGCATGTCTAAAAACGGGGTTTACCCCGGAGCGGAATAATTTGACTGATCAAAAAACACCACGCAGTCTTCCTCTATCCGAGGCGATCACTATTTCTGCGCAAGCAATTGGTGAGGTGATGGCGGGTCGATCACTTACAGAAGTTTTGGATCAGCTGGATGCGCACGAACGCCCTATCGTTCAAAGCCTTACATTTGACGCTTTGCGTAAGTGGGTGAGATCTCATGAGTTCATTAAGGAATTCATTCCAAAGACTCCACCAGTAGAAGTAGAGTACTTATTAAGCGTAGCAATCGCCTTGTTCTTACAAAGTGGTGCGGAGGGTAAAGGCTATGCGGCTCATACGATCGTTGATCAGGCAGTAAAGGCTTGCAGTGAATATGAGCCAACAATGTATGCCAAGGGCTTAGTGAATGCTGTACTGCGCAAGGTTAGTCTGGCAGTGCAGGCTGAGAATGAGAAACCTTATCCGCCAGACCCCATTCCTATGTTTTTTCCGCCCTGGTGGCGGGCTAGTTTGAAACGTAACTATTCGAAGTCTTGGCAGGCTATGCTGATTCAGCAGGCCCAACGTGCACCCTTAATTTTGCGGGTGAATCTCAAGCAGCATACGCGTCAGGAATATCAAGAGTTATTGCATCAGGCCGGCATCGTTTCTGAGCCCATTGATAGCATTGCTGGAATCCCATTGAATTCTGCTTTGGTCTTGCGTGAGCCTGTGCCGGTATCCGATTTGCCGGGATTTTATAGTGGCGCTGTTTCTGTTCAAGATGCAGGGGCTCAAATTGCGGCGGTATTGCTTGACCCAAAACTGGGAGAGCGCGTATTGGATGCTTGTGCTGCGCCTGGTGGAAAAACCGCTCACTTATTGGAGTTGGCGCAATGCGAGATGATTGCATTGGAGTTGGATGGTCAGCGTCTTGGAAAAATTGGCGGTAATTTAGATCGCTTGCGATTGCAATCTGACGACGTTCAGGTGGTGCGTGGCGACGCCTCAAAGTCAGCCTGGTGGGATGGTAAGCCGTTTGACAAAATCTTATTGGATGCGCCTTGCTCAGCATCTGGCATTGTTGCAAGACACCCCGATATCCCCTTCTTGCGTCGTGAGGCAGATATTAAAGCGCTACAGTTGAGGCAACGCGCTATTTTGGAGCAAGCGTGGAAGATGCTCAAAATGGGCGGCACGCTTTTGTATGTGACTTGCTCCGTATTTCCGGAAGAGGGCGAGGAGCAGGCCGCTTGGTTTGCGAATGAGCATCCCGATGCGTTACGATTGAGCGCTCCCGGACAAATTTTGCCCGCCGAGCTAAATGATGGTTTTTTCTATGCCTTGTTTAAGAAAAAAGGGCCATGAGCCAATGCATTAAACAATTCACCCTTTGTGTTTTGATAGCGCTGAGTCTATTTTCAGCAGTTGCAAATGCAGAGGGGATCAAGCTTAAATCTGCTGAGCTAGAGCGGGTGGATAACGACTGGCTATTAAATGCTACATTTAAGATTGAATTGAGCCCGGGTCTAGAAGACGCAGTTCAAAAAGGGGTTGTCTTATATTTTCAGACTGAGTTTGATGTAACTCGTTCGCGTTGGTATTGGTTTGATGAAAAGCCTGCGATGGCTCAGCGACTAACACGCTTGTCTTATCAGCCCATGACTCAGCAATATCGCATAGCCTCTGAAGGCTTTACCTTTTCTGCAAAAACTATATTTGAGGCCTTACAGGCAGTAGGGAGCATTGGGGGTTGGCGGGTAATTGATGGCAGCCAAATTGACGCAAGCAAGTCTTACACTGCAGCGCTCAAAATGACTCTAGATTTGAGTAGGCTACCCAAGCCATTCCAGGTAAATGCACTAAACAATCGAGACTGGAATGTCACAAGTGATTGGGTTCGCTTTCCATTTTTACCAACCGGCCCCAACCTGATTAAACGATGAAGATTTCTTTAGACTTCATTGGATCAAATGCGTTTGAGAAGGATGCTTGGAAAAGACGCGCACTGCCGATAGCAATGGCAGTAATTGGTACTTTTGCGCTCCTATTGCTAGTCTTGCTATCCATTGCAACATCCAACACCGAGTTCTTTGATAACTATTTTATTTGGCTCTATGCGGCCAACGTCATCATTGGCATTTGTTTGACGCTAGTCATTTTGACCTTGGTGATAGTCATTGCCATTCGTTGGCGTAAGGGACGGTTTGGTACCCGCTTAGTTGCCAAGCTAGCCATGATTTTTGCTTTGGTTGGCGTCGTTCCAGGCTTAATTTTGTATGGCGTCTCTTTGCAGTTCGTTTCTCGCAGTATTGAAACATGGTTTGATGTGCAGGTAGAGTCAGCATTAGATGCTGGGCTTGAGCTGGGGCGCGTTACTCTGCGCGTTGCTCAGGAGGAGATTTTGGCTGAAGGCAATTACATTGCTGAGCAAATTACCCAAGTTCCATCGGGCACAAGTTCTGAGCAAGTTGGCTCCATGGTGATGAAGATTCGCAATCAATTTGGCATTCAAGAGGTAAGCCTTTTTGGTATCCAGCGTAACTTGATCTTAACCAGTGAATCGCGGCCTAAGAAATATCTGCCTGCACCTGCCCCCGATACCATTACTGAGGCATTTAAAAAGAAGGGCATCACCTCTGTAGAGCAAATTGAAGTAGAAGGTGGACAGCGTGCTTATCGAGTGAGAGCAATTGTGCCGATTATTCGTAAAAAACAGCTCTCCGGTAAATCAGGCTCTGCTAAAGAGGTAGAAGATAAATATTTTTTGCAGTTAGTGCGTTTTATTCCCGGACCATTGGCTAAAAATATTGTTGCAGTTGAGTCAGCCTATAGCGATTATCAAGAGAAGTCCTTGGGCCGAACTGGCCTAAGAAAAATGTTTGTAGGTACGCTTACATTAACTCTATTTTTTGCATTATTTGTTGCAGTTACTTTGGCTTTGACCTTGGGCCGTCAGCTTGCAAGGCCTTTGTTGATGTTGTTACGGGGGACGCAGGCTGTTGCTCAGGGTGACTTATCTCCCAAACCAGAGTTGGATACTGGCGATGAGCTGGGAATGTTAACTCGTCAATTTAATGTGATGACTCGTCAGCTGGCCGATACCAGGACATCTCTCCAGGAATCCAAATCATTCTTAGAAACAGTATTAGGCAATTTAACTGCTGGCGTTTGTATTTTCGATAAAAACTTCAATGTGGTTTCAAGCAATGCAGGGGCTGATCGCATTTTTGGGCAAGACTTAACGCAAATGGATGGACGCCCTTTAAGTGAAAGCCCAAGTCTTGTTGAGTTTGATCAGGCAATTAAAGAGGGCTTTGCCACCATGAAGCTAGCAGTCGGGGTAGAGAGTAGTCAGCCTCAATTAGATACCAAGAAACCAGCGGCAGTGTGGCAAAAGCAGATTCAGCTCCATAGTACAAACGAGTTTGAGAATGAACCTGGCGTTACTTTATTTATTCGCGGAACCGAGTTAACTGCGGATTTATGTATGGTGGTGTTTGATGATATTACTGATGTAGTAAGCGCTCAGCGCTCAATTGTCTGGAGTGAGGTAGCTAGGCGCCTGGCGCACGAGATTAAGAATCCGCTAACCCCAATACAGCTCTCAGCAGAGAGATTGCAGCATAAGTTAGCAGGGAAGTTGAGCCCCGAGCAAGAAGAGATGATGAACCGTAGTACTGAAACGATCATCGGACAAGTCCAGGCAATGAAAGAGATGGTGAATGATTTTAGGGATTTTGCAAAAACGCCAAGCCCACAACTAAAGTCAGTCTCAATCAACGCCTTGATACAGGAGATTTTGGGTTTATATGAGGGAAGCCCCATAAAAACTCAGCTTGATGAGCGCATCCCAAATATTATGGGTGATCCTACGCAACTTAGACAGATTATTCATAATCTTTTGCAGAACGCACAAGATGCTACTCTTGAGGGTGAGCATCAAGCTGAGCCAGTCGAAGTCAAAACTGAAATAGTGCCTTACGGCGAAGTCAATGATGTGTCACAGAATGCGGTGCGCCTAACGATAAGTGATAGCGGTTCAGGATTTCCAGCTAAGATATTGGCAAGGGCTTTTGAGCCGTACGTAACAACAAAGAGTAAGGGCACTGGATTGGGTCTGGCAGTAGTGAAGAAAATCGTAGATGACCACGGCGCCAAAATTGAGGTTCGGAACCGTATTCGAGGGGATGAAGTGATCGGCGCACAAGTATCAATTTTGTTTATGAATCTGGCAAAAGAGGCAGCATAAGTATGGCAAGTATTTTGGTGGTCGATGATGAGATGGGAATCCGAGAGCTTCTTAATGAGATTCTGACGGATGAAGGCCACACTGTTTATGCGGCTGAGAGCGCTATGCAGGCTCGCACAATCCGCGAACAAATGCGTCCAGACCTTGTCTTGCTTGATATTTGGATGCCTGAAGTTGATGGCATTACCCTATTAAAAGAGTGGTCCAAGACGGGTCAACTCACGATGCCAGTAGTCATGATGTCTGGCCATGCCACGATTGATACCGCAGTTGAAGCTACCCGCATTGGCGCACTTAACTTCTTGGAAAAGCCCATCGCGCTTCAAAAATTACTCAAAACTGTTAACAAGGCTCTTGAGAGTGCGCCTAAGTTTATTGAGCCTGTTGAGGAAAGATCGTCTTCTGCGTCCTCATCTAGCCCCACCCCCAGAGTGGCAGCCAGTGAGAAAGTCACTCAAGTACAAGAGGGTGAGTACATTAGTGGGATTGCAAAAACTTACTTTGATTTGCCGCTTCGTGAGGCCAGAGACTTATTCGAAAAAGCCTACTTCGAGCATCAAATGATCATCATGGGTGGTAGCATGACTAAGATTTCTGAATACACTGGTTTAGAGCGCACACACCTCTACCGCAAGTTAAAAGCTTTAGGAATCGACACGTCACGCAATAAAGCCGAGCAGTAAACACCAAGTATGAGTCCCTTGTAATGTTCTTTGGGACTATTGGTGTGGCGCACAGCATTGA
Source organism: Polynucleobacter sp. AP-Jannik-300A-C4 (assembly GCF_018688335.1). Classification (NCBI taxonomy): domain Bacteria; kingdom Pseudomonadati; phylum Pseudomonadota; class Betaproteobacteria; order Burkholderiales; family Burkholderiaceae; genus Polynucleobacter; species Polynucleobacter sp. AP-Jannik-300A-C4. The sequence goes on along the minus strand of NZ_CP061316.1, from coordinate 1,980,106 downwards.
CATTGCGACGGATCATTGCGTTCACATCATTTCGGAATTATTCCCATGGAAATAAAGGTTAACTTTCTCGATAAGTTGCGTCTCGAAGCCAAGTTCGATGACTTTACGGTAATTGCTGATCAGCCCATTCGATATAAAGGGGATGGTTCAGCCCCGGGACCTTTTGACTACTTTTTGGCTTCCTCCGCTTTATGTGCCGCCTATTTTGTAAAGCTGTATTGCGACACACGCAATATCTCAACCGAGAACATTCGCCTTTCGCAAAATAATATTGTCGACCCAGAAAATCGTTACCAACAGATATTCAAAATTCAGGTTGAATTGCCAGAAGATATTTCTGCCAATGATCGCCAGGGTATCTTGCGATCCATCGAGCGCTGTACGGTCAAGAAAGTCGTGCAGGCGGGCCCGGAGTTTGTCATTGAAGAGGTTAAGAATCTCGATGCTGATGCGCAGAGCCTTTTAACTTTGAACTCGGCCTCAGATGTAAGCACCATTATTCCAGGTAAGGATTTGCCGCTAGAGCAAACCATTGCGAATATGTCTGGTGTGCTCGCCAATCTAGGAATTAAGATTGAAATTGCCTCATGGCGTAACCTGATTCCTAATGTATGGTCTTTACATATTCGCGATGCACACTCGCCAATGTGCTTTACCAATGGCAAAGGCTCCACAAAAGAAAGCGCGCTAGCCTCAGCCTTGGGCGAGTATATCGAGCGACTCAGCAATAACCATTTTTATGCTGGTGCATTTTGGGGTGAGGATATAGCCAATAGCAATTTTGTTCATTATCCAAATGAGCGTTGGTTTAAGCCAGGACCAAAAGATGCGCTACCTAAAGAAATTCTGGATGAGTATTGCCTAGAGATTTTTAATGCCGATGGTGAACTGCGAGCCTCACATTTAATCGATACCAATTCTGGCAATGTAGAGCGGGGAATTTGTTCTTTGCCATATGTGCGTCAGTCAGACGGTAAGACTGTGTATTTCCCATCCAACTTAATTGAAAATTTGTATGTCAGTAATGGCATGAGCGCTGGCAACACGCTTGCTGAAGCGCAGGTGCAATGCTTGTCAGAGATTTTTGAACGAGCAGTTAAACGTCAAATTATTGAAGAAGAAATTGCTTTGCCAGACGTGCCACAAGAAGTGCTTGCAAAATACCCCGGTATTCTGGCGGGCATTCAGAGTCTTGAAGAGCAGGGCTTTCCGGTGTTGGTAAAAGACGCATCATTAGGCGGCATCTATCCTGTTATGTGCGTTACTCTTATGAACCCAAGAACGGGCGGAGTATTTGCATCCTTTGGGGCACATCCAAGATTGGAAGTCGCCCTGGAGCGGAGCCTAACTGAACTTCTGCAAGGCCGTAGTCTAGAAGGCTTGAATGATTTACCGCCGCCTACTTTCGCTAGTGAGGCAGTGACTGAGCCAAATAATTTTGTTGAGCACTTTATCGACTCTAGCGGCATTGTGTCGTGGCGATTCTTCAGCGCTAAATCAAATTACGATTTTGTTGAGTGGGACTTTTCAGGTCATGGCGAGCACTCCAATAGAGATGAAGCGGCAACCCTGTTTGGCATTCTTAAAGATATGGGTAAAGAAGCTTATGTAGCAGTGTATGACGAGCTGGGAGCGATTGCTTGCAGAATCCTGGTGCCAGGGTATTCCGAGGTGTACCCGATAGAAGACTTGGTTTGGGATAACACGAACAAGGCCCTGTTATTCCGTGCTGATATTTTGAATCTACACAAACTAGATAATGCCAATCTAAGGAAGCTACTAGAAAATCTAGAAAATAATGAACTTGATGAGTATGGTGATATCGCCACATTGATTGGCATTGAGTTTGACGAGAATACGCCCTGGGGTCAATTAACGGTTCTTGAGTTGAAGCTCTTAATTAATCTGGCATTGAAACAATTTGAAGAGGCGCATGAACTTGTTGGCGCTTTTCTGCAATACAACGACAATACGGTCGAACGCAAACTGTTTTATCAGGCCTTAAATACGGTGCTTGAGATTGAGCTTGATGAGAATTTAGAGCTAAATGACTATCTGCAAAATCTACGACGTATGTTTAGCAAGGAAAGAATCGATGCGGTTTTGGGATCAGTAAGTGGTAGTGTGCGCTTCTTTGGATTAACTCCAACAAGCACGAAGTTAGAGGGCTTAGAGAGGCACCATCGTTTAATCGACAGTTATAAAAAATTACATTTGGCCCGGTCCTCTAGATAGGGGCTAATTACTATTTAGGCTGACCCATGTCGAACATTAAAGAATTGGCGATTATTGGAGACGGCTTTGCTGCAGCTGTAATGGTGGCGCATCTCTTGCGCAGGGGCATTGCACCCACCGCTATAACGGTGATTGGATCAGGCGCTCTAGGCAAGGGAAATGCATATGGTTGTGACAATCTACATTTTCGACTAAACATCCGTGAGGATTTGCCAATCATTTTTTCAGATGACCCCTTGCATTTTTCAAGGTGGGCTAAAGAGCATGTAAATGATCCAGAAGCAAAGACAGATGCAGGATATTTTTATCGTCGCCAAGATTTTGGTCGGTATGTTTCTGAACTGATTTCTGCCGAAACTAAATCGGATGACATTGAACAAATTAAAGCTAAAGTTGTCAGCTTAAGTTCGGCCGATAATTCTTGGAATCTTGTTCTTGATAACCAAGCGGTATTAAGTGCAAAGCGAGTCATTATCGCTACTGGCAATCCCCCACCCACTTGGCCTTGCGTAGTCACTAATCCTTATCCTGATCTATCTGCATCATGTCTTGTCGAGAACCCTTGGACGGGACATGGATTAGTCGGGGTCGAAGCCCATGAGAGCATTATTTTGCTTGGCGGAGGATTGACAGCATTAGATGCCATTAATAATTTGGTAGAGCGTAAGCATCTTGGACAAATATATGTGATTAGTCCGAGAGCCATTTTTCCTCCAGCCCAGGCGAATTGGGAAAGAAAGATTCAGCCCGTTTGGCCGCAGAATTTAAGTCCAGCTAAATTCATTCGTTTCATACGGGATTATTTGCCATCAACATCCACTACGAGCACAGAGTGGCAGAGCGCATGGGAAGAGTTGAGGACAAATATTAATATCATTTGGCAACAATTCTCCGTGCATCAAAAGCGAACTTTATTTAAGAGGGTAGGTTGGCTATGGAATTTATATCGTTTTCGAGCCTCACCACAAACGATAGCTGCATATGAAAAGCTGAAGTCAAATAATCAAATTCAATTTGTATTGGGGCGTGCAATAGAAATCAAATGTACTGACTCTAAGGTGAGAGTGCTCTTGGGTAATGGAATTAATGTTGAGGGAGATCGAATCATCAATTGCACAGGCGTTGCATCTGATCCCTTACTAAATCAACTCATTGAAAACCGATTGGCGATCAGGGACCCGCTTGGGCATGCTATCGCGGTTGATGAAAGCTTCCGAGTGATTCGTTCACCATCTGATCGGTGGAATAGTTTATGGATGATTGGACCGGCAACCATGGGAAGCTTGGGTGATGTCATTGCTGCAAGCGCTATTGCCAAGCAAGCCGAGCAATTAGCTAGTCAGATTGCTGGGAACTACTAAACACTCCATAAGACCCTTTAAATACGGCCCTCTTGGATGCCGATTGATAAGTCAATTGAGTAAATTGCCATCGTAAACCCAGTTTTTAATCCTACAAATTAGTTTCATTTATAATCCTAACTCTTGGCCTGGTAGCTCAGTCGGTAGAGCAGAGGATTGAAAAGCTAGGATAGAGGACTAAAACAGTTCTGCACATTGGGTCTAAGCTGGTTGCGACCCACCGCCCTACAAGCACCGAATCTGTTGGCTCTCAGCGATTTCGAATATTTCCCGAATGGCATCGACAGCGTCGTGTTGGCGATAACAATCTCATCTTGGAATTAATTTATTACCCAGAAACATCGTTTTAAAGCTTTTTAAAGCATGTTTGTTGTATTTGGGTAAACCTTACTAGCAATGTGTAATTGTTAGGGAGTATTATTCACTCATCCCGCCCTTGGCAGTAAGCGATCCAAACATCTAGGATTTGCCGAACCCCTGGGCTTTTTTATTTTGTTGAAGAGCCAAAGTTATGTCTACAGCCATACTGATAGATGGCGCTTATTTTATTAAGCGATTTCGGAAAATCGAGCCACATAATTCTTATGATGCCAAGAGGGCATCTGAATTCTTGTTCAGATGTGCGCTAGCCCATTTGGTTGAGGGCGTAAAAGGCAAGGAACGCAGAAAGCATGAGTTGTATAGAATTTTTTTCTATGATTGCACTCCCTTAAATAAAAAATTACACAATCCCATAACTAAAAGCGCGGTTGATTTTTCAAAGTCTCAGGAGGCTATTTTTAGAAATGAGCTTCATGAATACCTAAAGGCTAAGCGCAAGACAGCTCTTCGATTGGGGCATTTATCTAATGAAACCCCTTGGACCATTAAGCCTGAAAAAATAGAATTAATGCTTAAAGGGAAAGTTAAGTTTGAGCAGTTAACAGAGCATGATGTTATGCCCAATGTGAGGCAAAAAGGCGTTGATATGCGTATCGCAGTCGATATTTCGTCCTTGGCAATGAAGCATCAAGTGAGCCAGATTGTATTAATGGCTGGTGATGCTGATTTTGTGCCTGCTGCAAAAATGGCCAGACGAGAAGGCATTGATTTTATTGTTGACCCTATGTGGGGACGAATTTTGCCAAACTTACTGGAGCATATAGATGGGCTGAGATCTACATGCCCAAAACCAAAATCTATTAATGCTGGAGATGCTTCTTAAATCATCATTCCATCAAGCCTCGATAGATAGAGGATTTGTTTTTGCCTGTTCTAAATGGGATAAGTTTATTCGGCGTCTAGTTACGGGACGCTCAATGGCTATTATCAGCCAATAGCGGAGAGTAGAGTAAAAGATTGAAACTCTTTTATCCGTTCTCGAGTCTAGCCTGAGTCACCAAGTAACGCTAAAAACTTCCTCGGATGGCTTTTATTTTTATCGGGCTGGCAATAGATTGTGTCGTTAATTTCATTAAGCGATTCAAGTTCTTACAAAGAGTATTGATCGGCGTATGTTAAGCATCGTTTTTTAACAAAGTCATTCTAAAGACGGCGTTTAAATAATCCCATCTTTCTCCAGGGTATTTATTTCTTGATCAGATAGCCCAAGAGTTTTGTAAAAGGATGAATTATCTTCCCCGGTCTTAGGCCCGGATTTGATGGTCGCCATTTTAATATCTGACACTCGAGGCACCACACATGGTGCAGGAATGCTTCCAAGATCCGTATCTACCAGTCGGATAATTCCATTTCTAGCTTTCACCTGGGGATCATCTAGAACATCTTTGATGTCATAAACTTTGGTATAGGGGATGCCAGCTTCATTCAATAATTTTTCAATTTCGAGATACCTATTGTGCGCAAACCAATTTGCTATTCCAGTATCTAGCTCCACTACATTGATACATCGATTGGGGTTTGATGAAAATCTAGGGTCATCAACCCATTCACTTTTACCAATGGCCGTACATAAGCGTTTAAATATCGCATCTGAGGAGGCTACTAACGTAACCCAGAGCCCATCTTTGGTTTGATACATGTTTGAGGGTGCTGTATAGCTGGCACGGTTTCCTTTGTGTGTTCTATTAACTCCCAGAACCTCATACTCAACAGCCAGCGGATCTAATAATCGAAATACGGCTTCAGTTGCAGAGAGATCAATTTCAAAACCAGACTGCGATGGATCTCTTCTGATGGAAGCAATCGCAGCAGAAATACTCAGTGCACCAAATAAACCGGCTACTAAGTCTCCTATAGGCAAATTGGGGTGTTGTGGCCCACTAGTGGGAGTTCCGATTAAATTGGTTAAGCCGCTCATAGCTTCAAAAATGCGAGCAAATCCAGGCCTTGCTGCATAGGGGCCAGTTTGTCCGAATCCCGTTAGTCGTAAAACTAATAATTTGGGGTTGGCTTCGAGTAGCGTTTTTAGATCTAAGCCCCATCGATCCATAGTTCCGGTGCGAAAGTTTTCTACCAATACATCAGTATTTTTGAGTATCTTTAGAAACAGTTCTTTACCTTTAGCTGTTCGCACATCAAGCGTAATACCTGTTTTTCCGCGATTTACCGCTTTCCAATAAAGCGCATACTCGGGGGTTGTCGGGGCCAGACCCCTCAAGGCATCTGATCCATCTGGCAATTCTATTTTCGTGACTGTAGCGCCTAGATCAGCGCATAAAGTGGCAGCAAAGGGTGCCGCAATGACTGTGGATAAATCCAAAATCCGAACATCTTGAAGCAATGGTGGGCGAGAGATCATTTGTCTAATTTGTGAGCTAAAACCCTATTGAATCAAATTTGATATTGTTTGGGTTAATGTTTCGCAGAGCGAAACAGTGGCTGGAATAGATTGTGTATTCAATTAGAAAGTAAGAGGATCTGATTATGTTGAAATTTGTCTCTAATCATGATTGATCGCCAATTTGCTATTAACCTTAGCAGGGGGTTAGATGTGTTGCGTGCATTTACCCCGACCGATCAATTGCTGGGTAATCGTGAGCTATGTGAAAAGACTTCCTTGCCTAAAGCAACGGTTTCTCGCTTGACTTATACCCTTGAAAAGTTGGGTTATTTGGCCAGGGTGGAGCGCTTACAAAAATACAGACTTGCCCCCGGTGTCCTCATGTTGGGATATCCAATGTTAGCGGGAATGGATATTCGACATCTTGCAAGGCCGCATATGGAAAAATTGGCTACCAAAACAAGGTGGACCGTAAATTTGGGGATGTTGGGACGACTTGAAGTCATTTATGTTGATGCGCTGCGGCTAGATCGTGGAAATTTTTTAAAGCCTGATATTGGAAGTAGTAGGCCATTGCTCACCACTTCGATTGGTCGTGCCTTAATTTTTGCATCAGGTGATCTAGAGCAAAAATCCATCCTGAATCGATTAAAAGTCGCAAATCCAACCCAGCACCGCCGTGACATTCAGATATTTCATCGGGATCAAGAGTTTTATGAAAAAAATGGCTATTGCTTAAGTCGCGGAGATTGGGAGTCTGATGTTTATGCAGTGGCTGTGCCGCTAAGGGTAGGCAGCAATGATGATCCCCTTGTCGCATTAAATTGCACGATGAGTGGATCAAAGCCAACTCAATTAGAGATTAGTAAAAAGGTGCTGCCATTCTTACTGGAAGCAAAACGAAATATTGAGCGAGATGGCGGTACTGCCTTTCTAAATAGAGGATGATCAAGTGATAACCAATGACGAGTTAAATCTGAAGCGACTGAGGGGTATCCGTGAATTTGTTAAGGATGTAGCGATTCCAGCAGAGGCTGCTGTGGTGGAGGCCAATCAAATTCCTGAATCTATTGTTGAGTTGATGCGCACTAACGGTTACTTTGGCTGGAGCATCCCTCAGGAGTTTGGTGGTAGCGGCCTCACTACCGAAGAGTTGGCACTTGCCAATATGGAAATATCTCAGGCGGCAACTACATTTCGAGCAAGGGCTGGAACAAATACAGGTATTGGCTCTGAGGGGCTTGTACAAGATGGTACGCAAGCTCAAAAAGAAAAGTGGCTACCTAAGCTGGCATCGGGGGAGATAACGGGATGCCTTGCGTTGACAGAGCCAGAGGCGGGTTCAGATGCTACTGCATTAAAGTCAATGGCCCTGTTGGATGGGGATGGAGGGTTTCTTATTAATGGCACAAAGCGCTATATAACGAATGCCCCAATTGCAGATCTTTTTACCGTCTTTGCTAGAACAGACTTAAATGATCGATCCTACAAGGGAATTAGTGCATTTTTAATTTCCAAAGATACTCCCGGGATTAGCACTGGCCCAGAGCACAAAAAAATGGGGCAAGCTGGCTCCCCAGTATCTGAAGTATTTTTAAAAGATGTACGTGCCACGGGTTCTGATGTTCTAGGCGGTGAGTTGGGCCTCGGATTTACGACTGCCATGAAGGCTCTTAATAAGCAACGAATCAATTTGGCTGCCTTGTGTATTGGCCCGGCAATACGCCTGCTTGATGAAGCACTTGCCCATGTTAAAAAGCGTGAGCAATTTGGAAAACCTATCGCTGAATTTCAACTGATCCAGGCTATGTTGGCGGAAAGTAAGGTTGAGATAGAGGCTGCGAAAAGTTTAGTTCTGGAGACTGCTAGGGCGAGAGATCGAGGCGAGGATATTGCCACTCAAGCATCTATTTGCAAATACTATGCCTCTGAAATGTGCGGAAGGGTGGCAGATCGCGTAGTACAAATTTTTGGGGGTGCTGGATATTGTGCGGATACAGGTGGCCCAATAGAAATGCTGTATAGAGATGTGCGTTTATTTAGGTTGTATGAGGGGACTAGCCAAATTCACTTACTGAATATTGCTAAGCGAATTTTAAAATAATCAATAAAAGAGGTTATATGAAAAAAATATTAATGTTTTTGATGTGCGTAATCGCTGTTGCATCTGGAGTTGCCAATGCGCAAGAGTGGCCTAATAGATCAATAAAATTTATTTCTCCATTTGCACCCGGTGGCTCTAACGATATAGCTACTAGATTAATCGCAGAAAAATTATCAACAAAACTCCAACAGACAATTATTGTTGAAAATAAGCCAGGGGCAAATATTCGGATAGCATCAGAAATAATTGCTAGAGCTGAGCCGGATGGCTATAACTTTGTAATGGTTGCTGCACCTCATACAACCAATCCAGCGCTGTATGGACAGCTTCCTTACGACACCTTAAAAGACTTCACGCCAGTTGTGCAAGTAGTTAGGGCCCCTTTATTTTTAATGGTGCCAGCGAACTCACCAATTAAAACCGTTGCCGAGCTATTGGCTGCATCTGCAAAGCAGCCTACTGGTTTAAATATTTCAAGCCCTGGAAATGGAACAGCACCTCATCTTGCTTTGGAGTTGTTTAACAACCTTGCTAAATCTAATTTAAACCACATTCCTTATAAAGGGGACGCCCCTGCAGTGACTGATTTGTTAGGGGAGAGGGTTGATGCTGGAATTCATCCAATAATTTCTCCATTGCCTCATGTGAAGAGTGGAAAGATACGTGTGTTAGCAGTATTTGGCTCCACACGCTCAAGCCTTTTGCCTGATGTACCGTCTTTGGGTGAGTTGGGTTATAAAAACACAGAGGTGTATACATGGTTTGGCCTAGTTGGCCCAGCTAAGCTACCAGTAAAAATAGTAGATCGCCTGAATAAGGATGTTAATGAAATTTTGTCCCAGCCTGAGGTAAGGCAGCGCTTTGCTGATATGGGTATGGAAACTGTTGGAGGAACTTCAGACCAGTTTGCAAAATTTATTCGTGACGATATTCAAAAGTGGAAAACCTTAGTCGCACAAAGAAATATCAAGCCCGATTAAAAGCTTGATTTGGCTGTAGATTTGCAGGTTTAATTCTCTGATTCTTGGGAAGAAAAATGTCTTATTTGGATGATCCTAGGGTATATTTTGCTGCTGAAAGAACTTTATTGGCGTGGCAACGATCTGCCCTAGCATTCATTGCGCTGGGCTTTGTGGTGGAAAGATTTGGTTTGTTTGTAAGATTCTTTAATTTAACAAACCAAATTAATCCAATGCATTCTGCTATTTCAGCCTTTGTTGGAATGTCTTTGATCTTGCTTGGGACAAGCCTCTCATTGTTATCTGCAATTCAGCATAAAAAATTTATAAAAAGTCTATCTAACGCAGAAACTCCGCCTGGCTACTTTTTGTGTATGTCCTCATTGGTTGGTTATGTGATTTTCTTTGGCGGTCTTTTGATGATGCTTTGGTTGCTATCAGGGTTTTTAATTTAAATAAATTTAGTTTTTATGCGTTTATTTTTTAAGGCAGCCAGGTAAAAAGGATTGACTAAGAGTCTTTTATGGGCCATTGGGCGGCAGCTCATATCAAGCCTCGATAGATAGAGGATATGTAATTGTCTGTTCTAAATGGAACAAGTTTATTCGGCGTCTAGTTACGGGACGCTCAATGGCTGCTATCGGCCAATAACTGCCATTGCCTAAAGCAGATTAACTCCAAAACCTTTCATCAGCAAAGCAAATAAGCTAAAGCAAATAACTGTTGTCACCACGCAAGCCCCCATTGTTAGCCAAAAGCCTAACTTAGGAAGCAGGTAAGGAAACAGTAAAAACATCGGCAGCGTTGGAATAACGTACCAAAATGTGTAATAGGCATGATTGGCAATTTTCTCTTCAGGCTGGTTTTCTACATACAGCCACACTAAAGTTAATAGAGTCATCAGTGGCAAAGCCGCAATAAAGCCGCCCAAACGATCGCTTCGTTTGGCAACCTCAGAAATGAATACAACCATGCCCGCTGTTAGGAGATATTTGGTAATAATCCAAGTCATAGAAGCCTTTATTGTGTGTGCCTACCCCATTATAGGAATGTCGTCTAAAACAATGGCGTATATATATGCGTATATACGCATGAATATGAATGCTACTTTCCTCGATTGAGTATTCCTGAACTCCATATGTCTAGTTGACGTTGAGCTTCAGCAGTTATGCCATCAATAGAGTCCTGAGGTAATTGCTTTAGGCATTCAGCCAAGGCTTCAGGGCTGAGTTTTTCAGCAGGTTTGCTCTTCTTGATTTCTTGAGGCGACTTGCCATCCCAAGCAAATGGATTGCTAAACGAAGGCGTATCAGGCAAGCAATCATCTCTGTAGATTGGGGCGTCATTTGAGGAAAATGGTGTGAACGAAATTGTTCTCTCAAAAATAAGTGGCTTTCCTGTTGGCGTTGGCGGCAGGCTCGGCATATTTTGAATAGCCCTTCTTGCCAGTTGCTCTGCTTTGTCCGAAGTCTTCCAAAGTGTCTCTACTTTAGTAACAGTTCCATTTGGAGCAATTTCAATGCTGAATCTCACATGTCCTTGGTCTGGTCCCTCTTCAGCAGTACCCATCATGCTTCGCACTTGCTGGCCAAAAGAGTGGCGATATCCCTTGCTATTTTTTAGTGTGTACTTAGATGCAAAAGCCCACTCTTCTGCGGTTGGGGCTGATGGTGCTACCAATGAGGTTGGTTGATTGTCACTATTTGGACTGGCATTTAGGTCACTATTGTTTTTAGTAATAGGCTGTTCAATATAAGCTTCAATAATGCCTGGATTTTTCTCTTTGGGTTTAACAAAGATAAATCCTTCATATGCTGCCCATAACAAGATCAGTCCAAGGTGGATGACAATCGATGCCCAAATAGCGATTAAGTGGCTAAGCCGAGCTCGTGTCATGAAATGGCGGGGGATTAAACTCAATTGCTTATGAGGGGCGACGGCATGCAATGCCTAGATAATGTCATGGATATCGAGACTATTTCTTAAAAGAGCATAGAATTGAAAAAATAATTATGTGAAAGGTAATTATGGACAACAAGCAGCACTGGGAAAAGGTTTACGGCACCAAAGCGCCAGATGCGGTGAGTTGGTATGCACCTCATCTTGAGACATCATTAAATCTTATTCGCCAAGCAAGTGCTGATAAGAGTACTGCCATTATTGATATTGGCGGCGGCGAAGCCACGTTGGTAGACGACCTTTTATCTGAGGGCTATGGGGACATCAGTGTTTTAGATATTTCTCAAAAAGCAATTGATATAGCAAGGGATCGTGTTGGTAAGCAGGCTGATAAGGTTCACTGGTACTGCGCTGATATTACTCAAGCAACATTACCCCAAGGCTATTTTGACGTTTGGCACGATAGAGCCGTATTTCATTTTTTAACTGAAGAAGCTCAGCGAGCCAGATACGTAGAGCAAGTAATGCGCTCAGTGAAGCATGGCGGCTATGTGATTATGTCCACCTTTGGACCCGAGGGCCCAGAGAAGTGTAGCGGACTGGATGTGGTTCGCTATGACTCAGAGAATCTTCATGGACAGTTCGGTAAGACATTCAAGCTCATTGATAGCTCAACAGAGCTTCACCACACCCCAATGGGTACTACACAGCAGTTCTTGTATTGTTTTTGTAGGATGGAATAGGCTGCACTTAGCTTAGATATTTTTTTACCCAAGTAGGGATCGTTCGAAGTAACAAGTTTGTTGTTTAGGCTATCATACACTATATAAAAATATATAGTGTATGATAGCTTTAAGTAGTACAAAAAGATCAATATTAGAGATTAATAACGATTGCGTTCATTTCAATATTAATAGCTAATTAAATTACCCCATAAACAACTAAAGGGAGCATGATCAAAAGATAGGCATCTTTTATTCAAGTGCATTAATGGCTCAAAAAAATGAATAGCACCATTAAATTAAAAGAACTCTTAAGTTCGCTTCTGCTCCGAATGCGTGAATTGGACATTACCCGTCGTCAATTACTGATGGGTCTCACGCTTACATTTTTATTAGTCGTATTTGGATTTGTTGTTCTAAATTCTGGGCCTTTAGCATCCACTAAAGTCACGACCATTAAAGTCAGCGACCAATCGCTTGCGCCAACACTATTTGGGGTGGGAACAATTGAAGCTAGGCGGTCTTACTTGATGGGGCCGGTAGTTGCTGGACGCGTTTTAAACGTGTACGTGGATGTGGGTAATTCAGTTAAAGAGGGGCAATTACTTGCCGAGATGGATTCAATTGATTTAAGTCAGAAAATGGTTGCTGCTCAGGCACAAGTGACTGATGCAAGGGCACGTTTGCTGTTAGCTTCTGAAACGCACAAGCGATATGAAGAGTTGGGAAAGAAAAATTTCATTAGCCCGATTGCAGTGGACGGAAAGTTGCAGGAACTCAATTCAGCAAAAGCGATTGTTCAAAAAACAACTGCTGATTTGGATGGTCTTAAACAACAAGAGCTCAATATTAAATTAAGGGCTCCAGTAGATGGAATCATTACTTCTAGGGATGCCGAGCCAGGCTCAACTGTTATTGCTGGTCAGGCAGTTTTAAAGTTAATCGACCCAACGAGCCTATGGATTAAGACACGGTTTGATCAAGGCAAGTCAATGGGATTAGCTGTTGGCTTAGATGCAAATGTGATATTGCGCTCTAATCCACATCACCCAATCTCGGGCAAGGTAGTTCGCGTTGAGATGCTTAGTGATAGCGTTGCAGAAGAACGAATCGCCCAAATTGAAATGATAGATATGCCCAAGACCGTTTCAATTGGAGAGATGGCAGAGGTGACATTGCAACTAGCCCCCAGTGAATATGGCCTTAGCTTACCTAACGCAAGCATTAAAAAGAGGGGTTATGAAACTGGGGTATGGGTGCTCAAAGATGGCAAGCCCCACTTTGCTCGGGTACAAATTGGACAAAACGGCTTAAATGGTCAGGTGGTTATTCTGAGTGGACTTAAGAGTGGTGATGAAGTTGTTCTCTATAGCGATGCTGAAATTAAAGAAGGGCAGCGCATTAATGTAGTTGATTCTTTATTGAAGAAATCACCGTGATTAGCCTGGCGGGTCGTGACATTGCGCATTCTTGGGGTAAGTTTGCTCTAACGGGATTGGGTCTTGGGCTGCTAATCGGTGTCACTCTAACAATGGCAGGGGTATATCGAGGCATGGTGGATGATGCCATGGCCCTACTAAACAATAGCGGTGCAGATCTTTGGGTAGTACAAAAAGATACCCAAGGCCCTTATGCTGAAGCATCCAGCATTCGAGATGACTATGTAAGAGGTGTGCTGGGAATGCCAGGCGTTGCACGCGCAGCTAACATTACCTATCTCACAATGCAGGTTCGCAAAGGACAAAGTGATACTCGAGTCATGGTGGTTGGGGTAGAAAGTGGGCAGCTTGGTGAGCCGGCCTATTTGATTTCCGGTCGACATATTGTTCAGTCACACTATGAAGCATTGGCGGATGTTAAAACGGGGTTTGAGCTAAACGACCTCATTCAAATTAAGCGCCATCAGTATCGGGTAGTGGGCTTAACTCGCCGTATGGTCTCATCGGGTGGCGATCCCATGGTATTCATCCCGATTAAAGACGCGCAAGAGGCGCAATTTCTAAAGGACAACGATGCGATTCTGAATGATCGCGCCAGAAACGTAGCCAATCCCAGTTTGAATCGCCCTATTCCTGGCTTATTAGATGCCATTACAGCATCGCAATCTACTAATCACAGCGTTAATGCCATCCTTGTTCAAATCCAAGCCGGCAGTAGTCCAGAGGAAGTAGCCAAACCAATCCGTCGCTGGAAACATCTTGAGGTGTATACAAGGGCGCAGATGGAAGAAATCCTTGTTGCCAAGTTGATTGCAAATTCTGCGAAACAAATTGGTATGTTTCTAGTGATTTTGGCAGTAGTAAGTGCTGCCATTGTGGCCTTCATTATCTACACCATGACCCTAGGAAAGATTAGGGAGATTGCCGTGTTGAAATTGATTGGCACTCAAAATAGTACTATTGGCAGCATGATTCTGCAGCAAGCCCTTGGCTTGGGGTTAATTGGTTTTGTTGTGGGAAAAACTTCTGCTACTTTTTGGGCGCCGCTGTTTCCAAAGTATGTTTTATTAGAGCCTGCAGACGCAATCATCGGATTCATTTTAGTGATGGTCATATGCGCTTTAGCTAGTACCTTGGCGATTAGAGCTGCTTTGCTGGTAGATCCCGCCCAAGCAATTGGAGGCTGATATGAGTACTTACAGCATTCAATTAGAAGGGCTTAGAAAAACTTACGGACATGGTGACGCTGCTGTAGATGCCCTCAAAAATGTCAATATGCAAATTGCTCCAGGTGAAGTGGTGGGGCTTATTGGCCCATCTGGATCGGGAAAAAGTACGCTACTGAAATGTCTAGGAGCAGTCATTGAGCCCACTGCAGGTCGCATGACTCTGGGCGGCGAAGTTATCTACGAGAATGGCTGGAAAATTAAAGACCTAAGAGCACTCAGAAGGGACAAAATCGGCTTTATTTTTCAGGCACCTTATTTAATTCCCTTTCTGAACGTGACTGATAACGTGGCTCTTTTACCTATGCTTGCGGGAGTGCCAAACAATATTGCTAGAGCACGCGCTAGAGAGTTGCTAGAGGCTTTAGATGTTGCACATCGGGCTAATGCTAGCCCATCAGAATTATCCGGTGGAGAGCAACAACGGGTTTCTATTGCAAGAGCATTGGCTAATAAGCCGCCCGTCATTTTGGCTGATGAACCGACAGCTCCGTTGGATAGCGAAAGAGCCTTAGGGGTGATGGGGATCTTAAATCAAATGGCCAGTCAATATCAGACTGCGATTATTGTGGTTACCCATGATGAAAAAATTATCCCACTATTTAAACGCATTTATGCAATTCGAGACGGGCAAACCATTGAGGAATCTAGGCGGGTCAATGAGTAACCTGAGAATTGCTTAAGTGGCGGCTAAGGTCGTTAGCAGCCCTTCGTAAGTCTCGCCACATCAAGCCTCGATAGATAGAGGATTAGTTACAACGTGCCCAATCCTAGCAAGCCTCGCACACCACAGCAAGCACGCTTAGACGCATTAAAAACGCAGAAAGACAATGTCAGCCGAGCGTTAGACACGGAGCGTAAGCGGCAGAAGGTGACAAAAGCACAGCAGAATTTAACGAAGGCAATGTCTGCGTAAGCAGGAAAAGCAGAACACCGTTAAGCAGGATTAAACATCCTAATGTGGCGTGGAATGAAGTAAATACAAGGCGATGCAGTACAGTTGAGAACATTTTTGTGTAGCTTAAAAACAGTTCCGCTATAATCTTAGCTCTTGGCCTGGTAGCTCAGTCGGTAGAGCAGAGGATTGAAAACGTAGGATAGAGGACTAAAACAGTTCTGCACATTGGGTCTAAGCTGGTTGCGACCCACCGCCCTACAAGCACCGAATTCATTGGCTCCGAGCGGTTTCGAATATTTCCCAAATGGCATCGACAGCGTTCAATTTATTTTGTTTTGGCAAAACGGGATTGACTTTTTATTTCTTTAATTTTTTCATCAAGCAATTTTCTTCTCTCGTCATTAGAAGACAGTCTTGCTTTGATTGACTCAAGGTAAGAAATGCTTTTTTCTTCGTCGCCAACCTTGAGCGCATTTGTAGCTAATATATCTAATTCGTTTATAGATAACCTTTGCTTTTCTTTATTTAAACTATCTGGCGCAGAGGTAATTAGTGTGCCAAAAAGTAAAACAAGTAAAAATATTGGCGTTGCCCATCCAGCAATGGCGTAATAGCCACTTATCTTAGATTGATTGCTAGAAAATGCAGACGCAATCAGTGCCCCAAAAATTACAACACCAATTGCAGTAAGGACCAAAGACAATCCCGTAACTTCAAACTTGACCTGAATTTGATGGGAGGAGAAAGAGGTTGCTAGACCGCCAAAAAACAGCCCAAGAACTAAAATGGAAAAAGTTTGTCTGTTTTTGCCCAATGAGGGAAATAGATCAAACATTTGGATTGCAAAGCTTAGTAAGCTAACAACCCCCGTAATTATATTGAATGTATCCATGCCTAGTCTTAATACACAGCATCATGATCACCAACATTGATCAAAACAATTTCAGTTTCAGTAATGATCATTTCAATGACGATGCGATATTTCAAGTTGATAGAAATACTTTGTAAGCCATCCAATTTCCCCGACAAGCCATGAAGACGAAGCGATGGATGATGTGGATTGAGCTCTAATAGTTCTAGGGCTTTGGTGTATTGAGCCTCAGCATCAGGATGACGCTTTAAAAACTTGGCGGCACGCCTGTTGTATTGCTCGGTAAAAATTAACTGCCAGGTCATTAGGCAGACTTATTCATTTGCTTTAGACGCTTAATATGTTGCGCCACAGTTTCTTTAACAAAGCGCCCACCAGCTAAATCAGCTTTGGATTCAGCTAAAGCAGCTTCAAGCTCGCATTCACGCAGATATTGATACTGCTGCTGATTCATCACCACATACTTAACTTGTCCGCGCACAGTTACAGGCGCCTCTAGTTGACCTAGTAAAGCGTCTTCAATGGCTTTGATACCTTTAGTTTTTAAATCATTGGCTACGACAGCACCCATAATCACCCCCTAAATAACACGATTAATAGTATTGTATAAGGTATTATTCAATCTAGCAACAAGTGCTGCTAAACCTTGGGGATGATGAGAAAGGTGGGCTTAAGCGTCCAGTTACTGAACGCTTAATTTCTTTAAGCAGTTCCTACACAAGCATTGATCTTTTGATTTGTCTTTGAGTGCTTGTTCAAGTTTTGCCTTGTTTACGGACATATCAAAACACCAGCATTTTTTGTCACCACCTATTTGGCAGTCGTTAGCCCTTCCGCAAACTGGGCAAATCGTTCCAATATCTTCCTTTTTCATGCCTTGATTCTACGGGGTTAGATAGACAGAGGTTAGCGTCCTGAGCTGATCGCAAATAAGGGAATGGATATTACTGCGCCAATATAGCCAGCCCCAATAAGCCAGCTGGCTAAATCTTTGATTTGCTCGGGAGCATTTTCAAGTCTGACAAGTAAATGACCTCCACCAATAAGAATGAGCCAAAGCACAAAAGCGTAGAGCATTTTTAACCTATCTTATGTTTGAGCTAATTAACAGTCAAACTTATCTTTTATAAAGTTATCGTAGTAACTACCTTTTGATCCTGCAGACAGTAGGCCTTGGTGAATACTTTCGGGAACTCTGCAAAAAGTATAGGTATCACCCTGTTTGAACGTAATAAACAGTTGTTGTTTATCTTTATCGTAGCCCACGGCATCCATTGCACTAGACACAACTCGAACCATTTCCATTTAAATTCCTTTTAATTACTAGAATCTTCCCAGGTTTAGTGATTACTAGCAAGTTTGTTCCAAATGGAATAAATCCTTAATATTAGTTGCATAGCTAACTAAAACATGTTAAAGTGAGCCTATGTTTGAACAATGCCTCTATTTCAATACCACTTCATTGGCTCGTAAGCTAGAGCGGGAATGGACTATAGCGTTTAAGCCATTTGGTTTGACGCCATCCCAGGCATTTATGTTGAGGGTGATATTAGAAAAGCCCCAGTCCTACCAAAATGCTTTGGCAAAGGAAATGAATATCACCAAACCTACAGCCTCTAGAGGATTGGATGGACTGGAGAAGCTAGGACTAATTGAAAGAAGGCCATCGCCTGACGATGCTCGTGAGATTGAAGTTCATCCCACAAGAAAGGCAAAGGCCATGAAAGATGGTTTGAATGCGGCTAGCGGCGAGGTCACCAAGAAGTTTAAGAAGCTCTTGGGCTCAGATGAGTTTTTAGATGTCGTAGGTAAGTTAAGGGGAATTAGCGAGATTTTGTAGTGCCCCCATTTTTTTTGAATGAATGGTTGTATAGCTAACTAATTAGGAGAAACAAATGCCCATATTGAATGTAAAGATAAGCGGAACAAAGAGTGCTGAAACAACTAAGCAGGTTACTGATTTGCTTTTAGACATAACATCGCGAATCTTGAAAAAGAAGCGAGAAGTTACTGCTATTGCGATTGACTATATAGACAGGGACTGCTGGATCGTTGGCGGTAAGTTATTAAGTGAGCAGAATAAAAACAGTTTTTATTTTGATATCAAGGTTACGGATGAAACGAATACCAAAGATGAAAAAGCTCAATACATCAAAGAAGCTTTTGCAGGATTTGAGAAAATACTAGGGAACTTACACGAGGAAAGCTATGTATATGTGGCAGATGTACGAGCTACGGCCTATGGCTATGGTGGCAAAACTCAGGAATATAGATATCACCAATAAAGACTATTAACTTAAAGCACCTCTATCTATTAGCCCTCGATAGATAGAGGATAGTTAATTGTCTGTTCTAAATAGAACAACTTTATTCGGCGTCTAGTTACGGGACGCTTGGTAATTCTTTAAAGCCTTGGTTAGCTCATCCTTGACTCGCTTGCGTAAGCTTGCTGGCGCCAAGACTTCAACCCCCGCCCCATATTTCAATATATCCATGACAAGCTCAGGATCTTGGTTGTAATCAAACTCCAAAAGATAATTGCCTTCTTTGTCAAAAGAGCCTACTTGCTGTCCATGCCAAGTCTCACTGCTAACCCACCTTGCTTTTTCGGGAGAGAACTTGAGCTTAGCCCTTTGATTGGCTTTGCCCGAGAAGATTCCATAACTTTCAGCAAAGTGTTCATGCAATTGTTTTTCAGAAATCTCTTCTGACTTTGTATTCGTAATGATTGCTTTGCTGATGCCATCAAGAGCAAAGCTTCTTAAGTCTTTTCGCAAATGGCAATAAGCATCTAAATACCAGTTATCTCTATAAAAGATTAGGCGTTGTGGTGATATTTCTCGCTCGGTAGTTTCATCAGTACCGCGGGCGTAGTAGGTGATTTGCAATCGGTTGCGCTTGAGTAGTGCGCTTCCTATTTCTTCGAAGTTCTCAATTGAACCTTTGCGGGCAGACATCCCAAATACTTTTAGTCTTTTACGTAGTTCTTTGGCTGGCGTATTGCTCTGTCCAAGAATGCCATCAATGATTGAGGTAAGCGGAGCAATGTGGGGTTCAATTAAACCTCCCTTATCTAAGCCCGATAGAAGGTGTTGCATGAGAACTAGTGCAGTAGCTTCTTTCTCGGAAAACCATAGCCCTGGAAGCTCAATCTTTTCGCCAACAACTTGTCCATCAAAACAATAACCACCCTTGAATCGGTCGTAAACAATGGAAGCATTCATTCTGCTTCGTAGATATTCAAGATCTCTTTTGAATGTCGCTTTTGATATTTCGAGTTCGTTAAGAAAGTCATTCAGCGGAACGCATTGACGTGCTTGAATCATGTACTTGATTTTGTGGAGTCGCTCCATGTCACCCATAGAGGCCTTACATGAGAAGTCTTAGTATGACCACGATGAGAGATAAGATAATTAGAACTAATGTCATTATTGTGAGGTTAAAAGTTAAGAATTGATTTAACCATTCTTATGTAAAAATTAATACTAGAAACTAAAAATATCGTCTAAAAAATAGTTTTCTTCCGCTTACGATCTCAGGCGCTTGATTTGATGCCTTTGCTAAGGATTCAGAAGTTTGGCTGATAAGAGCATATTTTTTAGCTGCTTTCGATGCTGGCAAACCAGCAATAATTGCAGCATCAATGGTTGCCTTGACAATAAATGGTTCAAATCTTGGGTCTTTAAGCGAAATTTGCAATGGAACCAAGATGCTTAGGATGATTGCGCTGGAAATCATGGCGCTACCGTTTGGATGGGGTATACCCAATTCGATTGCCAGAGTTGTCAAAGTAGTTGGTTACCCCGCTTGGGGCTTTAACTTCATACCCAATTCGATTGCCCGTATTGTCGTAAACCCCATTCTTGGCGCTGGCGTTATATGCGCTGTTGTCCATGTTGTATGGACTGTTGCGCATGTTGTAGGGTGAGTTCTCCATGTTGTATTGGCTGTTTTGCATGTTGTAGGGTGAATTGTCTAAATTAGTTACTTGAGCAAAGCTCTTTTGCGCATATAAAGCTACTTGAGCAAGTAAAAATATGGTGAGTAGGTATCTCATGGCTAATCTCCTGGTTTGAAGGGATGGGTTGAGATTAGAGGTTCATAGGCTCATAGAGTGAGCCTATGAAAAATCATTTACTTAATTTCGCTAGCGTCTAAAGACTGGACGCTCGTGTAGTACAGTGGATACACATTGGAGACACGGAGGCGGTATGAAAGACGCTGGAATGCGAATAAGAGTAGAGCAGGAGCTTAGAGATGCTTTTGTAGCGGCTTGTCAAAAATTAGATGTGCCAGCAGCTCAAGTGCTTCGTGAGCATATGAAAGCAGTCGTGAGTAAAGTAGACGAGACTGGTAAGCCAACTCAAAAGAGGAAGCATGGAGCTACTAGATAACATCAATCGCCTACTTGGCGATGATTTGAGGCAGTCCATCAAGCCAGCTTCAAAGCTAAAGATTGCTGCATCCTGCTTTTCTATATACGCTTATGAAGCCTTAAAGCAGGAACTAGAGATGGTGGATAGTCTTCAGTTCATTTTTACTGCACCAACATTTGTGCCTGATGAAGTTACGGACAAGGTAACAAAGGAGCGTAGAGAGTTTCACATTCCAAAGTTAGATCGCGAAAAAAGCCTTTACGGTACTGAGTTTGAAATTCAGTTGCGAAACAAGTTAAATCAGCGTGCGATTGCTAAGGAGTGTGCTGAATGGTTGCGACGTAAAGCAATATTCAAATCCAATAAGTCTAAAGCGCCAATGCAGCAGTTTGCCTGCGTTCAAACAGGCTCAGTAGACACTGCCTATATGCCTTTACATGGCTTTACAGCAGTTGATCTTGGCTATCAGCAAGGTAATGCAGTCTCAAATCTAGTTAACAAGATGGATGACGCCGCATTCACCAATACTTATTTGACTCTTTTTGAGCAAATTTGGAATGATCAAGAAAAGGTTGTGGATGTTACAGAGCAGATTTGTGAGCACATAGCTTCTGTATATCAAGAAAATTCTCCAGAGCGTATTTACTTTTTAATGCTCTACAACATCTTTAACGAATTTTTAGAAGATCTGGATGAAGATGTTTTGCCAAACGATAGGACAGGCTACCAAGAGACATTAATTTGGAAAAAGCTTTTTAACTATCAAAAAGATGCGGCTACAGGGATTATTAATAAGCTAGAAACATATAACGGCTGCATTCTCGCTGACAGCGTAGGTTTGGGTAAAACCTTTACTGCACTGGCTGTAGTTAAGTATTACGAGCTAAGAAATAAGTCTGTCCTTGTACTTTGCCCAAAGAAGCTAGCTGATAACTGGTTAAATTACAGTCGCAACCTCAAGACCAATATTTTTGCTAGCGATCGTTTTAATTACGACGTGCTTGCACAGACTGACTTAAGTAGAACATCAGGCGAATCATTTGGAACGCCACTTAATCGTATTAACTGGGGTAACTATGATCTTGTGGTGATTGATGAGTCACACAACTTCAGAAACAACGACGCATATAAGGGTAAAGAAACTCGTTATCAAAAGCTGATGAACCAGGTCATACGCGAAGGCGTAAAGACTAAGGTATTAATGCTGTCAGCCACACCAGTAAATAATCGCTTCAATGATTTACGTAACCAGCTAGCTTTGGCATATGAAGGTGACTCAGAGAGCCTTACAAAAAAATTACGGACAACTAAATCTATTGAAGAAATATTCCGCAATGCCCAGTTAGCTTTTAACAATTGGGCAAAGTTACCTCCTGAGCAGCGAACTGCTCGCGCCATTCTAGACTCCTTAGATTTTGATTTCTTTGAGTTGTTAGATAGTGTCACGATTGCAAGATCAAGAAAGCACATTCAAAACTTTTACGACACTACGGATATTGGCAGATTCCCAGATCGCTTAAAGCCATTGTCCTTCCATTGCCAGCTTACAGATCGCATAGATGTGATGAGCTTTAATCAAATATTTGAGCAGCTATCACTATTAAAGCTTGCTGTGTATGCGCCTATTAGCTACATACTTCCAAGTCGCATGAAGAAGTATGAAGATCTATATGACACAGAAGTAGATGGTGGAAAGGGCAAGTTAAGACAGCTGGATCGTGAAAAAAGTCTGCAAGCTTTAATGACGACAAATTTATTGAAGCGTCTAGAAAGTTCAGTTGAAGCATTTCGTTTAACTCTTGCCAGCCTGCGTGACAGCAATGAAAGAACGTTGAAAAAAATTGAAGAATTCAATAAAAATGGCAACATAGTTTCTGTTACTGATTGGACGGAAGGGGTTGAGGATTTAGAGGTTGACGAGGAAGATATTCCTTTATCAGATGAAAATGAAATTGGCGGCAAGGTAAAGATCAATCTTGCGGATATGGATTTACCATCTTGGTCTCATGAGCTTAGCAGCGATCTAGAGATCATTAATGCATTGATTGAATCAATGCAAAAAATTACTCCTGATGATGACGCAAAGTTACAGCATCTCAAAAAGTTAATTGCTGACAAGATTAAAAATCCAATTAATGTTGGCAATAAAAAGATCTTGATCTTTACTGCATTCGCAGATACGGCTAATTACCTATATGCAAACCTGGCTGACGATCTGCTTAAACACTGTGGGTTGCATTCTGGACGGGTTACGGGGAAGGATGCGCCAAAATCAACAGTAGGTAAGGGATATGACTTTCAAGAGTTATTAACACTCTTTTCGCCAAGATCAAAAGAGAAGGCGCTAATTCTTCCAAACGAATCTTCTGAAATTGATGTGTTGATTGGAACGGACTGCATATCTGAAGGGCAAAACCTGCAGGATTGCGATTACCTAGTTAATTACGATATTCACTGGAATCCTGTTCGTATCATTCAGAGATTTGGTCGTGTTGATCGCATAGGATCTCAAAATACTTCAATTCAGCTAGTGAATTATTGGCCTGATATTTCACTGGATGAATATATCAATCTGAAAGAGCGTGTAGAAAGTCGCATGATGATTGCAGACGTTACAGCTACAGGTGATGACAACGTTCTTAGCTCTCAAGCCAACGATGTTGCTTACCGCAAAGAGCAATTACGCAAATTGCAGGAAGAAGTAATTGAGCTTGAGGATCTTAAAACTGGCATATCCATCACAGACCTTGGTTTGAATGACTTCAGAATGGATTTGCTAAATTACGTCAAGCTAAATGGCGATCTTGCATCCTTGCCAAATGGAATGCATGCCGTTATTCCAGCCAAGCCTGAACAGGGATTGCCAGCCGGAGCAATATTTACTCTGCGAAATCGAAATGATGGCGTGAATGTTAATCAGCACAACAGATTGCATCCGTACTATCTTGTCTATGTTGATGTGGTTGGCAATGTTGTTGCAAATCACACTGAGGTGAAGCCTTTGCTGGATCTTGTACGAGCGAATTGTAAGGGTCAGTCAGAGCCATTGCTTGAAATGTGCAAACAATTCAACAAGGAAACTGCTGATGGAAGAAAGATGGGTGTTTACTCAGAGCTATTGAGTTTGGCAATAAAGAGCATGATTGAAGTGAAAGAGGAAAAGGACTTAGATAGTCTATTTACATCAGGGAAAACCACTGCTCTTGTAAATGCTATTGCAGGGATTGATGAGTTTGAGCTAGTCGCATTTATTGTGGTTCAAGGATAAAGGATGGGCATAGCCTTGTTTGAATACCCTCAAAACGGATTTTTTGGAAAGACTATACCAAAGACCAAATTTTATGAGCATGGGAACGTGTCAAACAAGCTCAAAGAGCTTTTCGTTAAGCAGGTTGAGCAGATTACGTGGCTATACAAGCTAGCTCCTGAAACTATTAATGTTCAGGCCACAAAAGACATTCCTGAAATCCAAGTTTTTGAAATTGCACTAAAAGATGATGATTTAAGCGAAGATATTTTGCTTTGCATAGATAAGGCCGTCAAATTTCCAATCGTCTTCGAAATTAAATCAAAGACAGGAGTAAAAACAGTTTGTGCGTTAAAAACAAAATCAAATACTGATGGCTGGAAAATTAGCCGCTATATGCACTCGAACATTTGCTCTAATGAAATTGAACGGGCAAAGTTAGATATTGGCCTTAATTTAAATTTAATTTACAAGCAAATTATTCTCGCTGTTTGTGATGCGCAGATGAGACAAGATGAAACTCTGGAAGAGTTTGTGGAGCGTAGATCTGCAATAAAGACAAAGTCGATTTTGATTGATGGGTTAAAGAATAAAGTTATGGCAGAAAAGCAATTCAATAAAAAAGTAGAGTTGAATTCAAAGCTGCGTATTATGGTTGAAGAACTCAACCATCTGATTGGTTAAAAGGTCAATAATGGAAAAATTAAAGATGCAAACACCTGAATCTGTAAAAATAAATTTGGAGAAGTTAAAGACTTTATTTCCTAATTTTGTTACAGAGGCGAAGGATCCTAATGGTCAGCTAGTACAAGTATTTGACTTTGAATTATTTCGTCAAGAGTTATCTGAACAATTGGTTGATGGACAGCAAGAAAGATATCAGATTAACTGGCCTGGAAAACGTGAATCCCTGCTTCTAGCAAATTCCCCTATTTTCAAAACTATGAGGCCATTAAAAGATAGAAGCATCAATTTTGACTCAACTAAAAATTTATTCATAGAGGGCGATAATCTTGATGCTCTAAAGTTACTCCAAGAGACATATTTAGGTAAGGTTAAGTTAATTTATATTGATCCACCCTATAACACTGGTAGTGATCTTATCTATGATGACGACTTTTCAATAGCTAATGATGACTATCTGAAACAGTCTAGTCAAAAAGATGACATTGGCGGCCGCTTAATTGCCAATACTGAGTCAAATGGTAGATTTCATTCAGATTGGCTAAGCATGATATATCCAAGAATTAAGCTAGCAAAAAATCTACTAGCAAATGATGGCCTTATATTCATTAGTATTGATGATGGTGAGGTTCACAATTTGCGTAAAGTTTGCGACGAAATTTTTGGTGAACAAAACTTTATTGCAAATATTGTTTGGCAGAAGAAAACATCGCCAGATGCAAGAATGGCGATTAGTGCAGCTCATGATCATATTTTGCTGTACGCTAAAAATGCTGAACTTATGTCGTTGTCTTATTTGCCAATTGATGAGGAGAGGAGAAAAAGCTTTTCAAATCCTGACTCAGACCCTCGCGGCGACTGGGCTTCAGTTGATTTAACTGGGCAAACAGGTAGAGCGCCAAAGTCCCAGTTTTATAGCATCAAAACTCCTTCTGGTCTTGAAATGCCTCCCCCAGAAGGTAGATGTTGGGCTTTGGCAGAGAGTACGTTTCTTGAGTTACAGCGTGACAATAGAATTTGGTTTGGAGCAAATGGTTCTAACCGCCCTCGTTTGAAAAAATTTATTTCAGAATCTGAGGGCATTAGACCTTGGACATGGTGGGATAACAAATCAGTAGGGCATAACCAAGAATCAAGTCAAGAATTGAAAAACTTATTTGATGGAAATTTAGTTTTCGATAATCCAAAGCCAACTAGATTAATACAGCGAATCGTTCATTTAGCCACTAATGCTAAGAGTGAGGATATTGTCCTGGATTTTTTTGCAGGATCTGCCACGACAGCTCATGCTGTTATGGCACAAAATGCTTTGGATGGCGGCAATCGAAAATTCATTTTGGTGCAGCTTGATCAAGAGATACAAAAGGGAACAAATGAATTTAAGGCTGATTCTGTTGCATATAAATTGGGTTATAAAACAATATCTTGCCTAAGTATTGATCGCATTGTTAGAGCGGGAAAATTGTTTAATGCAAATCTAGGTGATCATAGTGTTGATACTGGTTTTAGAGTTTTGAAGGTTGACTCTTCTAATCTAACTGATGTTTATTACAACCCTGATGCTGTATCTCAGGATTTACTTAGCGATCAAGCAGATAACGTTAAAGCAGGCAGAACGCCTGAAGATTTACTATTTCAAGTGCTTCTTGATTGGGGTGTTGATTTGTCATTGCCTATTCATGAGGAAATCATTCAAGGTAGGGCTGTTTATCTCGTAGATCAAAACGCATTAGCAGCTTGTTTTGATAGCAATGGTGGTGTTGATGAAGAGTTTGTGAAAGAGCTAGCAAAAAAACAGCCATTGCGCGTTGTATTTCGTGATGCAGGTTTCAAGTCAGATAGCGTGAAGATTAACGTAGAGCAAATTTTCAAGCTTGTTTCACCAAGCACTGAAGTGAAGTGCATCTAAGGCCTGACTATGAAGCTCAAGTTCAAAGTTCAGCAATACCAATCGCAAGCAGTACAAGCTGTTACGGACTGCTTTGCAGGTCAGTCACCTACAAGTGCTGTTCAGTATCGCGTTGATCCTGGCAAGGTAAACAATACTACTGAAGCCATGTTTGATGCTGGTTTTAGGAATTCAGATTTCACTATCAGTAATAGCAAGATTTTTGAAAACATTGCACAAGTACAGCGTGGTCAAAACCTACCTGTTTCAGCAAACTTAGTCAGCACTAAGGTTTGTCAAGTAAACCTTGATGTTGAGATGGAAACGGGTACAGGTAAAACGTACTGCTACATCAAGACAATGTTTGAGCTTAACAAGCTGTATGGGTGGAGCAAGTTCATTATTGTTGTGCCAAGTATTGCGATCCGCGAAGGTGTTTACAAGTCCCTTCAGATCACGGCTGATCACTTCTTAGAAATTTATGGGAAGAAGGCTCGTTTCTTTATCTACAACTCAAAGCAGTTGCATAACCTTGAAAGCTATTCCTCAGATGCAGGAATCAATATCATGGTAATCAACGTCCAAGCTTTCAATGCAACTGGTAAGGATGCGCGCAGGATTTATGAAGAGCTGGATGACTTTCAGTCACGAAGACCAATTGATGTGATCAAGGGCAACAAGCCCATCATGATCTTGGATGAACCTCAAAAGATGGAAGGCGCAAAGACACTGGACTCATTGAAGGAGTTCAATCCTTTGTTTATGTTGCGCTACTCAGCAACACACAAGACTACCCATAACAAGATTCATCGCCTTGATGCACTGGACGCGTACAACCAAAAGCTAGTGAAGAAGATTGCAGTGCGTGGCATTTCAGTTAAAGGCTTGTCAGGCACTAACAGCTATCTTTACCTTGAAGGAATTCAAGTTAGTGCCACTAAGCCACCTGAAGCTCGTATTGAATTTGAGATTAAACAAAACAATGGCAACAAGCGTGTTGTTCGCAAACTCTCAAAAGGTCAAAACCTGTATGACGAATCAAATGGTATGGAGCAGTACCGTGATGGTTACGTCATTGCTGACATAAATGCAAACACAGACACTGTTAGCTTTACAAATGGCATTGAGCTTGTGGCTGGTGAAGCAGTTGGTGATGTGAATGAGTTGTCATTGCGCCGCATCCAAATCCGTGAAGCAATCAAAGCACACTTTGAAAAAGAACAGGCTTTGTTCAATCAGGGCATCAAAGTGCTCAGCCTCTTCTTCATTGACGAGGTTGTGAAGTATCGTGATTACAGCCAAGATGATGAGCAAGGTGAATACGCACGTATTTTTGAGGAAGAGTACAACAACGCGCTAAACGAAGTCCTCACTCTAGAAGATTCTGCTTACAACAAGTACTTGCGTGGCATACAGGCTAATCAGACGCACAGCGGGTACTTCTCAATTGATAAGAAGACCAAGCGCCTTGTTGATCCTGAAACTGGAAAAAAATCCACTGAAACAGATGATGTAGATGCGTATGACTTGATCCTGAAAGACAAGGAGCGTTTGCTCTCGTTTGCAGAACCAGTACGCTTTATCTTTTCACACTCAGCGTTACGTGAAGGCTGGGACAATCCAAACGTATTTGTGATTTGCACACTTAAACATAGTGACAACACAATTTCACGCAGACAAGAAGTTGGACGTGGCTTGCGTCTGTCAGTGAATCAACTTGGTGATCGCATGGACAATCCTGCAACGGTTCATCAGGTGAATGTGCTTACGGTTGTTGCGAGCGAAAGTTACAAAGATTTTGTAACAGCATTACAACGTGACATTAGCGAATCTCTTTCAGAGCGGCCAAGAGTTGCCAGTGAATCGTATTTCTCTGGAAAAGTCCTCAAGACAGATGCTGGCGATGTTGCTGTGACACCGCAGATTGCAAAGCAAATCTACAAGTACCTAGTCAAGAACGACTACACGGATGATTTGGATAGGATTGCCGAGAAGTACCACGAAGATAAGCGAACTGGCGCAGTAGCTGAGTTGCCTCCTGAATTAGAGCCATATGCAGAACAAGTTTTCGCACTCATTGAAACGGTATTTAATGATGCACAGTTGCCGATGCCTGAGAATGATCGTGGCGCGAAGATTAATCCATTGAACGCTAATTTTGAGAAAAAAGAGTTCAAGGAGCTTTGGAATCGCATTAATCGTAAAGCTGCATACAGCGTCCACTTTGACAGTGAAGAGTTGATTGCAAAGTGCATAGCAACGTTGGATGCTGAGATGCGGGTTACGCCTTTGCAGTACACAGTACATCGTGGCGAGCAAGCGGATACTGCCACGTATGACGATGTGAAAAGTGGTGATGCGTTCAAACTAGTTGAAACTGAGACTGCAAGTGAGCGTGTCTCAGCCCATTCTTCAGTCAAATACGATCTAGTTGGCAATATTGCTGAGGCTACACAGCTTACTCGCGCAACTATCGTGTCAATCTTTGGCGGGGTAACTAAGCCTGTATTTGCTCAGTTCAGGACTAATCCCGAGAGCTTCATTTCTGAAAGTAGCCGTCTAATTAATGAACAAAAGGCTACCTGCATCATTGAGCATTTGGCTTATGACCCTATTGCTGAAACGCACGACATTGATATTTTCACAAGCACTCAGTCTAAGCAGGACTTTTCCAAAGCTGGGGATAAGTTGAAACGCCATATCTATGACTACGTAGTGACAGATTCCAACGTAGAACGAAACTTCGTAAAAGAGCTTGATACCAGTGAAGAAGTAGTCGTGTACGCTAAGCTACCACGAGGATTTCAAATACCCACGCCAGTTGGTTCATACAACCCTGACTGGGCGATTTCTTTCAGACATGGTGACGTGAAGCACATTTACTTTGTGGCTGAGACAAAAGGCTCTATGTCTTCTATGCAGTTGAGTGAGATTGAAAAGTCCAAAATTAAATGCGCTAGAAAGTTCTTTGAAGAGATCAATAAGCGAATCGATGCAGATAAGGTACGCTATGACGTAGTTGACAGTTATGGCAAGCTAAGACAACTTGTTTCACGTAATTAGGTCGCCCAAATCCTAATCTGAAATTAAGCTTGTAAGCGTCCCGTAACTAGACGCCCGACTTGCAAAATATTCAATATTTATTTCCTGAAAATAAAAAACTAGGTTCACCCAAAACAATTAGATTGTTGCAGGGTGAGCTGACCTTATTTAAGCGACCAAATAGTCGTCAATGGCAATGCCGCTTTAAGTTACCCAATGGGCAATGGCATGCTGCCTCTACCAATACAGAAGATTCTGACTTAGCTCAAACCCAAGCCCTAGCCATTTACGAAACAGTCAAAGTCAAAGTTGGCGCTGGCTTAGCCGTTGTCACCAAAACCTTTAAGCAGATTGCTTTAGACGAGTTAGCCAATATGGCTCAGGCTTTACATAACAAGCTAGGTAAGCGCATCTATCGTGACTATGCCTTTGCCATTAACAAATATCTCATTCCTTTCTTTGGGCAATATGAGATTAGTCAAATTACTAATGAACTACTAGGCGACTTTGAGTCTTGGCGCATCTCACAAATGGGCAAGACTCCTATGGCAAGCACTAAACGTAATCACGCAAGCGCCTATATCCGCGTTATTAATCTGGCCAGAGATCGTGGCTATATTGGACTTAATCAAGCGGTCCCATTATTGGATAGCAAAGGTAAAAAGAGCCAACCCCGCCCTGCTTTTACAGCAGAAGAAATTAAAGACTTATTGAGCTATACAGAGACTTGGCAAAAGAGTAGCTATACGGACAGAACAGCATTGATGAGAACGCTATGCGCCTATTACATAGAGTTTCTAGTGAATACAGGCATTCGACATGGAACGGAGGCGCTGCCACTGAGGTGGAAGCATTTGCAATGGCATTGGATTGGGGAAAAGAAATACTTAAGGATTTGGGTATCAGGTAAGACGGGTCCTAGGTATTTGATAGCAAGAACTGCTGTGGTGAAGGTATTAGAGCGAGTAATGAAGTGGCAGAAGTTGCCTTACTCGGGGCTCAACGCAGTGATTGAGGCTAAGGTTGATGCGGTGGTATTCCGTTTGCCAACAGGCGAGCAAATTAGCAACATGGAAAATATCTTTCGTAACTTAATGGTTCGTAGCAACATGAGGGTTGATGGCGGAGGTCAGAACAGAACCTTATATAGCCTACGTCATACCTATGCCACATTCGCCCTAGCAAGAGGGGTTGATATTCACACTCTGGCTAGGCAAATGGGTACTAGTGTTGGCATGATTGAGCGACATTATTCCAAGTTAACTCCTATGATGAATGCCGAGAAGTTGGCTTAAAACCTGTTCTAAATGGAACAACGTATTAAAACAACAGCTACCCCTGCAGTGGTAGCGGTCGTCTTAAACAGTAATGACTGCCTTATCAGTCGGGTTAGCTATACGTTCCGCGACTTTAAAGACTGCATTCGCTTCTGCGCCCAAATCCCATAAATCAGGCTTGAGATCGACATTTTTGCTGCTTTGCTTGATCTGCTCATAGCGTTGTTCACGACGAGCTTGCACAAACTCTCCAGCTTCTTTGTTGATAACAAACTTGATGGGTAATCGGGCAGAGATTTCAGCCAATGCCTTTTCCATTGCACGCCAATCCGTATCATCAGGTTTTTTGGTAAACAAGAGCTTGGCAAATACATAGCCAGAGTTTTTGCTATCAAAGCTTAAAGGCTCTTCAATCTTATTGATGTCCTTTGTGCTTTTGACCAGTTCATCAAGCTTTGCACCTGTTAGCTTATTTAACGCATACCCCTTAGTCAGGCATTCCTCAAATGCATCTGCTGGAATTTGAGTAATCAAGTAGATATTGGTCCAACTTGCTGGCAGTTGATCCACATATTGAATAAAGCGTGGATATACCCGACCAATTGCAGAGAACTTGCGAACAGTACTGCTGTAGTCCTTAAGTCCGACTTCTTCGCAAAAAGTTTTAAATTGAAACTTATCTAGCGATTGCTCTGCCTCATAAACCACGCGGCACATCTCTAAAGTGCTACGAGCAGTTTTCTCAACACCAGCTTTAAACGCAGTTACATACTCTTTGCGCTCTTTTGGGATGATTGCTGATGTATCTGCTGTGGCAGCCTCTACGCTGAGCCTACGTTCGTACTGAACAAGGCTTGTGCTGGCAGATTTTGATGCTTTAGCTTTGTCCAAGCCTGCCTGCATACGCTGCGCTTTATCTTTGTCCGATTCTTTGGGTTCAGATGATGCTACAGGTTTTGATGAGGGTTTGACTTCACCTTCCACCTCAAATACTTCA
Organism: Polynucleobacter sp. AP-Jannik-300A-C4; assembly: GCF_018688335.1. Lineage (NCBI taxonomy): Bacteria > Pseudomonadati > Pseudomonadota > Betaproteobacteria > Burkholderiales > Burkholderiaceae > Polynucleobacter > Polynucleobacter sp. AP-Jannik-300A-C4. Next base: position 1,948,159 of record NZ_CP061316.1, on the reverse strand, counting down.
TCAAAAGTCGATGAATCCTCAGTGATGACATTGGCATTCATATTGCGAATATCCACAGAAGGAGTGGTTGATTGTGCTGCTGATGGGTTTACTGCTTGGTTAGTTACTTCAATTACATTTTCCATTTTTAAAGCTCCTTAAAAATCAACTAGGCGGTAATGGCGAAAGTGCCTGTGTGCTTTGTTGATAAGGGCAACTCTACATTTTTGGGATTTTTCAAACAAATCACCGCGTTGTTTTATTTCCTTGACAGAAAATTCCGAAAAATTAAAGCCCCATGAACAGGGGCTTGTAGGGTGATTTTCTTTTTGAGAAAAATCACTACTTTTTTGTGATTAAGAAAATGTAGTGATTAAATTCTTAGCCGACTATCAAATTAATTCCATCGCATTGCGACACATTTCAGGATTGGCATCGATATATTTTTGGGTTACCGCAATCGACCGATGACCTGCGATTTCGGCTAAGACTCGCACACCAATTCCTTTTTGGGCGAGCGAGGTAATCATCGAGCGTCTTCCCGAATGGCTGCTTGCGCCACTAATGCCCGCACCTCGATAAAGTGAAAAGAACCATACGCATAAACCGTTGGGTGTGAATTTAAGTCTTCTATCAGTGTGAAAAAAAGCAATTGTGGGATCTTTGATATGCCTAGTCTTCAAATATACTTCTAATTCCGCTTTGAGTTTACTAGCGATAAAGACGGTGCGAGGATGACCGCCTTTGGTTTGCGCGGCAGATAGTCTTACTTCGTTTTTGATCGTGCCATCGTCATTGACAATGTCGCCTAACTTTATGGAGGCGATCTCGGCGACCCGCATCCCGGTCAAAAAGCTGGTGAGGATGAGAGCGCGATTGCGCTCGGGATATTTTCTAGTGCTTGCGTAACGCAGAACTTGATCAATTTCTGCTTGGGTAAGGGTTTTAGCTTGAGCCATTTGTAAATCCTTTCATAAATAAAAAAGCACATACAAGTGTGTTTTCTTATTACAAATAAAGCGACCGAGAGCTTTTAAGCAAAGATCTTCCAAGAATCAATGAGTTACAAAATCAGGTTAAGAAAAGTAGAGTTTTCTTAACCTATATTTGCTTTAAATATTTATGCCAAATCCCTAGTGCCTGTCGTCTTTAGACGACGATCTGAGTGCTTCATACAGCAATAGCTCAAATCAACCCTGCACGCTATTTGATATGCGCCCAGCAACAAGGCGTGTGATGCCCCAAAATCGTTGCGTGTAGAGCTTTTTTGAGGGGTTTTTATTGTTTTATGTTCAAGTCCACGTTCGTGGCAACAAATACAGGCTTGTTGGCGCCCATGGCTTTACAGTGATGTGCTTTTAAGTCCCACTCATCATTTGTTCCATTTAGAACATCATCAATTTCAATATGCACTTCACCCGTAGTTTGTAGGTAAATGCAATAGCCATCGACCAGCTCTTTAGATTTAGTTAGGGGTTCGTAATGCACAATCCATGACATCACAAGATCGGGCGTATTCGCTACCCCGCAGGCTTCAAACTTTTTGAGAGTAGCGATTTGTTGATCTGTCTTGGCGGTATGTTGGAATTGTTCATATTCATAAAAATCTACTAGATACTTTTGGTTTGGATTATGAAGCTCCACCGATCCGTTATAGATGGCTCGTCTAAATAATCCCTTGCCAAATAGGGTGTTGTACTTCTCGTTGATAAAGCCTCTGATTGCGATTTCTCTCATTTATTTTCTCCTTGTGTTCTTAATTGAGTTCTTGTTGCTAGTTCCTTGGTTGGTTACAAGAGAGATCAGAAGAGATCAGTTGCAGTAAAAGTCGCAGATCTCAAAAGAGGAGTTACGAAGTTGTGTTACTTGGTCACAGTTACTCATTTGCCACTACGAGTAACTTACTAGCAACTACTCAAACTCAACTATGCAACTTCTTTTTCTTCTTGCGACATCTACTGTGTAACCAAGCAACTCGCAAAAATATTTATGACAGCTCAATAAAACCCGCATTTTTTCTATCCAAAATGAGTCGAAATAGAAGAATTGCCAAAAAGAGGTCGACCTATCTGGATGATTGAAAACAAACTGCTTGTGCCCATTAACCAAAAGGAGAAAACAATGAGCGCATTAAGTAACTTAAAACTAGTAGCAGTTAAAAAACCAACCCATATGCCTGCCGTCGTGATTCGCAGAAACAAACTTGGATCAAAACTTTGGGAGCAGATTCAGTTGGCCAAAAGTCAAATGGATGGCACGCCGTTTGTAGTGATGAAATACCGCTCAATTAAAGACCCTCAAACTGGATTGCGTAAGCAAGTGGAGGTTCCAAAAAGAATTAAGCCCTGGTGGTTCCAATCAGAACAAGGCAAGGTTTGCGTCTCTGTGAAGTATGGAAGCTGGACCATAGAATTGGCAAAGGGCAAGCCCAGTGTTGAGGTGGCTAGTGGCCTTGAGCTAGTAAAGGCATTGGAGTCGATTAAGTCGGCAGTAGAGGCGGGAGAATTAGATGCTCAGATAGAAACTGCAAGCGCCAGCTTGAGGAGTGGGTTTAAGCGACAGTGATGTTGTTAATGGCCACGATATCGTTCGTGGCCATCCAGGGATCTAGGAAATATTTAAACACTTAACAGCGTGCCTAAATATCTCTATGAAAACATATCTAGTAATCCTAAAAATCGGCGGCATAGAAGTAACAACAACAATTCAAGCGTTAAATGAGCAGCAAGTAAAAGCTTTAGCTCGCAGTTGGGGAGCAACGCATATATTGGGTATGAAAGAGCTTTAAGGCAGCGCCATCTTCGCAAACTTGCGGGGTGGCCCGATCATGGTTCGACTAAATATCTATATGAAAAGATACAAGGCAACTGTTAATGCCGCTGGAATGTGGGTGGAAACTATTCTCTATGCCCAAAATCAAGCTCAAGCATATAAATTATTCCAGGCTATATTCGGGAGCAGTAATGTTCCACATCAACCATTGCAGATTGGTTAGCTATGCGATTCAATGAAATAGCCCCTCAAAAGCCATTAAGCCCAGAGCAAGCCAGACTTAAATCAATGAAAGATCGAGTGAAGCAAGATCAGCAAGCTGTTAAAGCCGAGCGAGCCAGGCAGAAGATTAAGTCTGGCCAAGTTGAGCTTGGGAAGGCTGCTCATTTAAATTAGCCAGATAAAGGTTCGTTGTTTTTATAATACAAAATATTGATAAGGCGGCAACAGTGCTTATTGCTAAAGAGTAAAATCGACCTACTATGTTTAATGAGCGCAAAGTGGCCCAAATGGCTACTTTCTTTTTGAGAAAAGAAAGTAATGCCCGCATGTCACATCTTAAATTGATGAAATTACTCTATCTTTCAGATAGAGAGGCCATCAAATCTTTTGGAATGCCAATTTCCGGAGATCTTTATGTATCAATGCCTCATGGTCCCGTGCTTTCAAAAACCCTAAATCTGATGGACGGCGACATTGAATCTCAGGATGGTGGTTGGGAGTCTTGGATTTCTGACAAAGAAAATCATGAAGTAGCTGTTCGTTCTTCAGTGGCGCACCGAGAACTTGATGAATTAAGTAGGGCTGAGCTCGAGGTTTTGGAGATTGTGTGGGGTAATTTTGGTGGGATGGATAAGTGGACAATTCGGGATTGGACCCATATTAATTGTCCGGAGTGGCACGACCCAAATGGGTCTTCTTATTCTCTGGAGTTTGATGACATTGTCAAGGCACTAGAGAAAAGCAAAAAATTTGATAAAGAGACGGCAGCTCAAATCATCGTCTCACATAAGTCAGCTCAGGATATAGATAATTTATTTGCTTCAATATGAAGCTTTTTCTCCCTTACAAAAGGGCGGCGCTCCTGATACCTTCAGGGCCAGATGATGATCCAGATCGGAAACATTTGTTTATTCTGCTTAGCGATCCATTAAACATCGAATCTCTGCAATGCAATTTACTTGTACCAATTAGCACTCGAGATCACTTAAGAATGCAAGATTTAACTTGTGAGCTTTCAAAAGGGGATCATGATTTTATTAGGCACGATAGTTTTGTATTCTATGCAAAGATGAGGCATGAGGAGACAAGTAAATTGCTTAAGGCCGTAGCGCAGGGAACGTTCATATCACATGAATCCTTACGAGAGGATATATTTGCTCGAATTGTTACTGGCGCCATAACTTCTAAATTTACGCCGTTAAAGTATGTGCATCTCCTTGCGCCTAAGTCATAGGCGGTCTAAAGGCAATCCTCCGCCATATCCGCCCAGTTGCTGTACCGTTAAATAGGATTTGTCATCCTAAGTTGCCGCGTAGTTGAAGGCGTGTAGGATTAGTGTTTATCCGTATTTGAATATGCTGCATGCTTGCTAAACTGGCTTTGGTCTAGTGCAGTTCTCCATAGACTAAACACCTTTTGCCCGCAGATGTTTGCGGGCTTTTTCTTTGTCATTTAGAACAACACTAGATCTCTGCTGTAAATCTTTTCTTCCAGCGCGGTAAGAGACAAATAAACCAAGTTGCCATCACTTTTTTCAATGGCCAAGTACCCATCTTGTGTAGGCTTTGCTTGATAGGTGCCAATGGCCAGTGGAGCAAAACCGCCATCAGTGCCATCACTTAATCTTTTACGGGCATTAAAGCCATGAATTACTTTGATTCTCATAGGGTGCAAATTGTAGCGAAGTTGCTCTACCGTCCAGCAGGATCTACCATCCCCACCAAGCCGCAGGATCAGTAGTTTTTTACAAGAGTTAGCCACAGTAGGCACATTTAGCAAGCCCAATCCCAGTTTCATTTATAATCCTAACTCTTGGCCTGGTAGCTCAGTCGGTAGAGCAGAGGATTGAAAATCCTTGTGTCGGTGGTTCGATTCCGCCCCGGGCCACCAAGAAACATCAAAACCACCTTCGGGTGGTTTTTTCATTTGTGCGATTGTGTATCGGGTGCCTTAGGGGGTTAGCTGATTGCCTTCAAAGGATCTTCGTCATAAAAACGCTATGCGGATCGTGTTTGTAGTCGCCGAATGGACCGCACACTTCAAAGCCATTTTGTTTATATAAGGTAAGCGCCGGCTTAAATGCTTCTGCAGATCCAGTTTCAAGGCTGAGTCTAGTGTAGCCACGCATGTTTGCTTCAGAAATTATTCTATTCAACATCGCTTGTCCAACACCCATTCTCAGAAACTTAGCTTTAGTTCGCATCGACTTTATCTCACCATGAGTGCCGTCAAGCTCCATCAATGCACCGCAGCCACTTATTTCTCCCTGGCGCCATACAGACCAGAATGTAATCTCTGGTTTTCGCAAACTGTCGAGGGGTAAGGCATGAACACTTTCAATCGGTGAATTACTCAACATCTCAGTAATATGCTCTTGAACGAGTGCTTGAACATCAGCCCCACTCAGATTATCGCGGCGAATATCAAAGTTCATTGAATCATCTCAAGTACAAAACTACATCTTAAATAGTTCCCTGAGAAGGATGCGTCAATTATTTATCCCTGCGTCAGTCGACGTCGTTTAAAACGACGGTCTAGAGTCAGACATCCTCGGCTCTGGTCGATTCCGCCCCGGGCCACCAAGAAACACCAAAACCACCTTCGGGTGGTTTTTTCATTTTTACTCTCCACATTCACAGTATTCGACGCTTTTGGACTTTGCCTGCGCTGTCGTTTTAAACGACAAGCCCACTTTCAGTTACATTTGTAAATACATGGAAACCCATCAAAAATCTTCTGTAACTAAAACCATATTCATCGTGCCTGCTATGGATTGTCCATCGGAAGAGCAGATGATTCGTATGGCATTGGGTTCTTTGGCGATACACGCCATGGATTTTGATATTCCCAATCGCAAATTAATCATTTGTCATAGCGAAGAGCCTAATGTAGTTCTCGATAAATTAGTTCCCTTGGGTTTTGGGGCAAAGATTGAAAGCAGCCAAGCGTTAGAGGACTTTGAAATTAAGCTAGCTCAATTAGATGCCGCCAAAGATGCTCAAGAGCGAAAAGTCCTAATTTGGCTCTTAGCATTAAACGGATTAATGTTCTTCGTTGAGATCATTGTGGGCTGGATTGCTCAATCAGCAGGACTTATCGCTGATGCTTTAGATATGTTTGCTGATGCCGCAGTCTATATGGTAGCTTTATATGCCGTTGGTAAAGCCGCACAGCACAAGCTCAAAGCCGCTAAGTTGGCTGGTGTTGTTGAATTACTTTTGGCCACTCTTGCTTTTTGGCGTACAGGTTATCAAACTTACATTGGGGCAATGCCTCAGGCAAATGCCATGATTTGGATTTCGTTACTTGCTTTGGCGGTTAATGTCACCTGTCTATATCTAATATCTAAACGCAAAAATGATGGCGTTCATATGCGAGCCAGTTATATCTTCTCTGCCAATGATGTTTTGGCTAACATAGGCGTGATTATTGCTGGCGTATTAGTTGATTGGCTTAACAGTCCGATTCCCGATTGGATTATCGGTTTAGCTATTGGATTCTTGGTATTGAGTGGCGCTATTCGGATATTAAGGTTGAAATAGAGTCAGGTATCCTCAGCCCTGGTCGATTCCGCCCCGGGCCACCAAGAAACACCAAAACCACCTGCGGGTGGTTTTTTCATTCTGCTTGGCAGGGTTAATCGCCATTGGTATCAGATATCCCGATTAAGAAGCGTCCTTTAAAAAGACAAATCAAATAGACATCCCTGCGTCAGTAGACGTCGTTTAAAGCGACAAACTGATCTAATGAGCATAGAATGAATCAAATAATTATGTGAAAGGTAATTATGGATAACAAAGAACACTGGGAAAAAGTCTACGACACTAAGGCACCAGATGCTGTCAGTTGGTATACGCCCCATCTTGAAACTTCTTTAAATCTCATTCATCAAGCAACAGCCAATAAAGATGCCGCGATTATTGACATCGGTGGCGGCGAAGCTACTTTAGTTGACGACCTTTTATTTGAGGGTTACCAAGACATCAGTGTTTTAGATATTTCTCAGAAAGCAATTGATGTCGCTAGAGAAAGGCTGGGAAAGTCAGCAGAAGAAGTACATTGGTATTGTGCTGATATTACTCAGGCAACGCTTCCTCAGAATTATTTTGATGTTTGGCACGACAGAGCTGTATTCCACTTTTTAACGGAAGAAGCTCAGCGAGCCAGATATGTAGAGCAAGTGATGCGCTCTGTTAAGCATGGTGGTTATGTGATTATGTCCACTTTTGGTCCAGATGGCCCTGAGAAATGTAGTGGGTTGGATGTCGTTCGCTATGACTCAGAGAATCTCCATGGGCAGTTTGGCAAGACTTTTAAGCTCATTAATAGTTCAACTGAAACCCATAAAACACCAATGGGCACCACCCAACAATTCTTATATTGCTTTTGTAGGATGGAATAGAGTCAGGCATCCCCAGCCCTGGTCGATTTCGGCCCGGGCCACCAAGAAATACTAAAACCACCTCCGGGTGGTTTTTTCATTTAGAGCAGATTAATTCCAAAGCCTTTCATCACCAAGACAAATAAACCAAAGCAGATAACAGTTGTCACCACGCAAGCCCCCATGGTTATCCAGAATCCGAGCTTAGGAAGTAGATATGGAAATAATAGAAACATAGGTAGCGTTGGAATCACATACCAAAAGGTGTAATAGGCGTGATTGGCAATCTTTTCTTCGGGCTGGTTTTCTACATAAAGCCATACCAAAGTTAAAAGGGTCATTAATGGCAATGCCGCAATAAAGCCACCTAATCTATCACTGCGTTTGGCAACTTCAGAAATGAATACAACCATTCCTGCTGTTAGTAAGTATTTGGTGATGATCCAAGCCATTTGAGCCTTAAGTGTTTTTGCTTATCCCATTATAGGAATGTCGTTTAAAACGACAAATCTAGCAAATGGGCATAGAATGGAAATATGAGAAGGATATGTATCGCCCTTTGCTTTAGTCTATTTGCCAGCTTGATTCACGCAGGTAGCATGCCCGTATCTGCCGACTCCATATCACAAGCTCATTCTGGGCATGTAGTTCAGCATGATTGCCATACAAAAAGTGATGTGAATGTTGAGAAGTCGCAATCAACCAACCATCAAGCACAGCATCAATGCTGTTTGGGCGTGGTAGCAAACTTATCTACCAGCCAATATATCCAGCCAGATTTCTCAAATCACTTTGTTTCTCAAGTGCCCCAACTCATTGTTGAGGCAGTTCCAAGTCATATATTCAAACCTCCAAGACTGATTAGTTAACTAGGCATTAACTAATTTTTGTGGCATCTAGCCACCGTAATCTATTGGAGAAATCTTATGAACATGACTCACTACATGGAGTTATTGGCTGTTAATCAGCCTTGGAATTTAATTATCTTTATGGCCATACCAATTGTTTTGGCCGAAACCTTAGCTATTACTGAGTTATATCTACTCTTTACTCGCAAGTTCGATGGTGCTGTTTATTACCTCAATCGCTTTTCTGGAATTGCTGTAGGCATTTACTTTGTCGGCATCATTTACTACATTGTGATGAATGCCATCATTCCTATTACACAGGCAGGCGAGTGGAGAACGGTGATTGATGTAATCGCTGTTGGCACTTATGTCATCGCAGGATTGCCGCTGATCTGGATTGCCCTACAAGAGTTCGGTTTGGTTAATCGAGCACTAGATCAAATGGGTAAGTTAAAGATTCATGCGATATGTGTTGCCTTGTTCTTGGTATTTGGACACATCGCTATGATTGCCGGCATGCTTGATCCAAGTATTCTTGGTTATAAGGGTGCGAATGCTCATCAAATGGGTGGTAACTTGGATCACGAGTTTTGCCATCCAGAGGAGCATGAAAAGATGATGAAACAACATCAGAAAATGATGAATGGTCAGATGCCAAAGAATAATCAAGGCCACAATCACTAATGCCTTAAGGATCAGGCATCCTCGGCCCTGGTCGATTCCGCCCCGGGCCTCCAAGAAACACCAAAACCACCTTCGGGTGGTTTTTTCATTTGTTAGACTGTGCTGACTTATCCAAAAGAGGCCATATGTCTGCTGTTCGAAATATCCGAATGCTCACACGCTATAACAAATGGGCAAACAATATGCTTTTGGACGCCATTGCCACCTTGCCTCCTGAAGAGGTCACGAAACAGCGTGCCGCGGCATTTGGCGGAATGTCATTCGCTTTGGCTCATATCGCTATTGTTGACCAAATATGGCGAGCCCATTTACTTGGAATGGATCACGGATTTAAGTCGCGCACCACTGAGTCGCCAGATTCTTTGGAGTTACTGACGGAGAAATTAAATGAAATGGGTGATTGGTATATTCGGTATGCCGACACGATGAGTGAGCCGCTACTCAATGAAAAGGTTCATTTTTGCTTCGTTGATGGTGGTGCCGGAGAAATGACAAGAGGCGACATTCTGATTCACGTCTGTAATCACAAAGCATTTCATCGCGGCCATATTGGAGATATGTTTTATCAGTCAGGCTATAGGCCGCCATCAATAGATTTGCCTGTGTATATAAGAGATGCTTTTAATGAATCAGAGCTTGGATAAGGCATCCTGTGGCCCAGGTTGATTCCGCCCCGGGCCACCAAGAAACATCAAAACCACCTTCGGGTGGTTTTTTGTTTGTGGGTCAACGGCTTAAGTGACTAAATTAGATTCATAACTTTCATATGGTAAAGTAGGTCTAGAAAATATTCTTTTAACTCTTCAGTTAATTGTCCTTGCGTGTATATGCCAGCTAATCGGCATTGATATCAAAAGTATGCGCCTTTCTTTCCACTAGATCTGTAGGGGCAAAGTATGAAAGTAGGTCTTATTGGTTTTGGCAAAACAGGACGCTCTGTTGCAACGGTTTTACTTGAGTCTAAATTTACAAACCTACAGTGGGTTGTGAGGCAATCAACAACCCTTGAGCATCGCTCAGTACCTGAATTTTTAGGCATCAAGTCTGATGAGCCGGGCCTAATACATTCGAAAGATGAATTTACTGCAGATCAGTTGCTAGATCATATGCCAGTTGACGCCATCATTGATTTTTCAAATGAATCGGGTATTGATTACTATGCCGAGGCTGCGGCAAAACGCGGGGTGATTATCGTTAGCGCAGTTTCTCAATATGAGCCGGCTGTTCTCGCAAGATTAAAGAGCTTTCAAGATAGAACTGTGGTGATGCATTCACCGAACATCACTTTGGGGATTAATTTTTTATTGATTGCCGCAAAAATATTAAAAAACATAGCGCCCTATACTGATATTGAAATCATAGAGGAGCACTTTAAGAAAAAGCCTGAAGTTTCTGGTACCGCGAAAGTTATAGCAAGAGAGCTGAATCTATCAGAAGATGCGATTAAGACTATAAGGGCTGGCGGCATTATTGGCACACATGAAATTTTATTCGGCTTTCCGTACCAAACTGTGCGACTGAAGCATGAATCTATTTCACGAGAAGCATTTGGAAACGGTATCTTATTTGCCGTAGAACAGTTGCATGGAAAACCAAAAGGTTTTTATTCTATGGAAGATTTATTGCTGCCATTCTTTAAGCTTCAGGAAGATGAGAAAGAAATTACTTCTCAAAATAGAAAGCCCTGGTGGAAGTTTTGGATAAAACCCTAGTTTTGGCAGGATTACACATCTTTGGTCTTGATCAATTCCGCCCCGGGCCACCAAGAATCTCAATAGCCCACTTGTTGGGCTATTTTCTTTTAAGGATTCACAGGGTTAATCGCCATTAGTCTAGGATGTCCCCATCAAGAATCGTCCTTTTAAAGGACACTTCAATTATTCATCCCTGCGTCAGTCAATATCGTTTAAAGCGACATTACACATATATACGCATATACGTATGTATAGAAACCCTACTTTCTTTGATTAAGTTTGCCCGAGCTCCATATGTCTAGTTGCCGTTGAGCTTCAGCAGTGATGCCATCAATAGAGTCCTGAGGTAATTGCTTTAGGCATTCAGCCAAGGCTTCAGGGCTGGGTTTTTCAGCAGGCTTGCCCTTCTTAATTTCTTGCGGCGATTTGCCATCCCAAGCAAATGGATTGCCAAACGCTGGTGTATCGGGCAGGCAATCATCTCTATAGACTGGCGCATCATTTGTAGCAAATGGCGTAAATGAAATGGTTCTCTCAAAAATAAGTGGCTTGCCTGTTGGTGTGGGTGGCAGAGCTGGCATAGACTTCATTGCCTTTCTAGCTAATTGCTCCGCTTTATCGGAAGTTTTCCAAAGCGTTTCTACTTTAGTAACAGTTCCATTTGGAGCAATTTCAATGCTGAATCTCACATGTCCTTGGTCTGGTCCCTCAACAGCAGCCCCCATCATGCTTCGCACTTGTTGGCCAAAGGAGTGGCGATAGCCTTTACTATTTTTTAGTGTGTACTTAGATGCGAAAGCCCACTCTTCAGCAGTTGGGGCTGATGGCGCCGCCAATGATGCTGGTTGCCTATTACTATTTAGACTGGTATTTAAGTCGCTATTGTTTTTGGCAAAAGACTCTTCGAGTTGAACCTCAATGATGTCTGGACTTTTATCTCTGGGTTTTAAGTAGGTGAAACTTTCATATGATGTCCACAGCAGAAATAGACCTAGGTGGAGGATAACGGATAGAGAGAGCGCAAAAAGGAGCCCGAGTAGATTTTTTCTCATCAATCTAGGAGCTTAGCCGATATTACCCAGAATAGGATCAGGCATCCTCGGCCCTGGTTCGATTCCGCCCCGGGCCACCAAGATTCTATAAACCACCTTCGGGTGGTTTTTTCATTTGGAGAATACATTTCTCTTTTAAGCATTGCTTAACTCAAATTGACTATAAAATTTTTTATAATTACTATTTATAAGCCTAGGTTTAGTCAATAATTTGAAAAAAGGGCATATATGGCAAAAAAAGATTTGAGTGAATTTGGTTGGGGTACTGTAATAGATAATGAATCCATTACCAGCGTCACAAAATTGGTTGCCTTTAAAGGAGACGATGAAAAGCCCTGGCATTGTTTTTTTGCTGATATAGGTGGAGTGGAGCGAGAGTTTATGGCCCCAAATGTAAAAGTCGGTTGGTTTAATGATGGTCAACCATACCCTGGTTTAATTCGTTTAAGGGCGTACTTAATTTCTTGTATGAAATAGTTTTTGATGCGGGTCTTATCCAATTGGATAGAGTAAGACATCCTCGGCCCTGGTCGATTCCGCCCCGGGCCACCAAGAAACACCAAAACCACCTTCGGGTGGTTTTTTCTATTAAGATTTATAAATTAATTACTGATGATACAAATGAAAAAATTGCTTAAAGCCTTCAGCTCGACTCTACTCATTCTGGTGTTGAGCGGCTGTCTTGCGAGCACAACATCGCCCGTGGGTGTGAATTGTGACTTTAGTCAAGAAAAGCCTTTATGGGAGATGCCGCTTGCTTGTCAGGGTAGATAACCCTTGTGTCGGTGGCTCGATTGCACTCCGGGCCACCAAGAAACACCAAAACCACCTTCGGGTGGTTTTTTATTAATAGCGTCTAGAATGACCAATGTTGTATTTCACATTGAGGCTATTTAGCTCTCTTCCATTGGCAGCCATTCAAATTATTGGCGCTGGCATAGGTGTATTGATTTACTTGTTTTCTCCTAGGTACAGACGGCGCCTATATAAAAATCATCAGAGCGCAGCCCATTATTCTGGATTCAAATTGACCCCGTGGAGGGTGGCGGCTGAATCTGGAATGATGTTTGCAGACACATTATGGATTTGGCGACATCCGAAATCGTCCATTGAGAAAGTTAGCATAGAGCACTTAGATCAAGTTATTGAACTATCCAAAAATGGAAAAGGCTTAATTGTTCTTGCCTCACATTTCGGAGGCTTTGAGATAGTGCCACGTATCTTTGCTGAACATACAAGAGCAACAGTAATGTATAGACCAGCTAGAAAAAAATGGGTGAATGAGCTTATGCTTAAGTCACGTAAACACTCTGAAATTGATTTTGTTGAAGCAAATATTAGTGGGGTTCGTCAGATTAAACGAGCTTTAGTAAAAGGTGAGGTAGTTGGCCTATTGGCGGATCAGGTGCCTAGCGTGGGCGATGGAGTATGGGCTAAATTTTTTAATCAATATGCCTACACAACATCATTTCCAATTAAATTAGCTCGCCAAGCAAATGTAGCAATCCTTTTTGTTGGCGCAGAAAGACTGGGGTTAGGAGGAGGTTGGCTAATTAAGAGTCGCTTGATGACAGAGACCTTTCCAGATTGCCTAGTTGATGCCTGCACAGAAATGAATCAGTCTTTTGAGAAAATGATACTTTCAAAGCCACACCAATATATGTGGTCTTACAACCGCTACAAAAGACCGGTGGGAGCAGAATTGCCTCCAACAGAGTAAGGCATCCTTAGCCGGGCACCCAATAAACACCAAAACCACCTGAAGGTGGTTTTTTCATTTATGAGGCGTGATAATTCAAGTTATTAATTTAAGGTTGCTTATGAATCTGAATACAAAAGATGTTATTGAAAAATGTGCCCATCAATCTCATGCTGGTCTTCTAACCTTCCCAGAGGCATTGGGTCGCTTAATTGAGGTTGGTGTTGAGTCTTACTTCGCTGACTATCGCAATCAATCAACCACATATTATTTGTCAAGCCATCAGGTTTGTGCTGTTCCTATGGATATGCCTCTGGTGGAGATCCCAAATTCATTTAATAAAGATAGAGTCGTTTCAGCAATTCGCGGCGCTCAAAGTGATGTGGTGAGATATCCTGAGTTTCTTAAGTTAACGATGGCTGCTGGCTGCATCGGATACATTGTTTGGATAGCTGGAAGGCATGTGAGTTATTTCGGGCGGCAGGGCGAAGTGCATATTGAGCATTTTCCACAATGATCAGAGTTCCGATGCCCAAGTTAATCCTGCCTAGAGCTAGCAAGATTTCACAAGCCACCTCTGGGTATCTTTTCTTTTTCTGATTAATATCTAGGAATTCTTTTGGGAGCTCTAAATGTTATTAGTCACCTCAATCATTGCCTGTATCTTAACTATCATCTTTATCAAACTCTCGTTTGCCGTCATTGGACTGAGAAGAAAAAACAAGTGTGGACTGGGAAATGGGGGTCATGATGATCTTGAGAGGGCGATTCGTGCCCAAGGAAACTTTGCCGAATATGTACCTTTCGGAATCATATTAATTGCTTGTCTAGAATTAAATGGTGCGCCTTGGTGGTTGGTTGCAATGCCAGGCATCACTTTAGTTGTTGGACGCTTAATTCACGCTGTAGGCATCAATGAGCCGCCACCAGATTTCAGTAAACGCATTTTGGGAATGAAGTTCACATTCGGTACGTTGATTACATTAGTTATTTTCAACTTGGGATGGACTCTGTATAAGCTGGTTGAATAGCATTGGACATCTTAAGTTCTGGTCGATTCCGCCCCAGGCCATAAAGAAACGCCAAAACCACCTCCGGGTGGTTTTTTCATTTATAGGGTTTAGGATATGCCTCAAAAATAGGATAGAGTGTCACGGTTAGTTAAATCTATTTATATGCAAGTCTAGGGATAAAAAATGAAATGGCTGTTAAGCGTCTGCGCTTTCTTTTGTTTTGGCTCTGTGACCGCTCAAACAATGAGCCCCATTCTTCTTGAAGCTGATGTTGGAAGAGAGTCGGGAGTTTTTTCGAAATCTCCAGTTGTTCAAAGGGCAATATTGCTTAAGCCTTCCATGCAAACAGATACGGCTTTGCTCTTTTATCGTGGTTGGTCTGGAATTGCCAACATTAAGACGGAAAATGATTGGAAAAGAAACTTAAATTATTTACAAAACAATACTGAGTTGTTTGCTCAGTCTGGCATAGCGCTTGTTGTCATGGATTGCCCTAGTGATGAAAATAGCGTTGCACCAGGTAATAAGCCATTGGGGTGTAATGATGACTATCGATCTTCTGTGAAGCATGCCGATGACGTAAGAAAAATTATGACTCTACTGAAAGAAAAGTATGGGATCAAAAATTTTTATGTGATGGGCCATAGCTACGGAACAATCTCATCAAAGTGGCTTGCTAAAAATCTGGGTACTGAAATAAAGGGCAGTATTCATTCTGCATCTATGACGGTGGCTAATAACTACAACAGAAGCTATGGCTCTTCAGTGGAGTCATTTGATATGTCAGCATTGAGGGCGCCCGTGTTGAATATTCATCATGGCGATGATCAGTGCTCCCATACCCCTTATGCAACTGTTGTGGCATATTCTAAAAATAATTTGATAACAGTAAAAGGCGGTGAGGGTATGGGGGACATATGTGGTGGAACGCACTTACATTCGATGGGGGGCAGGGAAGAGGCCGCTACAAAAGCAGTTATTCAGTGGATTAAAACTGGTCAAGTTCAATCCACTGTTGGCGAATAGCTTATCTAGGGCCCCCAAGTATTCTCGCCTCCCTTTTACTAAGGGGCTATTTGAGCTTAGTAAATTCCTGCAAATCTAATTGCTTCTAGGTTTTAGCGCATTTTTCTCTAATTGATAGGCGGCTCATTGCGCGCGAGAGGGTAGATGCACTTGAATAACCTGTATGACGTGCCGCCTGCTTTAAACCTATGCCATCGACAATGAGTCTATGAGCTAAATTCAGCCGAATTCTTTCTATGTATTTGCCGGGCGTTATTTGCATCAATTTCTTAAATTGATGGGCATACGATGTACGCGACATACCTGCTTCTAGAGCAAGGGCATCTAGAGACCAGTTCTTGGATGCGTCCTCATGGATAGCAACAAGGGTTTTGGCAATTCTTGGATTGGCTAAAGCGCTAAATAGGCCAGTAGTTTTTTGTGGCCGAGCAACCAAATGCCTGAGCAAGCCAATCAGCAAAATATCTCCAGCCCGATTAATTAATAAAGGTTGTCCACATCTGGTGGCTGCCATTTCACTTGAAATTAAACGCACGATTTGAGTAAGTGAAGCATCTGCATTTTCTAAGTTAATTAAGAGCTGTTCTGAAAACTCCGATAAAAACATGGGTGCCAATGGCCCATCTAGTTCAACCTCAAAGCTCATCCACTTCTTTGCATGCGGTGGCAAAACCATGTCATCAAGGGCTGGGCATACGAGTAGCACCATATTCTCTAAAGAAGAGCCTAGTTTTTGTGGATTTATATCAACCAGGATATGTAAGCCAAATCCGACGAGCTGATCATTAAGTGACACTCGCGGGGCAAGCCCTTGCAGAAGGGCGGACAGTCGATCTAGATTTTGGGCGGGCATATTTGTACTAAAAGCAAATAAATATGGACACATTGTTGCATTTAATCAGTAATAATCAAAACTCATAACTTTTTAAGAAGAGGCTTTCTGTGCTGATACCCCGCCAAACTACTCCTGCATTAAGCGTCCCCACCTTGCATCACGGCACTTTTGATACATCCATTGATGCTGCCGAGAATTTCACATTAATAGTGTTTTATCGCGGTCTTCATTGCCCAATATGTATGAAGTATCTCTTGGAGTTAGCGCGTTTAGTTCCCGAGTTTGAAAAGCGTGGAGTTAAGGTCATTGCTATTTCAAGTGATACTAAGGAACGCACAGAGCAAATGACTGAAAAACTCAACGCCCCTGAATTACGAATGGGCTATGGATTAAGCTTGGATGTTGCGCGTCAATGGGGTATGTACATCAGCACCTCACGCGGTCTAACATCGATTGGCATAGAAGAGCCCGCTTTATTCTCGGAGCCAGCAGTCTTTATCCTTAGACCGGACACCACGCTTTATTACGGCGCTGTCCAAACTATGCCTTTTGCACGCCCTAATTTTACTGACCTATTGGGCGCGATTGATTTTGCCTTGGCTAAGGATTATCCAGCGCGTGGTGAATACACTGGTTCTGTATAAGCAATGATTGCTTAGGCAATGTAAAAAAACGGAGATCTCAAGATGCCATTTGTACGAATAGATTTGGGTAAGCAATATCCCGATGGAGTGGCCCAGAAAATTGGAGATATTGTTTACGAGGTGATGGTGAAACATATTAATGTACCTGCTGACGATAAGTTTCAGGTCATTACTAAGCATGATGCCGATGAACTGGTGGTTCCAAAAAGCTATCTTGGTATTGAATATTCGCAGGGCATTATTTTCATTCAGGTAACCTTGAATGAGGGCCGCACCACCGGGCTGAAGAAAAAATTCTATAGAGCCATCTGTGATGGGGTGGTAGAGAAACTTAACATTCGACCAGAAGATATTGTTATTAACTTAGTGGAAGTCAATAAAGAAAATTGGTCGTTTGGTCATGGTGAGATGCAATATGGACCCAAAGACTAAGTACGCTCACATCTAGATATGCGCTCAATTTTGTAATGCCGGCAATATGAAAAAATTACTCCTCAGCTTTCTATTTGTTGGGCTCATGCCAACTGCAAATGCGCAGATCCTCGATGCAATCCGTGGCCACGTTCAGGATCTGAGAGCGCGCACGGAAGAGCATCAAAAGATTGAAGGCATCATCTTAAAGCGAGGACAAATTGACAAAAATGCAAAAGGGCAGGACTTGATTCACAACTCCTCTGGTGAATGGTCCTTAGTCAAGGTAGGCAATCAATTATTTTTACAATCAAGCGAGGACTTTAGATCAAGCCCTGGGCCAGACTATCATATCTATATCAGCAGCAAGCCTGCCATTAAAGACAATGATGGGTTTAGTTCTCAACAAATTGAAGTGAGTCGGATCAAAAAACCCAATGGCGCCGCATTCTATCTTTTAAAAACAGAAAATCCAGAAGATGTAAGTAGTATGCTGATTTGGTGCAAGCAATTTAAAGAATACATTGGATCGGCAGACTTGCTCCCTGCAAGGTAAGTAAAAGTAGTTTTGCTGGGGTTGGGCGCCATGGGTTCTGGCTCACTGCGCCCCGGCCCACCAATTAATACTAAAACTAGCTGCTAGCGGTTTTTTGATTTAGAGATCTGATATAAATTAGTGAAACAAACAGGGATCTGATATGAAACAACAATCACGTCGTAATTTCCTAAAAACCTCTGCTGTTAGTGCCGTTGCGATTGGTGCTGCCACTGGTTCCAGTATTGATACTGCCTACGCTCAGTCAAAGCCGCCAAAATCCAATATCGAGCTAAAGACGCATGAGATTTCTCAAAGACTATTTGCCGATGATGGTTTGGCAATGCCTATTGCTACTAAACCCACGGTTTCAAAATTGGCAAAAGGACTTGATCGAGCCATGGTGCTCGGTGGTGGTGGAGAGTACTACATTGCTTGGTATTGCGGTTTTTTTCATGGCCTGATTGAAGCGGGGCTGGATATGGCACAGCTTCCTGAGATGGTGGTTGGCACTTCTGCTGGTTCTTATATGGGTTCGTCGTTGCTCTCTGGCGAGTTCGCCCGTTTGCGGACGGAGTTTGATTTTTTTGGAAAGTTCCCGGAGATTTTTGCCAAGATTGCTCCAGTAACTAAGCCCAATATCAGTCAAATGAGGGCCGATCAAATTAATATGAGTGCAACGGATGGAAGCATTGAAACTCGCAGAGTAATTGGCCATGCCGCATTAGCTGCTGACAATAAATTAAACGGTGAGCGCGTTGAAAAGGTGGCTGCATTATTGACGGGCGATAGTAAAAAAGATTGGCCGACCAGCCGGATGTTCACAACGGGAATAGATTGCTACACGGGTGAGCGCATTGTTGTTGGTCAGCAAGCTGCCAGAAAAAATAAGATTCCCTTGGCGCACGGTACAGCAGCAAGTAGCTCATTGCCGGGTGTTGTTGGGCCAACATTATTGGGTCAGCGTTATGTCATGGATGGAGGAATTTGTTCTAATCCAGCTCATGTGGATTTAGTGGCTGGATCTAAAAGGGCCTTAATCATTACATTAACTGATGGCGTAACGGGAGCAATACTGACAACAATCCCACACCCCATTGCTCAAAATATTGAAGACATTAAGGCGACCGGCACAAAAGTAATGTGGATAGTAGCTGGTACACCTAAAGGGGTCGATTTGCTTGACCCAAAGCAAATTGCTGGCGCATTGCGAACGGGCTATGATCGTTCAAAAATCGAAGCAGCAAAAATTAAAAAATTCTGGGCATAGGATTTGGCGCCCTAGATAACTAGAATGTGCTTACTTACCTAAAGGGCGCTATATGTCTGCCGTTCGCAATATTCGCATGCTTGCACGCTATAACAAGTGGGCAAACAATATGCTTTTGGATGCGATTGCTGCGTTGCCGCTTGATGAGGTAATTAAAAAGCGCGCTGCCGCATTTGGTGGAATGTCATTTGCCTTGGCCCACGTAGCTATTGTTGATCAAATCTGGCAAGCTCATTTACTTGGGAAAGATCATGGGTTTAAGTCTCGCACCACGGAGTCACCCGATTCTTTGGCGGCCCTAACTGAAAAGTTAAATGAAACAGGCGATTGGTATATTCAATATGCTGACTCCATGACTGAACCACTACTCAATGAAAAGCTTAGCTTTTTGTTTGTTGATGGCGGTGCTGGAGAAATGACAAGAGGCGATATTCTGATTCATGTCTGTAATCACAAAACATTTCATCGCGGCCATATTGGAGATATGTTTTATCAGTCAGGTTTTAGGCCGCCATCTATAGACCTCCCTGTCTATTTAAGAGATGCTTTTAATGAATCAGAACTTGGGTAAGACATCTTTAGCCAATATTGTTTAAAACAAAATTATAAAAATATCCATCATGAGGAGACTGCATGTATAAGCTCATAGCATTTGATGCTTACGGCACATTGTTTGATGTTTATTCCATGGGAGAGTTGGCGGAAGCCTTATTTCCGGGTAATGGCCAAGCTTTGGCTTTAATGTGGCGTGACCGCCAAATTGAATACACTCGCCTAGTCACCATGAGTGACCCGAACCCTGGTGGCAGCAAGCATTACCTTCCCTTTTGGGAGTTAACGGTTCGTTCCTTGCATTACGTTTGCAAGCGCATGAACTTAAATCTCACTTCGGAAAATGAGAAGCGCTTGATGGATCAGTATGCAAAGCTCACTGGTTTTGAGGATAGCTTCACTGTCCTCAAGACAATAAAAAGTAAAGGATTGTCAACGGCCATTTTGTCTAATGGCAGCAGAGAGATGCTAGCAACAGTGGTCAAGAGTAATGGTTTGATGCCCTATCTAGATCAAGTTATCACGGTTGAAGATATACGACTATTTAAGACTGCCCCACAATCCTATGAGCTTTTATTAAAAGCATTTCCAGTCAAAAAAGAAGAAGTGTTATTTGTTTCAAGTAATGCTTGGGATGCGTTAGGCGCAAAGTGGTTTGGCTTTGATGTATTTTGGGTTAATCGTCTTGGACACCCTTTTGAAGAAATCGGTGAGAACCCAAACTATGAAGGTAATTCCTTGAGTAAAGTGCTAGAAGTTATTTAGGGAATACTCTGAATCTTTGCAAGATCGGCCCCATTAAAAATTGCCAAAGAATGGGGCTGGATTAATCATGGCGCCATTCCCAGGGGGATTGTTGCGCGCATTGCTGGGCCTTTCGGGTAAATCAGCATTGATTGAGGCTATATCAAAAGCTAATATCTATAATTCGCCAGATTCAACCCTAAGATAACAAGATGAGTAAGTCCCAATTAATTTCTGTGAGCTATATCAGCAAGGCAACGCAGGATATGGGTGTCTTGGCGTTGATGCGCCTCACCGATCAAGCGGCGCAACTCAATCAAAAATTAGGCTTATCGGGAGTGCTTTTTTACGAGAACCAACATTTTGGCCAAATATTAGAAGGGCCTCGTACGGAGGTCATGAAAATATGGGAAAAAATTCAGCGAGATCCTCGCCATCAGCAAGTACGCTTATTGAAGCTGGAGGACATTCAAGAAAGAAGTTTTCCCGCCTGGTCAATGCGCTTCTTCTTGGCAAAGGAAATTATTGCTAAGATGCCAAGCCTCACTAGCGTATTGGATGGCCTACCCGAGCATGATGTTGAACTCTTGAGACTAATGCGTTCAGCAGCCGAGTAAGCATTCCTCCTTTGTGATGAGCATTCAGCGGATCTCTCTGCTGTATCTAATTGCAGCATCTTGTAATGTGTAGCTTAGTTTAATTAAATCTCACTATGACCAATTTCAATCAATTGCCTAGCAACTTACCTATTCCCCAGGATGATGGGGCTGCCGATCATTTGGTTGGCATGCACTTACCTTCCCTCACTTTGAATGCCACCACCGCTAGCCGCTTTAATCTTGGCGAGAGTAAAGGGCGCTTAGTGATTTACTGCTATCCAATGACTGGGCAGCCCAATGTTGCTTTGCCAGAAGGCTGGGATCAGATACCGGGAGCAAGAGGGTGTACGCCTCAAAGCTGTTCGTTTAGAGATCACTATCAAGAGTTGCGCACCTTAGGTGTGGAGGTATTTGGTTTGAGCGTGCAATCAACCGAATACCAAAAAGAGATGGCTGATCGCTTGCATTTACCATTTCCGGTATTAAGTGATGCAGATTATCAACTTCAGAAGTCATTGCAGCTACCTACCTTTGTTGCCGCTGGAATGACTTTGCTCAAGCGCATTACTTTGATTGTGAATAACGGTGTGATCGAGGCTGTGCACTACCCAATTTTTCCGAGCGATAGTGATCCAGTTTGGGTGATCGACTATTTAAAAAATAATCCTGCTTAATTGTATTTAGGGCAAACTGTATTTAGCCCAAGCGAACAAGACGTTGCCGACATTTTGACTGCCAGGCACATACGCAGTCTGAATGCTGAGCTCTTTGTAGCTGATTGAGGCAATGGGCAGTAAACCAGGGAAGGGAGTGTAGTTCATGATGTCTTGGCGCGACATGATGAATGCAGTTGCTCCAACGCCGTACTTCCAGTCAGGACTATTGCCGATATTCCACATGGGGATCCAGCCATAGCCAACCATGTACTGATAAATTCCGTGCGAGTCTTTGAAGGTCATCCCATAAATGCCCTCCCAGTTACCGCTCTCATTCATTAGGCCCCTGCCAAAACCAATACCCATCGGATATTCGGTGTATTGATTGATTTTGTCTTGGGAATACGCATAAGGCATGTGATACGTGTAGAGCGGAATATAGAGCTCGTTTTTGCCTTTATCCCAAATGGATTCCAGATGATTTGTTGTGTTTTGAAACCACTCTGAAGCGCTTTCTGCGTGTGAGCTTGCCAATGGCATGCAAAGAAGCAAAAGCACGATAAATCTACGGCGCATAACCAATCATTTCTAAACTAGATGAAGCAAAGCGCCTCCTAGGCAAGGTTTAGCGATGCTTTTTGTAACAAACTACGTGAACTGACAGAATTATATGTTGCTTTGCAGCAATATTTCCTTGCTAAGCCCAAAATAAGCCATTAATATGATGCAGTGCAACAAATAACCCTTTAAAGGAAATATCATGTTCAAAAATCAATTTGCAGAAAATCAAGCCAAATCCGTTGAAAGCGCCCGTGCATTGGGTCAAACTGCTCTCGAGAACGCTCAAGAACTAGCAGAAATCAATTACCAAGCAGCTCAACAAGCCGTAGCCAGTGCGCAAGCTAAGGCCGCTGAATTGTTAAAGGGTAAAGATGCCAAAGCAGCCTTAGACCTCCTGCAAAGCCCAGAAGTGCAAGAGGCGGTTGCTGAAGTTGCCGCTTATCAGAAAAAAGTGGCCGCAGTATTGCGTCGTGGAAATCAAGAATTAGTTGAGGCTGTAGAAGCCGCCATTGATCAATCACAAGATGACTTAAAGAGCTTTGTCGCAGCCGCTACCTCAAAGGCGCCAGCAGGCTCAGAAGCATATGTAAGTGCCTTTACATCGGCATTCAACACAGCAATGCAAAATTTTGATCAAGTACGATCAACCACTCAAGATGCCTTTGCAAACTTTGAGAAAAGTGTTGAAACAGCAATGAAGAGTGCAGAAGGTCAATTTGGTCAGGCTCCTAAGGCAGGAAAAAGTCGCGCCAAGTAAGTAGTAGATAATGGTTAAACAAAAAGCCCCGTGTAAGCGGGGTTTTTTGCTGGCGTAATATCAAAAAAATTTGAGAAAATAGCGAGATAGCTGCTAAAAATGCTGGAAGAGGCATGCTTTTAATTCTTGAGGAAATCGTATGAATCGCATTATGTTGTTGGGAAAAATTCACAGAGCAACCGTTACAGAGGCGGATTTGCATTACGAAGGCTCTTGTGGAATCGATGAAGACTTACTCGATGCTGCGGATATGCGTGAATTTGAAAAGATCGAGCTTTACAACATCAATAATGGCGAGCGTTTCTCAACATACATCATTAAAGCAAAGCGTGGGTCCGGCATTATTTCTCTGAATGGCGCTGCTGCACGTAAAGCACATGTTGGCGACCATCTGATTATTTGCACATACGGACAAGTTAGCAACGATGCAGTTGCAAAGCATGTTCCTAAGATTGTGTTGTTGGGTGAAGGCAATACCATTAAAGAAATTAAAAAGGTCAATTAAATTATTGGCATTCCTGGGGCTAGGTATTAGCTAGGATTACAAAAGTAACATCTCAAGATATACTAATGCTAAGCAGGAGAGTGAGGCCATAGGCCTCCACCGAAGGCGCAAACTCCCATGAACGCTCAGGTACCCAACAGGAAGGTACTGCTTATCCTAAACTGCCGTCTGGAGAGTCACCATATTGATGGTGCACCGAAGGAGCAAGCACTAAGCTAGGTCTTAGTGTGAATCTCTCAGGTATCAAGGACAGGGGGAGCGGCAAGCGAGTGACGCATTGAATGCGCACGCGCAAGTTAGGAGCCCTGTATGAATACCACCCCAAGCTAAATCAGTAAGAGCGCATTAGCTATTTCCCGCATTGGGACCATTAACAATCTTACTGAAATAGGCAAATTATGAGCAATATCTACACTAAGGAAGCCCCATATCATCCAGGCTATGAGGACGTATCGTTTAAACGCGAAGTATCAAAAACCGTATCAGAGTTAAGCGAACTGAGGTTGGTGAACGCACGCTATCTCAAATTTGCAGATGCTATTGTGGATTTCTGTAAAGCGAGTCACGTACCCACCAAGAAAGTAAACGTTGGCTAGCAAGAGATAAAAGTAGCCATTAGAAAGTAAAAGCCACCTTCGGGTGGTTTTTTACATTCAATTCTTGATAAGATCGTTCATCTAATTGAATGCTAAATACATCATGAGACTATTGAAAATAATATCGATATTGTTAGCAAGCCTATTTGTACTTGGCGCATGCTCCAAGGAAGAGCAATCTAATGTGATTAAGGTTGCTGTATCGCCTGCCATCCCCCCAATGCTTTTTGAGAAAGATGGCAAATACACGGGCGTAGATTTGGAAATATTTGAGGGTTACTGCAAGTCACGGGGTTGTACATTCAAAATGACTGCTTACGATTGGCTAGGTATGTTGGGCGCGGTGACTAGCGGGCAGGCTGATGTTGCGTTCTCGGGTATCTCTATTACAGATAAACGCAAAGAAGTGATAGATTTTTCCAAGCCATACTTCACAAGTACTTGGGATTTAATTAGCCTACAAAATCGTAATATTAAGATTGCCGATTTATCCCAGTTACAAAAATATACTATTGCTTATCCAACCGGCAGCGTCTTTGATGATTATGTAAAAGACGTGTTGCAGCCAAAAGGGTATTACTCCTTGGACCGAGTGAAGCTTTATCCTTCACCCACAGAGGCCTTAATTGCTTTGCAAAATGGCAATGTAGACTTGGTATTTGTGGATAGTGTGATGCTGCGAAGTTATCAAAAATCGTTAAATCTCCCAGTGAGCAGTAGCTACCAAGTGGTGGGTTTTGATAACCTAGGATTTGCCTTTAAAAAAGGCTCCAAATTGAGGGACGACTTTAATTTATACCTTTCTGAGTTGGGACCAGAAAAATTAAAGGCAATTATTAATCAGTGGACGAAATAAATTGCAGTGACTTTGGTATATTGGGTTAAAGTGCTCTTAAGCTGATTATTTCAATTATTCATAAGGAAAAATATGTCTCATCATGACAAATTAATTGCCGCTTTCGAAACATACCAATCAGAGAATGAAAAGTTCCATGGTAAAGGAATCAAAGCTTCCGCTGCCAGAGCTCGTAAAGCTTTGCAAGAGATTGCCGGTTCTTGCAAAGAGCGTCGCAAAGAAATTACTGCTGAAAAAGAGGCGCTTGAAGGTAAGCCAAAAGGTGAGGGCATGTCACAAGATGCTGCCCGTCACGCACACATCAGAAAATAAATCCTTTCTGAAAAGTAAAAAGTCACCTGATGGTGACTTTTTACTTAGAGGTCAACGTTTTCAAGAGCAGAGCCTTTTAAGTGCCGAGTATCTGCCCATTGATCTACTGCCCAGCCACTCGATTCTTCATGGCTAATCCAATTTAATGATGCATTTGGTACCGAGACAATTCGCTGTGCGCTCAGAGATTGATTGCTTGCTATGCGATACATCATGTCGAGTGTGCCACCATGACTAACTACTAATATAGTTTTACCGGCATGACGCTTTTGGATGCTGTCTAGCGCATTTCGTACGCGTAATGAAAACTGCTGAATACTTTCACCACCCTCGAGATCATGATCTAAGTCGCGGGCGATATGCGCTTGCCAAATATCAGGCCGTAACAGAGGGGCTTCAGTAATTGAGAGCCCTTGAAGTACGCCAAAATTGCGCTCTCGTAAAGCGCTATCGACCTGCGCTTCTACTCCAAATAATTCAACGACAGCATTTGCAGTATCAGCAGCTCTTTTCAGGTCGCTGGTATATAAGACATCAAACCCAAGATTAATGTCTTTAAGCGCTTGAGCCATTTGGCGTGCCTGTAATACACCTTTGGGATTAAGGGGCGTATCGGTGTGGCCTTGCAACCGTCTTTCGGCATTCCAGGCAGTTTCTCCATGGCGAATCAGGCAGAGTTTTGTAGTTGTCATATAACAATATTAAGTCGAGTTAATTTCTATCAGATTCTGAAAAGTCGAGGGGATCTCCAGGGATAAGGCATCCGGACTCGAGCGCCTCTGCTCTCAGTCCGCCCCTATTCTCAAATGCATTCATAAAATCGGGCCTTTTGAGTAGATTGGCTGGTCTTTGGCAGGGCGCACATAATTCTGTACCCCTAAACATAAGGCCCCCTAAATAGAAAATCTTTCCAACTAGAGCATTAAGTTCATTTGTAGAAATGCCGCTAATCACAAGATTTCTGCGAGTATCACCCTCGCTAAAAACTGCTTGTTGCCGGGCAAGGAGTTCTTGATTGGCATGATCAATACCAGAAAGTGCAATAAGAGAAATATGTCGAATCTTAGGTTTGGTTTTGGAGAATGCACCTATGCCCAGTGCGTAACGATCACCCTCAATTCCTTTGCCGGCAATGATATTGGCTTGTGTCAGCTGAATCATCGATTCGCCTGCTCGAGAGGCAATTTGAATTGAATAAATTTGCGGAGATGCTGTCATGATGAGAGCATATTACATAAGAAAAAGCCCCGGCAATTTCGGGGCTTAGTACTTATGCTGCAACAGGTTCAGCGGAGGGTGCCGCGACGGGGGGTCGCTTATTGATAGCCCTCTGAATCTTTGCCTTCTCTTTAGGTTTGGTACTCGAGTCAAGCAATTTACTTAGTTGGGCTGTAGTGAGTGGACCCAATTTAGCTTTACCCGTTTTACTAACCATGGGGTCGTTTTTTCTATTTCTTTGATTTTGGCCAACAGCCATATTTTTTCCTAGAGTCTTGGAATGATGAACCTCTGAGCTTGCTCAGCAGACTCCCCTAAGTAGGGCGCGGAATAGTGATCACAAACCAGAATAACAGTTAAGCGGTCTAGGCGCTATGATTACATCATGATGAATACGCTTAATTTGAAATTAGCACCAATACCATTATTGAATATGAGGGCTCGAATGTCATATCTCAAATATATTTTGTTACTGAGCGTGTTTAGTTTAATGGCCTGTGCTGCGGTATATACAGATGCATCAGATGCAAATCACGTCACCTTTCTAATTAGTGATGGCGAGTCTGTGGAGTCGCTAACACCAAAGGCCAATTCGTATTGTGCTCAATACGGCAAGACTGCGTCGTTTAGAAAGAGTGATACTCAGCTGGTTGCGGTATTTGACTGCAACTGGCCAAAATCTAGTCCGCGCTAGATTTAGCCAGCAAGGTCTGATTGGTAGATGAGGCCTGCATGTTCTCTTAGTGCGTGGAATTGAATAGACTCCCAACGCTGCTGAGCTACATCTAATTCGGATTTATGGCTGGCCAAAAATACTGAAGCTCCTACAACATCCTCTGCCATGCGGTGAATATTTTCCTGGATGAATTTCTTGAGTGCTACAGGATCATCTGAGCTGACCCAGCGAGCCAAGTTGTAGCGTGCAGGCAGCAAGCGTACTTCAGCGCCATACTCAGTTTGCAGACGATGGCTTACGACTTCAAACTGTAGCTGTCCAAAAGCACCAAGTAACATCGTGCCGCCAGTCATTGGGCGAAAAACTTGAATCGCACCCTCTTCGCCAAGTTGCATTAAACCTGTGCGTAGTTGTTTGGAGCGCAATGGATCAGCAGATTCGACCATGCGGAAAATTTCAGGGGCAAAAAATGGCAAGCCTGTGAATTGCAATTGCTCACCTTCAGTGAGTGTATCGCCTAGCCTGAGAAGACCGTGGTTTGGTAATCCAATGATGTCACCAGGAAAGGCTTCATCTAGGATGTCGCGGCGTTGTGACAGAAAGGAAAGGGCATTATTGGTGCGCACTTCTTTTCCATTGCGACAAATCTTGAGTTTCATGCCGCGTTGAAAATGTCCCGAGCAGATGCGCAAGAAGGCAACGCGATCTCGATGGGCTGGATCCATGTTGGCTTGAATCTTGAAAACTACTGCAGAGAATTTATTTTCAGCGGGGCTCACCTCACGTTGCAAGGCCTTACGTGAGCCTGGTGATGGCGCAAGCTCAACTAGGGTGTTCAGAATTTCACGCACGCCAAAATTATTAATGGCAGAGCCAAAGAACACTGGTGATTGACGACCCGCTAAAAAAGCTTCGCGATCAAATGCGGGCATCGCATTTTTAATGAGGTCCACTTCAGCCAGTGCATTTTCAAGATCAGTGCCTAGGCGCTCCTTCAATGCTGGATCATTGATGTCAACAATTGCATGGGAGTCCTCGGTTACACGATCTTCACCTGCTTTGAACATGCGCATTTGAGAGTTGGCAATATCAATTACACCGGCAAATGATTTACCCATGCCTACTGGCCATGTAAAAGGAACTACTTCTATTCCTAGTGCGGTTTCAATCTCGTCCATCAGTTCCATGGGCGGCTTCACTTCACGATCCATCTTGTTGATGAAAGTAACAATTGGCGTGTTGCGTGCACGACAGACTTCAAGCAAGCGCAAGGTTTGTGATTCCACGCCATTCGCAGCATCAATCACCATGAGGGCAGAATCAACCGCAGTTAAAACACGATAGGTATCTTCCGAGAAGTCCTGGTGACCCGGCGTGTCTAACAGGTTAATAATGCAATCGCGATACTCCATTTGCATGACCGAGCTGGCGACAGAAATACCACGCTGTTTTTCGATCTCCATCCAGTCAGAGGTTGCGTGCCGACTTGCTTTGCGAGCTTTGACACTACCGGCAATCTGAATGGCTCCCGCATATAACAAGAGTTTTTCAGTAAGGGTGGTCTTACCTGCATCTGGGTGGGAGATGATGGCAAAGCTACGGCGTCTTAAAACTTCTGCGCCGGGAGTGCTGGAGGTGATGGTATCGATGGTAATTCTGCGCTTAATCTAATTGACAGAATTATAAGCGGGAGGGACTTCTTAGAATTGCTCTTCAGGCCTCACAAAGCGCCATTTTCCTGGCGGTAGGGCGCCCAGAGAAATTCTGCCCATACGGACACGTTTCAGACCTAACACTCGGAGGCCAACCATTTCGCACATGCGCCGAATTTGACGCTTGCGACCCTCTCGTAGAACAAAGCGAAGCTGGTCTTCATTCTGCCAGCTCACTTGGGCTGGCTTTAAAACAACCCCATCTAATTCTAGGCCATGTTTTAGCCTATCCAAATCTTCAAAAGAGAGGGCGCCTTCAACTCGGACTAGATATTCTTTCTCAATAGGACTGTTTTCGCCAATTAGGAGTTTAGCTACGCGACCATCTTGCGTTAAAACGAGCATGCCAGTGGAGTCGATATCGAGTCGACCAGCAGGCGCTAAACCACGAGTATTAAAGCGTGGATTGCGCCCCTTATCCAGCGGGCTGGCAAAGTAATTATCTGGGGTGATGAGTGAGGCAGCCGGTTGATACTCTTGCTCATCATCGAAGTGTGAGATGAAGCCCACTGGCTTATTGAGAATGACAGTAATTCGGGAGGCCTGCTGTGCTTTAGCTCCAGATTGCAACTCAATTTTCTGATGACGAAAAGCGCGAGAGCCTAGCTCATTAACAACCTCGCCATCTACGGTTACTAGGCCTTGCTCAATATAAGAGTCGGCCTCGCGACGGGAGCATAGACCTAGCTCAGAGAGTAACTTGGAGACACGAATTTTTTCTTCCATGGCTACATTATCCGGTAATTACTTTAATAAAGACCAGGATCTAAATATATGAATACATAAGAGGGCTTAATAGGGGCTACTCTCATTAAACGGCCTATTTTTAAAACGTTTATGTACCCAATAGTATTCAGCGGGCCTGAGCCTAATTTCTTGTTCAAAAATTTGGTTTAAGCGTGCGGTATCTGCTTCTGGATTCTCAGTTGGAAAATTTTCCAATGGTTTGCTGATAGAGCAAACATATCCAGCTTCATTATTTTTGAGAGTCGTAATCATCATGCAGACCTGTGCCCCAGTAATTTTAGCGAGACGGGATACAGCAGTAATGGTATTGGTTTGAATATTGAAGAAGGGAACAAAAGTAGAGTCTTTCAGGCCCAAGTCAATATCGGGTGCAATTATAATGAAGCTACCCTTGCGGATTTCTCTAATCAGCTCAATAGTGTTGCCCTGGCGATCAATCGAGTTCCCACCAAAGCGATTGCGCCACTCAATAATTTTTTTATTGAAGAAGGGACTTTTCATTCTCTGGAAAAATCCAGAGGTACGAGGCCAGCCTTTATCTTTTGCAAGTGCGCTCAAAATAATGCTGCCTTCAATTCCAATGAAATGCATATTGACTAAGATGCGCGGTTGTCGATCATTTAAATCAACCTCTGATCGAACTTCAATCATGTCGGCAAGCTGTTCTTTACTTCCAAGCCAAATAATACTTTTCTCTACTAAGCTGCGACCAAGTAGTCTCCAATGTTTTTTCCTGAGCAGATCAATTTCCTGTGCGCTAAGCTCAGGAAAACAGAGTTCTAAATTTTTCTGAACTACGCGATTTCGATCGCTAGGAATATGCGCTGCCAAATAACCTAAGCCATAGCCGATAGAGACAAGGGTCTTGTAAGGAAGCGATGCCAGAAACCTGAGGAGCGCTAGTCCTGAGTAGTTTGAAAAGTTTTTAAACAAAACTCAATTTAATTGGAATCGTAGCGAGACAAGGATGTGGCGTAACGCCTATGCATTTCTTCATCGGAGCTAATAGACATACCCAAATCATTTACTAAGCCAGTTTCAAGGCGGTATGCCCAGCCATGCACCGTGAGATCTTGTCCTCTAGACCAAGCATCTTGAACAATGGTGGTTTCACAAACGTTGACAACTTGTTCAATCACATTTAATTCACATAAACGATCTTGACGTTTAGGGCTTGGAATAGCATCACCAAGATAGCGCTCATGCTTTTGATGTACGTCTTTCACATGACGCAACCAATTGTCAGCTAAGCCTACCCGCCTATCCGTCATTGCAGTATGCACACCAGAGCAGCCGTAATGCCCAACAACCAAAATGTGTTTGACCTTTAAAAGATCAATTGCAAACTGAATTACAGATAAACAATTGAGGTCGGTATGCACCACTACGTTAGCAACATTTCGATGAACGAATAATTCGCCTGGAAGAAGATTCACAATTTCATTAGCGGGTACGCGGCTATCTGAGCAGCCAATCCAAAGATATTCTGGCGCCTGCTGAGAAACGAGGCGCTTAAAGAAGTTGGAATCTTTGGCAACCATGGCTTCTGCCCACTCGCGATTATTAGAAAATAGCTGGTCTAAGGCGTTGGAGTTCTTCATAATCATGATTTGAGTTTAAAGTATTCTTATGATGCCCATTTGGTTAAAACAAACCCCCACTGGCATTGTTCTTAATTTGCATTGTCAACCAGGTGCAAAGCTGACCAAGGTAGTTGGCCTTCATGATGGTTGTCTTAAGATATCTCTACAGGCCCCTGCACTTGAAAATAGGGCAAATGAGATGTTGTTATCTTGGCTTTCAAAGCAGTTGAGGGTGCCACAAAAGCAAATTCAACTCTTATCGGGGCAAAGTAGCCGCATTAAGAGGGTTGAGATCTGGGGTTCAATTACCCCAGAGCAAATTATTGAAGTGCTGAGTCCCTGATGCCTACCAAAATATCGCCCAAAGAATCCCTAATATCAGCACCCATTTTCCGATGTAATAAACGCTGCGGTGCTTGGCTTTTAGTTTTTTTGCTTGCGCCCTGAGGTGATAAAAATACTTAAAGAGAATGTTTACAAATCCAACTTTCTCGCCCTCAACGTTTTGGGAAGATGCGGCACTCATCACATGGCGCCCAAACCAGCGATTGAGTAATTGCACCAATTTAGTGTGAACTGGTCGCTCAACATCACAAAATAAGACAATGCGTTGGTGATCGGTTTCGTTGGCTGCATAGTGGATATAGGTTTCATCAAACATCACTGGTTCGCCGTCTTTCCAAAAATAACGCTCCCCATCCACGTCAATAAAGCATTTGGGGTCATTCGGGGTAACCAGGCCAATGTGATAGCGCAGCGAGCCCGCATAAGGGTCTCTGTGGCGAACCAGCGTTGCTCCTGGGGGTAGCGAAGCAAACATTGCCGCCTTGATTGAGGGTATGGATTTCAGGAGGGCGACAGTCTTTGGGCAATTTAGCTGCGCAGATGGCATTTCCTTGCCATACCAATAGAGATGAAAGCGCTTCCAGCCCGTCCGAAAGAAGGAATTAAAGCCAATATCGTTATAGCCTGTGGCTGCTGCAATAGCACCATCTGCATTTAATGCAAGAGCCTCATCGCGGATGATCTGCCAATGATCTTGAAGCGCTTTCATTTCAGGAAAATCAGCAACTGGAATAAATGCCCCCGCCTTAGTTTTTGAAAATAAATAGAGTAGGCTATTAATTGGTGCTAAAAGTACTTGATAGTCTGTTAAAGAGCGAACCAAACCAAATCTCACCTTACCTCTGAAATAAACATAAATAGCTGAGACAACAAAGATCAAAAAAACAAGGTGACGAAATTCCATGAGGTTTACCAATTAGCGTTAACACTCTTATTTTAATTTGGATGGAGTGTCATTTCATCCCTATTTTTGTAACGAATATGCTCAAATGTTAACTATGATCAAAAGAGGCTGCAAAAAATGCACCTAATTGGCGCTGCAAAGATGATTTATTAAGGAAAACCGTATGAATGGATTCGCAAAATGGCTTTTAAGCCTTGCGTTAATTGGCTTAGCTGGTTTGGCAGCCTACACTTGGATTATGCTGAATTGGAGTTATGGCAGTGGTGAGCGCGCAGGCTATGTTCAGAAATTTTCCAATCGGGGCTATATTTGTAAAACTTGGGAGGGTGAGCTAGCGATGGTTTCTATGCCGGGAACTATGTCTGAAAAATTTCTCTTTACAGTTCACCAAGATGCTGTGGCGCAAAAAATTAATGCCAATTTGGGCAAAAAAGTTGCACTTAAGTACGATCAGCACATTGGATTGCCAACCACTTGCTTTGGTGATACCGAGTATTTTGTGTCAGATGTCACTGTTTTAGAGGATTAAAAAGTACTCAATAGAAAATTTGCTGTGACGCAGCTTTATTTTTGTAATTTTTTGTGGTTAAAATCATGTAAGCGCAAGGTGCGCTGACATCAATATCTATAAGGAGCTTCACTTGAACAAAGCAGAACTAATCGCAGCAATTGCTGACGACGCTGAGATCTCAAAAGCCAAAGCTGAATTTGCATTGAATTCTGCTATTGAGCAAATCATTAAAGCTGTTACTAAAGGCGACTCAGTACAACTGATCGGTTTCGGTACTTTTGCTTCTGGTAAGCGCGCTGCACGCATGGGCCGTAACCCAAAAACTGGCGAGCCACTCAAAATTGCTGCTGCTAAAACTGTTAAGTTTTCTGCTGGTAAAGCATTTAAAGATTCAGTTAACAAGCGTAAGAAGTAATTCTGACTTTGTTGATGAAAAAGCCCGGCTTGCCGGGTTTTTTTGTTTCTGAAGAGTGGGCAATTGTCCTGGGCCCCAACATGAATTGCTAGCTTTGTACTAATCTCCGATGACGATGAATGCTCATCAAAATACCGGCACCAAAACCTAGCGTCACCAGTGCGGTACCTCCGTAACTAATAAAGGGTAGCGGAACTCCTACGACCGGCAATAGGCCGCTTACCATGCCAATATTCACAAACGCGTAGGTAAAAAAGATCAACGTTACTGATGCGCCGAGGAGGCGTGTAAACAAATTTGGCCCACTTGCAGAGATAGCTAGACCACGCTTAATTAAGGCAAAGAAAAGTCCTAATAAGATTAAGTTACCAAGCAAGCCAAACTCTTCAGAGAAAACAGCAAAGACAAAATCGGTATGTTTTTCTGGAATAAATTCCAGATGGGCTTGAGTGCCTTGAAACCAACCCTTGCCAAAAAATCCACCAGAACCAATTGCAATCATGGCCTGAATCGTATGAAAGCCTTTTCCTAAAGGGTCACTGCTGGGGTCAAGCAGGGTGCATACGCGATGCTTTTGGTATGTGTGGACAAATGGCCAAACAACATCTTGGGCGCAAATAGTGCCACCAAAAATAACGATGAGAAGAATTCCCAGCGCACCAATTCCTATAAATGGCAAGATCCACTTCCAAGGTAATCCGGCAAGAATAATCACATACATGCCTGCAGCAAAAACTAATAATGAAGTTCCTAAATCGGGTTGGCGCGCAATAAGGAATACTGGAATTCCAAGAATGATGGCGGCTACTCCATAGTCCCAAGATTTTTGTACCCCCTCTCGCTTTTGAAAATACCAAGCTAACATCAGGGGCATAGCAATCTTCATTAACTCAGAAGGTTGAATGACAAACCCAATATTGAGCCATCGTCTTGCACCTTTTTTGATTAGCCCAAATACAGCAACGGCAATCAGCAGTGCAACTCCAATGCCATAAATCCATACTGCTGCCATTTCCAGCCATTTTGGTGGGATACGGGAAACTATCCACATGACAACAAAGGACAGTGTTAGATTGCGCAGCTCATCTTCAAAACGAACGGGGGTATTTTGACTGGCGGATAAAAATATAATAAATCCAATTCCTGCTAAGCCAAGTAGAATAAGGCCTAGCTGGCGGTCAAGTCCGCTAAAAATACTCAGAAAAATATTTTTTATTTTTTCTATGGCGCTCTTTTCCATTCAGGAATCTCCTTTGGCCATTTGCCTTCAAGATAAAAATCAAGCGCTTTACGTGCAATTGGAGCGGCATGCTGAGCCCCAAAACCAGCATTCTCAACAACCATTGCAATGGCGATTGTTGGTTTTTCAGCGGGAGCAAAAGCAACATACAAAGCATGGTCTCGTAAGAATTCTGCCGTGGAACCATGGTGATATTCTTTCGAGTTCAAGCTAAATACTTGTGCCGTTCCAGTCTTGCCTCCTGCTTGATAAGTTGTACCTTTAAAAACGGAGGCAGAAGTTCCCGAATTATTTACCTCAACCATCGCTTTCTTGATGGTCTCAATATTCTCAGGAACAAGATCAATGCGATAACTTTCTTTTGGGGTCGTGAGAGTGCGATGTCTAGTGAAGGGATCTTCAATTGCCTTAACCAAGTGCGGCTTCATCACAATACCGTTATTTGCGAGATTGGCCATCGCATGCGCCAACTGCAAAATCGTAAATGCGTTGTAGCCCTGACCAATGCCTAAAGAAATCGTTTCCCCTTCGTACCATTTTTGCTGTTCTGGTTTTTTGAAAGTATTTTTCTTCCATTCGGTTGATGGCAATACGCCTTTTGATTCACCCTGTAGGTCGATGCCAGTAATTTGACCAAAGCCAAATGGCTTCAGAAAGTCATGCATCAAGTTGACGCCCATATCACGCGCCAAAAGGTAGTAGTAAGTGTCGCAAGATTCAACAATAGACTTTTGCATGTCTACCAAACCGTGACCCCCTTTTTTGTCATCTCGAAAAGTATGATTACCAAATTCAAAATAGCCTGGGTCTGAGATCGTTTGAGTCGGGGTGCGTTTTTTGGTTTCCAAAGCGGCAAGAGCCATAAAGGGTTTGTATGTTGATCCTGGCGGGTAGATCCCTTTAAGTGGGCGGTTGTAGAGTGGCTTTTGTGGGGAGTCATTCAACTCCTTCCAGGTCACTGAATCAATGCCCTCTACAAAATCATTAGGATTAAAGTTGGGCTTTGATACAAAGGCCAATATATCGCCAGTCTCTGGCTCAATTGCCACAAATGCACCGCGGAAATTTCCATAGAGTTGTTCAACTAAATATTGCAGCTTGATATCAACCGATAGCACGACGTTTTTTCCTGGAACCGATGGTGAACTTGCGAGGGTGCGTACTGGTTTGCCCCCTGCAGTAATTTCAACCTCATCGTACCCTGGTGTGCCACGTAATACTGTTTCGTAACTTTGCTCTATGCCAATCTTCCCGACATATTGAATCCCTGGTAGAAATGAAGTTTGGAGCGCGTCAGGATCACCGGCTTTGGAATTATCGATTTCAACTTGCATGCGCTCGATATCGCGTTTGGAAGCACGCCCAATATAACCAATCAGATGCGAGGCTAGTTCGTTGTAAGGGTACTCGCGAAAGCTTCGTGCACGTATTTCAACACCTGGAAAGCGATAGCGATTAGCCATAAATCGCGCTGTTTCGGATTCAGTAAGCATCGATCTCAGGGGAAAGGTGCCCATTTTTCTAGAATCTTCAAGTGAGCGCTTGAAATTCCGACGATCCCTAGGGGAAATCAATACGATTTGGGAGAGCTCATCAATGAGCTCATCAACATTACCTTTTAGCTCTTCAGCATTCACATCCAAAGTCAATGCTGAATAGTTTCGGCCAATAACAATCCCATTTCGATCGATCAATAGACCACGATTTGCGGGGGCAGGAACAAGGGCAATACGATTACTTTCTGCTAGCAGAGCATATTTGCCATGGCTTACCAGTTGTAGCCATACCAATCGAGTGATGAGTAGGAGGAAGCAAAAGGTAACAAACAAGGTCGCAATATGAATGCGCTCTTGAAATGAATCGAGGTTTGGTTTTTTAAATGAAACCATGCAGCGCTTTAAAGCGGACGATTGTGGTCAACATCAATGGGTCGACGTTGGGGCGAAAGCAAAATTTGCGTTGCTACAGGCCATAGCAATGTCTCAATCATTGCTTGGACAGCACCGGTTAATGCCCACCAATAGACTTCACCACTCAATAGCCAGTGAGTGATTACAGGGAATAATGAAACTAGTAAGAAAATCGGCAGTAAGTGCATCGCCTGGGTGAGAACATTCAAAACAATGATTCGTCTATGCCAAGAGATCGCAAGGTAGGCGACCAATGAGTAGCTAAAAGCATGCAAGCCCAGCAGATCAGAGTTATGCACATCCATCAAGAGCCCAAGAAAGAATGCGGTGCCCACCCCAATATAGCGATGTTGATGGATATTCCAAAAGACGATACAAATAATGAGCCAGTCGGGAACCCAGCTGTAATTACCAATTGGCAGCAGTGAAAGCAACAGCGCACAAAGTAAGCTGAAATAAATAAAGACTGGATTAACCGGTCGCAGAATATAGCCGCTTTGAAAATCGATCATTGCATGCCTCGCGCACGAGTTTGACGGCGGCCTGGAGCGTTAACTATCGGTGCGCCTAATTTATTGCTGCCAGTAGAAGCATTGGCATCCCACTGGGGATCATAAAGAAGGGCTAAAGCCTGGCGATAGCGATTGACGGGGGCAATTGGCACACAAAATACATTCGATGAGTTTTTATCCGCATTACGCTCAATGCGACTAATGACTGCAACGGCAAAACCTGGCGGATAAACGCCGTCGATACCAGAGGTAATGAGTACGTCACCTACTTCTAAATCACTGGCCACGGGTAAATAGCGAAGCTCTAAGGGGTTGCCACGCCCAGCTCCAAATACCGCTGCTCTCAAGCCATTGCGAGCCACCTGTACAGGAACTGCAAAGTCACGATCCTCTAATAATGAAACCTCGGCAGAGTTATTGTAGAGACGCACTACTTGACCCAAGATACCGGAGTCGTTGGCTATTGGACTGCCTTGCTTTAGTCCGTCGGCACTTCCCCGATTAATCACAATCCGTTGAGAAATTGGATTGGGTGGATTGAATAAAATTTCCACCGACAATGTTTTATAGGGAACTTGATTTTGTAAGTCGATGAGCTGACGCAAATTTTGATTTTCTATTAAAAGAAATTCAGATTGATTCGCAAGCAGAGAAAGTTCAGCTTGGCGGACTTTCATCTCTTGGTTTTCTTTATCGAGTGTTCCGCGACTAGTGAAATATTCTGATGTCACTTCATAAACATTGCGCGGCATCATCATCACATACTCTAGTGGGCGCAACAGCCAGTTGACATTGTTGCGAATTGGATCGAGTGCCTTATAGCGAAAATCGATCAACATCAATGCGATGCTGATCGACAGGCAGACAATCAGTTTGACTAAAGCCGGAACGCCTTGTCTGAAAAGAGGAGGAGCGCTATGTTGCAATTCCCTAATCGACGCTTAGGTCAATTACTCTTGAGAGAACACGCCGCCCAACTTGTCCATGCGCTCTAAGGCGATGCCGCAACCACGTGCGACGCAAGTGAGGGGATCTTCTGCAACATGGATAGGAAGGCCAGTTTCTTCTAAGAGCAAGCGATCGAGGTCACGCAATAGTGCGCCACCACCAGTAAGCATCATGCCCCGCTCGGCAATGTCAGATGCTAGCTCAGGAGGTATTTGTTCTAAAGCAGCTTTTACTGCTGTCACGATCTGATTCAATGGGTCAGTTAAGGCTTCCAAAATCTCATTACTAGTCACAGTGAAGCTGCGTGGAATACCTTCAGAAAGATTGCGACCCTTTACTTCCATCTCGCGCACTTCAGCGCCGGGGAATGCAGACCCAATTGTTTTCTTAATCAACTCGGCAGTTTGTTCGCCGATCAACATTCCGTAATTACGGCGGATGTAATTGGTGATGGCTTCATCAAACTTATCGCCTCCAACACGAACAGAGCCTTTGTAAACCATTCCGCCCAATGACATCACGCCCACTTCCGTTGTGCCGCCACCAATGTCAACAACCATGGAGCCGGCGGCTTCGGAAACTGGTAAGCCTGCACCAATCGCAGCAGCCATTGGCTCTTCAATTAAAAATACTTGTGACGCGCCTGCGCCCAAAGCCGATTCGCGAATAGCGCGACGCTCAACTTGAGTAGAGCCACACGGTACGCAAATAATGATGCGTGGGCTTGGCTTTAGCAGCTTGCTCTCATGCACCATTTTGATAAATTGCTTGAGCATTTGCTCGGTAATCGTGAAATCGGCAATAACGCCGTCTTTCATCGGGCGAATCGCCTCAATATTTCCGGGAACGCGTCCCAACATCGCTTTAGCTTCTTTTCCAACTGCCAAAATGGTTTTTTTGCCATTTGGACCGCCTTCAGTACGAATTGCTACGACCGATGGTTCATCAAGCACAATACCCCGTTCACGCATGTAAATTAGGGTGTTGGCGGTACCTAGGTCGATGGCTAGGTCATTGGAAAAGTAGCTGCGGAAAAAACCAAACATGATGTAGTGGGAAAATAATTAAGTGTTAAAAAATATATATAGCGATGATACTCTAGAGCACCATGAAACTTGATGATGTCCAGCGCATTGCGCACCTTTCCAGCCTTGAGTTAAGTCAGGCAGAAGCCGAAGCAGTCTTGCCCCAATTACAGGCAGTTTTTGCCTTAGTTGAAGAAATGCAAGCTGTCGATACAACCGGTCTTGCCCCCTTAGCTCACCCCATCCTCTTTCTGCGTGATTTGGCGCAACCTTTGCGCAAAGATGGCGTTACTGAAACTGACCATCGTGCAGAAAATATGCAATCCGCCCCAGCCGTGCAAGATGGCTACTTCTTAGTCCCACGGGTGATCGAATGAGCTGGCACCAAACACCCATAGCCTTAATGGCCAAAGCGTTGGCAGCAAAAGAGGTCTCTAGTACCGAGCTGACAAAGTATTTTTTAGATCGTATTGAGGCTGGAAAGCGCTTCAATGCATACCTTGATGTAAGCACTCACTTAAGTTTAGAGCAAGCATCTAAAGCAGATAAAATCATTGCCTCAGGTAAATCCGGAAAATTAACGGGTATCCCAGTTGCGCATAAGGACGTCTTTGTGACGCGCGGCTGGAAGTCCACTGCAGCATCCAAAATGCTCGAGGGTTACCTCAGTCCATTTGATGCCACCGTAGTCTCAAATCTTGGAATCCCAGATGAGTTGAATCCAAATGGTGCCGGCATGGTTTGCCTTGGCAAGACCAATATGGATGAGTTTGCAATGGGCTCCTCAAATGAAAATTCAGCTTATGGCCCAGTTCTAAATCCGTGGAACTCAGATTACGTAGCCGGCGGCTCCTCTGGAGGCTCAGCAGCCGCAGTGGCCGCAGGATTGGCGCCAATTGCAACGGGCACAGATACGGGTGGATCGATACGTCAGCCAGCTGCTTTTTGTGGATTAACCGGAATCAAGCCAAGTTACGGGCGCGTATCTCGTTACGGGATGATTGCCTACGCCTCTTCATTGGATCAAGCCGGCCCGATGGGTAAAACGGCTGAAGATTGCGCATTATTGCTTACAGCAATGTCTTCCCATGACTCGCGCGACTCTACTTCGCTTGCCGATTCTGGAGAAGATTACAGCCGCTACCTCACACAAAATTGGAAAGAGGGTAATGCAAACTCTATAAAACCTTTAGAAGGTTTGCGGGTTGGCTTGCCAAAAGAATTCTTTGCAGAAGGGCTTGCGCCTGAAGTGGCTAATGCTGTCAATGCAGCAGCAAAAGCATTGCAAGATTTGGGTGCAGAGTTGCTAGAAGTAAGCCTTCCAAAGACTAAGTTGTCCATTCCGGTGTATTACGTTTTAGCCCCAGCTGAAGCCTCAAGTAATTTGAGTCGCTTTGATGGTGTGCGTTACGGACACCGCGCAAATGAATATCGTGATTTATCTGACATGTATAAGAAATCACGCACCGAAGGATTTGGAGCAGAAGTGAGGCGGCGTATCTTAGTTGGCACTTATGTGCTCTGTCATGGCTATTACGACGCCTATTATTTACAGGCCCAAAAAATTCGTCGCATTATTGCCGCAGATTTTCAGGCAGCATTTGAGAAGTGCGATGTGATCTTGGGGCCAGTTGCGCCCGATGTTGCATGGCGCCTAGGTGAAAAATCAAAAGATCCAGTGCAAATGTATTTAGAGGATATTTATACGCTCTCAACGAACTTAGCCGGGTTACCGGCGATGAGCGTTCCTTGTGGATTTAATTCAAGCAAGCTACCTATCGGTATGCAGCTCATTGGCAATTATTTTTCTGAGGCGCGCTTACTTCAGGTGGCTCATCAATATCAGCAAAGTACTGACTGGCATTTGCGTCAAGCAAGCGAGGTGGCATGATGCAATGGGAAATCGTGATTGGTCTAGAGACTCACGCACAGCTTCAAACGCAATCAAAAATCTTTAGTGGTGCAAGTACGCGCTTTGGTGCGGGCCCCAATACCCAGGCTTGTGCAGTTGACTTGGCTTTACCTGGCGTTTTGCCAGTATTGAATCGTCAGGCAGTTGAGCATGCCATTCGCTTTGGTTTGGCAGTAAACGCAAAGATTTCTCCAGCAAGTATCTTTGCGCGCAAGAATTATTTCTACCCTGACTTGCCAAAGGGATACCAGATTAGTCAGATGGATCTCCCAGTAGTTGTAGGTGGTCATTTAGAGATATTGGTCGGCGATCAAGTCAAAGTAGTTGAGCTCACACGCGCCCATATGGAAGAAGATGCTGGTAAGTCGGTTCACGAAGAGGGCTTCTTAGGCCCACATGGCGAAGCCTCTAGCGGCATTGACCTGAATCGTGCCGGCACACCATTGTTAGAAATTGTGACAGAGCCGGT
Source organism: Polynucleobacter sp. AP-Jannik-300A-C4 (assembly GCF_018688335.1). NCBI lineage: Bacteria > Pseudomonadati > Pseudomonadota > Betaproteobacteria > Burkholderiales > Burkholderiaceae > Polynucleobacter > Polynucleobacter sp. AP-Jannik-300A-C4. The sequence continues at coordinate 1,906,829 of NZ_CP061316.1, read as the reverse complement.
GATGCGCAGTGCTGCTGAAGCAGTCGCTTATGCAAAAGCGCTACATACACTCGTAGTTTGGTTGGGGGTGTGTGATGGCAATATGCAAGAAGGCTCTTTCCGTTGTGATGCCAACGTATCCGTTCGACCAGTAGGCCAAAAAGAATTTGGTACCCGTTGCGAAATTAAGAATCTGAACTCGTTCCGCTTTTTAGAGGAAGCGATTCAATATGAAGTGCGTCGCCAAATTGAATTAATTGAAGATGGTGGCACAGTCGTGCAAGAAACCCGCTTGTACGATCCCGATCGTCAAGAAACTCGCAGCATGCGAAGCAAAGAGGATGCGAATGACTATCGCTACTTCCCAGACCCAGATTTATTGCCGGTAGTGATTGATGATGCATGGATTGCAGATGTGCGCAGCAAGATGCCCCCTTTGCCAGCACAGCTTCGTGAGCAGTGGCAAAGTGAGTTTGGTTTAAGTGCATACGATACGCAATTACTCACACAAGATCGCGACACTGCAAAAGTATTTGAAGAGCTGCTCGCCATTGTTGGTAAGCCTTTGGCAAAAGCTGCGGCCAACTTAATTGCGGGTGAGTTTGCTTCATCATTGAATCGTGCTGGTATTGCTACCGCAGATGCCCCCTTGAAAGCAGGGCATTTAGCACCGCTATTAACTCGCGTAGCAGATGGCACTATCTCTAACAAGATTGCTAAGGATATCTTTGCGATTTTGTGGGAGGAGGCAGTTGCTGGTAAAGCCATTAGCACTGTTGATGAAGTGATTGAAGCTAAAGGTTTAAAGCAAATTAGTGACAGCGGTGAGTTGGAAGCCATGATCGATAAAGTGTTGGCAACTAATGAAAAGTCTGTTGAGGAGTTCCGCTCTGGCAAGGAAAAAGCATTTAATGCTTTGGTGGGCCAGATTATGAAAGCCTCACAAGGTAAAGCCAACCCAGGGCAAGTGAATGAGCTGTTGCGTAAAAAGCTGGGCTAAAAAGTTAAATAAAAAATATGCAAGAAAGACATAGATGAGCGCAATCGATCCCAAGCAGGCCGAGCAAGAAGAATTGGTGGCAGAGTGGTTACGCGCTACCCCAGGTTTTTTTGAGCGCTATGCCAATCTCTTAAATGAAATCCGCTTGAAGCATCCACATGAAGATCGCGCCATTTCATTGCAAGAGCGCCAGATGACTTTGTTGCGCACACAAAACCAAGAGCTGAACCGCCGCCTGAGTGAGATGTTGCACTTCGGTAGCCGCAATGACAAAACTCAACAGAGCCTAGTAGCCTGGTTGTTACGCCTGATAGGTGCCAACACGAAGGCAGATGTAGAGTCTGCAGTGACTGCGGGTTTGGCAGAGGTATTTGAGGTGGAAGCTGCACAACTCTTGTCACCCAATACAGCATTTGGTCCTTGGATCGATACGCCGCTTTGTGGCTCTGCTAAAGAGCTGGCTGCAGCGAGCGTAGATTTGCTGGCAACTCAAGTGAGCATTGATCCTGAGTGGCAAAGTATGGTGGCTATTGGCCTGCCATTAGGCAAGAGTATTGGTGCGGCGCAATCACCAGCAGTGCTTTTGTTGGCCAGCAAAGATGAAACTCGCTTTACTGCGGATATGGGCGCATTTTATTTACGTCAAATTGCCGAACTCACTGCTGCAGCTTTGGATCGTATCCAGGCTTATGAGCCAAGCACCAGCTGATCTTCACCCCTTAGTGCAAGAGTATTTGCACGAGCTGCATGTTTTAAGGCAGCTCTCACCCCATACGCTCAAAGCGTACCGCATGGATCTGGGTGAGCTGCAGGAATTGGCAGCAGATGATTCCATTGAGTTATTAAAAGTCACAAATGCGTATGTGCGTCGCTGGGCGGGTCGCTTACATTCCAAAGGAAAATCATCCCGTACGATTGCTAGAGCGCTTTCTGCATGGCGCGGCTGGTATGACTGGTTGACCGAGAAAGATGCACGTCGCGATGCGCAGGCAGGAAAGGTAACCGCCAATCTAGTCGCTAATCCTGTCGATGATGTGAAGGCGCCCAAACGTCTGAAGTCTTTGCCTAAGGCGCTCTCGGTTGAGCAGGCACTCTCTCTAGTAAACCAAGCCGTTAAAGAAGCCGAAGAAAAAAAAGATCTCGAGACTGTACGTGACGCAGCGATCATTGATTTGCTGTATTCATCAGGCTTACGTTTATCAGAGCTGTTGGGCATTGATGTGATGCAAAGCAAAGATCGCCAACAGGAGTCAGCCGGCTGGTTGGATTGGGATGCTGCAGAAGTCACGGTGTTGGGTAAAGGTGGCAAGCGTCGCTCAGTCCCGATTGGTGGACCTGCAATGCAATCCCTCAAAGTCTGGCGTGCGGTCCGCGATCAACTGGAGCAAGCAGATGTATCAATGGCTTTGTTTATTTCTGCTACAGGTGCGCGCCTATCCCCTCGGACTGTGCAGGCTCGTCTGCGCACCTTGGCGATGCGTGCCGGCCTGCCGACCCATGTGCATCCGCACATGATGCGCCATAGCTTCGCAAGTCATGTATTGCAATCGTCCCAAGATTTGCGGGCGGTGCAGGAGATGCTGGGGCATGCCAGTATCGCCAGCACGCAGATTTATACCTCTTTAGACTTCCAGCACCTAGCGCAGGCATACGATAAAGCCCATCCACGCGCAAAGGCTGGCAAAGCGTGAGGAACTCGGTAAGATAGAAGGTTTCCTATTTAGGGAATGTATTTATAGATTTTGAATGGATCGATCATGGCGTTAATTCCAGTAACAATTCTTACAGGCTTTTTAGGTAGCGGCAAAACGACTTTGCTCAAACACATCTTGACTGAAGAGCATGGCAAAAAAATTGCCGTGATTGAAAACGAGTTCGGCGAAGAGAATATTGATAACGACATCTTGGTTCAAGACAATCAAGAGAACATTGTGCAAATGAGTAATGGCTGTATTTGTTGCACGATCCGCGGCGATTTAGTGGAGGCCCTCAATTCACTCTGGGAGCAGCGTAAAGATAAAAAGATTAGTTTTGATCGCGTAGTCATTGAGACTACTGGTGTGGCTAATCCAGGCCCGGTAGCCCAAACATTCTTTATGGACGATGATGTTGCGGATCATTACGTATTGGATGCGGTGGTCACTCTTGTGGATGCCAAGCATGGCCCACAGCAGCTCACAGAGCATGAAGAGGCGCAGCGCCAAGTAGGCTTTGCCGATCAGATCTTCATTACTAAGACGGATTTGGTAACGCCGGCTGAAGTGGATGCTTTACGCAATCGTTTAATGCATATGAATCCCCGCGCCCCAATTCAGGGTATATCTAAAGGGGTAGTGCCCTTAGACGCTGTTTTGGATCTTAAGGGCTTTAATTTGAATGCCAAGCTCGATATTGACCCTCATTTCCTAGAGCAAGACGATCATGATCACGCTACTTGTGGCCACGATCATAGCCATGACCACCATGATCACAGCACTTGTGGGCATGACCATAGTCACGACCATCATGGCCATGCAGGCCATACAGACCGCATTCAATCCTTCGTTTTTCGTAGTGATAAACCCTTTGATCATAAAAAATTAGAGGACTTCCTGGGGGGTATTTTGGAGGTCTTCGGAGAGAAGATGTTGCGCTATAAAGGCGTCCTCTATGTGAAGGGTAGCAACCGAAAAGTCGTGTTCCAGGGGGTTCATCAGATGATGGGAAGTGATTTAGCGGGTGTTTGGGGTGCTGAGCCAAAGCAAACGCGGATGGTTTTTATCGGCATTGATTTGCCTAAAGACACCCTGCTGGCTGGGCTTGAAGGGTGTTTGGCCTAAGAAATATCAAGTACAATCCGGCGCCACGGTCAATATTGATAAATATTGGCAAAAGGGCGGTAAAAGTTTGGCAGAATGAAGTAATAATGGTTTAGATCCATGGAAAGAACGAAATGACGGTAAAAACACCAACGAAAGCTACGGCTACAGCAAAAGCGCCCACTAAGGCTGCAAGTGCAAAGGCTGCTAAGGGTGCCCCTTTAACAGAAGTTGAATTGCTCAAGATGTCCGAAAAGGACTATATGAATGCGGCTCAGCTAGATTTTTTCCGTCAAAAGCTCTTGACTTTAAAAGACGATATTTTGAAAAATGCTTCTGAAACTACAGAGCATTTGCGTGAAAACATTTTGGTTCCTGATCCTGCTGACCGTGCAACGATCGAGGAAGAGCATGCACTTGAGCTGCGCACACGTGATCGTGAGCGCAAGCTCTTGAAAAAAGTTGAGCAGGCTTTGGCCCGCATTGAGTCTGGTGATTATGGTTGGTGTGAGGAGACAGGCGAGCCGATTGGCTTGAACCGTTTAATTGCACGTCCAACAGCCAATCTCTCACTGGAGGCGCAAGAGCGTCGTGAACTTCGTCAAAAATTGTTTGGCGATTAATTACTAGACTGAATACACAAGTAGCAATGACTAAGCAATCCCCATCTATTAGCGAAATCCCACCCTTACTTAAGGCGGAGATTTTGGCCGAGGCTTTGCCTTACATTCGCGCTTATCACGGTAAGACTATTGTGATTAAGTACGGCGGGAATGCGATGGTCGAAGAGCGCCTGAAAGAAAGTTTTGCGCGCGATGTCATTTTGCTTAAGCTGGTTGGTATGAACCCAGTAGTGGTGCATGGTGGCGGTCCGCAAATTGATGAAGCCCTCAAGAAGATTGGTAAGACCGGCACCTTTATTCAAGGTATGCGCGTAACCGATGAAGAAACCATGGAAGTGGTGGAGTGGGTTCTCGGCGGTGAAGTACAGCAAGATATTGTGATGTTGATTAACCACTTCGGTGGCCAGGCGGTTGGTTTGACTGGTAAAGATGGTGGCTTGATTCGTGCGAAGAAGATGTTGGTTGCCGATGAAAAGAAAGCAGGCGGCACTATTGATTTAGGGTTTGTTGGTGAGATTGAAGCCATTAATCCGGCAGTTGTTAAAGCATTGCAAGATGACGCATTTATTCCAGTGATCTCTCCGATTGGATTTAGCGAAGAAGGTCAGGCATACAACATCAATGCTGACTTAGTCGCTGGCAAGATGGCAGAAATTTTGCATGCAGAGAAATTGGTCATGATGACCAATATTCCGGGCGTGATGGATAAGGCCGGCACACTCTTAACCGATCTGACTGCACGTGAAATTGATGGTTTGTTTGCTGACGGAACGATTTCTGGTGGAATGTTGCCAAAGATTTCCTCTGCATTAGATGCGGCAAAGAGTGGTGTGAATTCTGTTCACATCATTGATGGTCGAATTGAGCACTCACTGTTGCTTGAGATTCTGACTGAACAAGCTTTTGGAACAATGATTCGCTCCCGCTGAGAGTGGATAAGAGATATAGATATGCGTGATTCCTTAGACCCTACTGCATCAGAGATCGAAGCGACGGTTGCCGAAGAGGGTAAGACACGCAAGCGCCCGCGTCCTGGTGAACGTCGTCTACAGATCTTGCAGGTGCTGGCAGAGATGTTGCAAAACCCAAAGGGTGAGCGAGTCACTACTGCAGCATTAGCGGCAAAAATTCAGGTATCAGAAGCGGCGCTCTATCGGCATTTCGCTAGTAAGGCGCAGATGTTTGAGGGCTTGATTTCATTTATTGAGCAAACAGTTTTTGGTTTGATTAATCAGATTAATCAAAAAGAAGAATCTGGGCTTGCACAAGCTCGCGGGATTTTGCAGATGCTGTTGTTCTTCGCAGAAAAGAATCCTGGCATGACTCGCGTACTTTTGGGTGATGCTTTGTTGCAAGAGGATGATCGCCTGCAAGAGCGTATTACACAGGTACTGGATCGCGTGGAGGCATCTCTCAAGCAGTCCTTACGCATTGCTCAAACCCAAGGCGGTGCTTGGGCGAATGTAAGTCAAGATGAGGTTAGTGTCCGAGCAGCTATGTTGATGAGTTGCGTCCTAGGTCGCTGGCATCGATTTGCTCGAAGCGGCTTTAAGAAGCTGCCAACCGAAGCATCTGATATTAGCCTTCGCATTCTTCTGTCCGAATGAGCGAGTTACATCTCTCTAGAAACACTATCCACTTTGCCGAGCCCTTGCCTTTGCAAAGTGGCGCCATCTTATCGAGCTACGATTTAGTTATTGAAACTTACGGCAAGCTGAATGCCGATAAAAGTAATGCCGTGCTGGTTTGTCATGCGCTCAATGCATCACACCATGTAGCAGGACCCAATCCCGATGATGCAAAAGATATCGGCTGGTGGGACAACATGATTGGGCCAGGCAAGCCAGTAGATACAAATCATTTCTTTGTTATTGGGGTTAATAACTTAGGCTCTTGCTTCGGATCGACCGGGCCAATGAGCATCAATCCTGCCACTAAAAAGCCTTATGGCGCAGAATTCCCTGTCATCACGGTTGAGGATTGGGTCAATACTCAGGCGCGTTTGGCTGATAAATTGGGTATACGTCGTTTTGCTGCAGTCATGGGTGGAAGCTTGGGTGGAATGCAGGCATTAGCATGGTCTATCCAATTTCCAAAACGCCTTGGGCATTGTTTGGTTATTGCCTCGACGCCAAAACTGAGTGCGCAAAACATCGCGTTCAATGAAGTAGCGCGTAATGCTATTTTGTCTGACCCAGATTTTCATGGTGGTAATTATTACGAGCATGGCGTGGTGCCAAAGCGTGGTCTAAAGTTGGCTCGTATGGTTGGACATATTACCTACTTATCTGACGATGATATGGCAGAAAAGTTTGGGCGCGAATTACAACGACCTCACGGCGAATCTCAAGACTACCGCTTTAGCTTTGATGTGGAATTTGAGGTAGAGAGTTATTTGCGCCATCAAGGCGATAAGTTTTCTACTTACTTTGATGCCAATACTTATTTACTCATTACCAGGGCGCTAGATTATTTTGACCCTTCTCGTCGTTATGAAGGAAGTCTCAATCGCGCTCTAGCAGAAGTGCAAGCTAAGTTTTTGGTCGTGAGTTTTTCTACTGATTGGCGCTTCCCCCCTAATCGCAGCCGCGAAATTGTGGAATCTTTACTCAGTAATAAGAGTGAAGTGAGTTATGCAGAGATTGATGCACCACATGGGCATGATGCTTTCTTATTAGATGACTCGCGTTATCACAATCTGATTCGTGCTTATTTCAAACAAATGCTTGAGGCTAAATCATGAAGCGCGCTGACTTTGCCGCGATAGCGAACTGGATTGCGCCCAATAGTGAAGTGCTAGACCTGGGTTGCGGCGATGGTAGTTTCTTGGAGTATTTGCAGAAACAAAAGCCAGTCCATGCTTATGGCGTTGAGATTGATGATGCCCGTGTACTCTCATGTGTGCAAAAAGGTTTGAATGTCATTCAGCAAAATCTTGAAGGCGGTTTGGCACTTTTTGAGAACAATAGTTTTGATACGGTTGTACTCTCTCAAACACTACAAACCATTCACGAAACTGAAAAGATCTTGCGTGAAGTGGTGCGCGTTGGCAAGGAGTCAGTTGTTTCTTTCCCAAATTTTGGCCATTGGTCACACCGCCTAGCAGTTGGCTTTGGCCGTATGCCAGTTTCTAAAAGCTTGCCTTACCAGTGGTACAACACGCCTAATGTGCGCGTTCTTACCGTTGCTGATTTTGAAAAATTAGCCTCAAGCTTGGGTCTCCAAATTCTGGATCAATGCATCTTGCATGAGGGTCGTCAGGTTACTTTGATGCCGAATCTTTTTGGAAGCCTAGCGCTGTTCCGCGTTCGACGTGCTTAGTGCCCTTCAGTCCTGGCTGAAAGATTTTCGGGTTTATCTCGAATGGCCATGCCTCCGAATGCTCTTCTTGGGCTTCTCCGCCGGTCTACCTTTGCTGCTTATTTTAGGAACCTTGAGCTTTTGGCTAAGAGAGGCTGGTATTGATCGCAGCACGATTGGTTATCTGACTTGGGTTGGTTTGATCTACGCGTTTAAGTGGATGTGGGCCCCTTTAGTAGATCGATTGCCCATCCCTTTGTTATCAACATTATTTGGTAGAAGACGTAGCTGGCTGCTTTTTGCGCAGTTGCTCATTATTCTTGGCTTGGTCGGCATGGCCAGCATTGATCCCAAAGCTCAACTCACACCAATTGTGTGGTGCGCTCTTCTGGTTGCCTTTGGTTCTGCAACGCAAGATATTGCTTTAGATGCTTTTCGGATTGAGTCTGCAGATAGTGATCATCAAGCAGCATTAGCCGCTACCTATCAAACGGGCTATCGCCTCGCATTGATTTGGTCTGGTGCAGGTGTTCTCTGGTTGGCTGCCCGTGCTGAATCTGGGCTTGCTGGATATGATCCGGCTGCCTGGCAATTTGCCTATCTTTGTATGGCGCTCTCGATTGGGGTGGGGGTCATTACTACCTTATTTAGTAAAGAGCCGGTTCGTATTGAGCTTGCAAAAGCGCGCAATGCAAAGGCATGGCTACATCAAACCTTGATTGAACCATTTGCCGACTTTATTAAGCGTTACGGTTGGCACGCTATTTTGATTTTGTCTTTAATTGCCATCTATCGTATTAGTGATGTGGTGATGGGAATTATGGCTAACCCATTTTATGTAGATATGGGATACACCAAAGATGAGGTCGCAGCTGTTAGTAAAGTCTTTGGAGTAGTGATGACATTAGTTGGAGCCTTCCTTGGGGGTGTACTCACTTTACGTTTTGGTGTGATGCGCATTTTGTTGCTGGGTGCAATTTTATCGGCCGTCAGCAATTTATTATTTGCTTGGCTTGCGACACAGGGCCACGATTTGCATGGCTTGGTTTGGGTGATCTCTGCGGATAACCTGAGTTCCGGAATAGCTTCGGCAGCGTTCATCGCATTCTTATCGGCCTTGACGAATATCCAGTACTCCGCAACGCAGTACGCATTATTTAGCTCCATGATGCTCTTATTGCCAAAGTGGCTGGCTGGATTTTCTGGCGTTTTTGTAAATAACTTTGGCTATGCAAGTTTTTTTATCAGTACCGCAATTATTGGAGCGCCGGTCTTAATTCTGATTTGGCTCACCATCCACTTCAAAGTAGTGGAATTCAAAAAACACGATTCACAAGTCGCTAAATAGACCAGTCGTAATCTACTGTGAGTGGTGCATGATCTGAGAAACGCTCTTCTTTATACACCGCAGTATTTTTAGCGCTCCCCGCAATTCCTGGGGTAGTGATGTGATAGTCGATGCGCCAGCCCACGTTCTTTGCATAAGCTTGACCCCGATTACTCCACCAGGTGTAGCAGGCGTCAGTCGCTTCGGGCTCTAGTTTTCTATAGACATCTACGTAGCCAATTTTGCCAAATAGGTTTGTCAGCCAAGCGCGCTCTTCGGGTAAAAATCCTGAGTTCTTCAGATTGCCTTTCCAGTTTTTAAGGTCAATCTCGTTGTGGGCAATATTGACGTCCCCACACAGCACAATTTCGCGCCCTGACTTTTTGAGTTCAACCAAGTGTGGCAAGAAAGAGTCTAGATAACGATATTTTGCTTCCTGCCTTTCTGGCGAGCTTGAGCCTGAGGGCATGTATACCGAGATGACAGAGAGCTTTTTGAATCGAGCCTCGACATAGCGACCTTCAGCATCGAACTCCTCATTGCCATAGCCATATAGGACCTCATCTGGCTTATGGGGGGTATAGATGCCGCACCCGCTATAGCCTTTTTTCTCGGCATGATGAAAAAAGCCGTGTAGCCCATCCGGATTCAGAATGGCATCTTCTAAATCGTCTTGCTGAGCCTTGAGCTCCTGCATACAGACAAAGTCCGCCTTTTGCTTCACCACCCATGGCATAAAGCCTTTTTTGACCGCGGAGCGGATACCGTTGAGGTTGGCAGAAATGATGCGTAACATATAGGCCTATGAGCTCAAAAAATTCTAATCAAGATAACTTTATTCAATTTGCTTTGGAGGCAAATGTTTTGTCGTTTGGGGAGTTTAAAACTAAAGCGGGGCGCCTTTCTCCTTATTTCTTTAATGCGGGCGGATTCAATGATGGTACCCGCCTAAGTGCGCTAGGAAAGTATTACGCCAAGGCTTTGCAAGAGTCTGGTCTTCAATATGACATGCTGTACGGCCCAGCTTATAAAGGCATCACTTTGGCTGCTGCCACTGCAATTGCTTTAGCCGATGCTGGCCGCAATGTTCCATATGCCTACAACCGTAAAGAAGCCAAAGATCATGGCGAGGGAGGCTCACTGGTGGGTGCTCCAGTTAAAGGCAAGGTGGTCATCATTGATGATGTGATCTCAGCCGGGACATCTGTACGCGAGTCTGTGAAGTTGATTCGGGATGCGGGTGCTGAGCCGGCGGCGGTATTGATTGCTTTGGATCGTATGGAGAAGTCCGGTACGGCTACAGAGATTGGCGATAAGTCAGCAGTGCAAGCAGTGGAGCAAGAGTTTGGTTTGCCGGTTGTAGCAATTGCAAACCTGGCAGACCTGATGGCCTTCTTAACTGCCTCGAGCAATGCCGAGTTAACAAAGTATCTTCCAGCAGTGAAAGCCTATCGCGAGAAATACGGAATTTAATTTAAAGAGCAGTAGCAGTAGTTTCTGCAGTTCTACCCTTTAGATTTGTGTTTCACCCTCGAACACGGTGATGGCTGGCCCAGTCATGATGACGCTCTGGGCCACTTCATTAAACATTCCGCCCCAGGCAATTTGCAAATCACCGCCACGGGTGTGCACTTTGACGGGGGAGTCAAGTAAGCCTCGACGAATGCCGGAGACTACTGCAGCGCATGCGCCAGTGCCACAAGCAAGAGTCTCACCAGCGCCCCGCTCATAGACGCGCAATTTAATTTCATTGCGATTGATCACTTGCATGTAGCCAGCATTCACTCTTTTTGGAAATACCGGATCTCTCTCGATTGACGGACCTTCTTCGAGAACGGGTGCGCTGTCAACATCACCCACCACTTGAACTGCATGGGGATTACCCATCGACAAAACACCTATCCAGCTATCGTGTGCAGCAGGCGTAGCAATAGGTAATGCATAGAGCATTTCATGAAACTCTTGCTTACTTGCTAGGCCACTCGCATTAAATGGAATTTGGCTGTGCTCAAAAATCGGCGCGCCCATATCCACTTCCACCTGGCTATCTTCATGAGATTTAAGTGTAAGCACTGTATGCGCAACTTCAACGCGCAAAGGATTTTTAGTTGATAGACCTTGGTCGAGAACAAAGCGAACAAAGCAACGCGAGCCATTACCGCATTGCTCTACCTCGCCACCGTCAGAATTAAAAATACGATAACGAAAATCGGCATCAGGGCGCGTGGCTTTTTCAACCAGCAGGATTTGATCCGCACCAATACCAAACTGGCGATGGGCAAGCTTTTGCCATTGTTCACGAGTGATAGCGCTGAGATCTTGATCAATCCCATTGAGCACAATGAAATCATTGCCCGCACCATGCATTTTGGTGAAGCGTAATTTGCGTGAAGACAGGTTTAAATTCGTGCTCAAAAGAATTCCAATTAGTTGTAAAGGCTAGGCTCGCCAGGCGGCCTATGTTTAAAGCGCTTGTGTACCCAATAGTACTCTGCAGGCCTTTCGCGAACAAGGTCTTCGATATATTTATTCAGGCGTGCGGTATCTGCCTCAACATTATCTGTTGGAAAATTGGGAAGGGGCGCGCTGATGTTGCAGGTATATCCCATCCGATCAGCATTTAAGGTTGTGGTCATGAGGCACACTTCTGCACCGCTGAGCCTAGCCAGGCGTGAGACTGAGGTGATGGTATTGGTTTGAATTCGAAAGAAGGGAACAAAAACCGAGTCACGTGGACCGAGATCAATGTCAGGCGCAATAAAAATAAAGTTCCCGGTTTGAATTTCCCGGATCAAATCGCGCAAGCGACTTTGTCTCTCGATTGATTTCCCCCCAAAACGATTTCTCCATTCAATCATTTTTTGATTGAAAAAAGGATTCTTCATATTTTGGTAGAGGCCAGCACCACGAGGCCAATCATGCTGACTTGCTAATACCGATAGTGCCATGAAGCCACCTTCAAGCCCAACAAAGTGTGGGTTGATTAGTAGACGTGGTTTGCGATCCCCCAGCGTAATCTCAGAATTGATGCTGACGATGTTGGTGATCTGCTTTCCGCTGCCAAGCCAAATACGACTTCTCTCGATGACGCTGCGTCCGAATAACTTCCAATGTTCTAATGCAAGCGAATGAATTTCATCTTCGCTCAGATTAGGAAAGCAAAGACGTAGGTTTGTTTTAACAACCTTGGCACGCTCATTGGGTATATGCGCCGCCAACCAGCCAAGGCCATAACCTATGTAAATAGTGAGAACATAAGGCAAAAAAGCAAACAGGCGCAGTAAGCTGAGTGCTAGAAAATTGAAAACGTTTTGTAACCAGGTCATGTTGAATAAATTATAAATTTATTAACTAGTTACTCGGTGGTAATTCCGCTCCACTGGGATGTTTGTAGCGGTTATAGGCCCAGATGAATTGATTGGGTGCAACTAGGATTGCATTCTCAATGGCAACGTTGAGTTCAGTGGCTGCGAGTGTCGAGTCTTCAGAAAGCGGCTCTAGTCTCTTAGCTTGCATGAGCCAGCCTTTACCAAGCCCTTTACGTTTGGCAGTAAACATCACAACCGGTGTGTTATTGCGATTGGCTAGGCGTGCAGGAAGTGGAGTTGTGTAGGCAGGGCGTCCAAAAAAAGGAACCCACACACCTTCACCACCGCTCGGGACTTGATCTGGAAGAATGCCAATTGCTTCACCACGTGTCAGCGCTCGCGTCATTTGACGAACGCCATTAAGGTTCGTTGGTACGAAATGCATATTGGGGTAAGCGCGACCCTCTTCCACCACTTCGTTAAGCCATTCTTGGCGGGACGGACGATAAAGAATGGTGGCGGGGAAGTGCTGCGCAAGTACCCGAGGAATAATTTCAAAGCCGCCAAGGTGGGGTGTGAGCATGACTAAGCCATGTCCTTCATTGATAGCTGCTTCAACGAGATCCCAGTCTTGTACTTCAACAAGGGAAAGTGCTTTTTTGGGATTTCGCCAAATCCACAAACTGTCAGAGAAGAGTTGCCCAGATGCAGCAGTCGCACGCCAGATTTGCAGGGGCAAATGATGACTTTTAATAACGGCCTCGTATTGAGGACGAAAAAGTGATCGATATTGCTTGGAGCCCACATAAGCCAGAACCCCTAAAGCAGCCCCAATTACCTGAACTAGGAATAAGGGTAATACCGCTATTGCAGCGAGGGTTAGCTTAAGAAGGAATTTGCGCACCCTCTAATGATATTCAATGCCAGCGCTAGGGCCAAATTTCCGATCTAGCTTGATAAATAAAGCATTTTTCGGATAAAATTGCACCATCGCTGAGTTAAGGCAACTTGCAGGGCGATTCATAAATTCTGCTAAAGCGTCGCCGTTGAAATTCCTGGCACGTCGAGTTGTCCCAATGATCGTGTTAATTTTTAAAGGAATATGCAATGGCAAATGATTACTTCTTTACCTCAGAATCGGTTTCTGAAGGTCACCCCGATAAAGTAGCAGACCAAATCTCTGATGCCATCTTGGATTCGATCCTGGCTCAGGACCCAACTGCGCGCGTTGCTGCAGAAACTTTGTGTAATACCGGCTTAGTAGTGTTGGCTGGTGAGATTACAACGAATGCCAATGTGGATTACATTCAAGTAGCTCGTAATACTTTGCGTGAAATTGGTTACGACAATACTGACTACGGTATTGATTACAAAGGTTGTGCCGTGTTGGTTGCTTATGACAAGCAAAGTCCTGATATCGCACAGGGTGTAGACAAGGCTCATGATGACGGCTTAGACCAAGGTGCTGGTGACCAAGGTTTGATGTTTGGTTACGCCTGTGATGAAACTGCAGAGCTCATGCCTTTGCCAATTCACTTGTCCCACCGCTTGGTAGAGCGTCAGTCTCAACTTCGCCGTGACGGCCGTTTGAACTGGTTGCGTCCAGATGCGAAGTCTCAAGTGACCTTGCGCTATGTGGATGGCAAGCCTGACTCAATCGATACAGTAGTTCTCTCCACACAACATGATGAAGAAATCTCTCTCGAGAAATTGCGCGAAGCAGTGATCGAAGAAATCATCAAACCAGTGTTGCCAAAGCATTTGATCAAAGGCGCGATTAATTTCTTAGTAAACCCAACAGGTCGATTTGTGATCGGCGGCCCGCAAGGCGATTGTGGTTTGACAGGTCGCAAGATCATTGTGGATACCTACGGCGGTGCAGCTCCTCACGGTGGTGGCGCCTTCTCTGGGAAGGATCCTTCCAAGGTTGACCGTTCCGCTGCGTATGCTGGTCGCTATGTGGCAAAGAACGTCGTTGCTGCTGGTTTGGCAAGCAAGTGCTTGATTCAGATCTCTTACGCGATTGGTGTGGCTAAACCAACTTCAGTAATGGTGAGTACTTTCGGTACTGGCAAGATTTCTGACGAGAAGATTGCACAGCTGGTTTCTGAGCACTTTGACTTGCGTCCAAAGGGCATCGTCAAGATGCTGAACCTATTACGTCCGATTTATCGTAAGACTGCTGCTTATGGTCACTTTGGTCGTGAAGAGCCAGAATTTACTTGGGAGCAGTGCGATAAGGCGCCTGCCTTACGTGCAGCAGCCGGCTTGTAATCTGCTTTCTAGGCAGTAAATTTGCAGTATGTAGTGGTATTGAGGCGAAATATGGCGAAATTGATTACAATTTCGTCATACCTTCAAGGAGCGTTGCAAGGAATACTGAGAACCAGTGTTTCCCCAGGCTTGAAGGGAGTGGACTCCTAGGTAACCCCAGAGTTTGCTAATTGCAACTGCGCTCGCTAACCCATGATTCAATGGCTAGCGAGTTCCTACTCCAGCATTGGATCGTCTTTAGCTGGAGCATTCATGAGTACCGTTTCCGATTTAAACAACTTTGTAGCAACCCGCTGCGCTATTGCTGATATTTCTTTGGCTGATTTTGGTCGTAAAGAAATTGCCATTGCTGAAACTGAAATGCCAGGTCTCATCGCAATTCGCGACGAGTTTGCATCGCAGCAGCCATTGCGTGGTGCACGCATCACTGGTTCATTGCACATGACCATTCAAACGGCAGTATTGATCGAGACGCTTGAAGCGCTCGGCGCTGAAGTGCAGTGGGCCTCTTGCAATATTTTCTCCACACAAGATCACGCTGCTGCAGCAATTGCTGCAAATGGCACACCAGTGTTTGCCATCAAGGGCGAGACTCTTGAGCAGTATTGGGATTACACCCACCGTATTTTTGAGTGGGCTGATGGCGGCTTCACCAATATGATTTTGGATGACGGCGGCGATGCAACCTTGCTACTGCACCTTGGCGCACGTGCTGAAAAAGATCAGGCTTGCTTGAATCACCCAACAAGCGAAGAAGAAACCATTTTGTTTTCTGCCATTAAAAAGAAATTAGCACAAGACCCAACTTGGTATTCCACACGCTTAGAAAAAGTAAAAGGCGTAACTGAAGAAACTACTACTGGTGTACATCGTCTCTATCAGATGTTCGCAAAAGGTGACTTGAAGTTCCCAGCAATTAACGTGAATGATTCTGTTACTAAGAGTAAGTTCGATAACCTCTATGGTTGCCGCGAATCTTTGGTTGATGCGATCAAGCGTGCTACTGACGTAATGGTTGCCGGTAAGGTTGCCGTGGTTTGTGGTTACGGCGATGTAGGTAAAGGTTCAGCTCAAGCTCTACGTGCTTTGTCTGCTCAAGTTTGGGTTACTGAAGTGGATCCAATCTGTGCATTACAAGCAGCGATGGAAGGCTATCGCGTAGTGACAATGGACTACGCTGCAGATAAGGCAGACATCTTTGTTTCAGCAACTGGTAACTATCATGTGATTACACATGACCACATGGTGAAGATGAAGAACCAAGCTATCGTTTGTAACATTGGACACTTCGATAACGAGATTGATGTGGCTGGTATCGAGAAATACAAGTGGGAAGAAATTAAGCCACAAGTTGATCACGTAATTTTCCCAGCAGCCAATGGAAACCCTGAGAAGCGCATCATCATCTTGGCTAAAGGCCGTTTGGTTAACCTTGGTTGCGGTACAGGTCACCCATCTTATGTCATGAGCTCTTCATTTGCGAACCAAGTGATTGCACAGATCGAGTTGTGGAATGCAGTTGGCACAGATAAATACCCAGTCGGCGTTTACACATTGCCTAAGCATTTGGATGAGAAGGTTGCTCGTTTGCAGCTCAAGACATTGAATGCACAGCTAACTGTACTGTCAGATCAGCAAGCCTCTTACATTGGCGTAACGAAGGAAGGCCCTTATAAGGCTGACCACTACCGTTATTAATCTGCACATTGCTAGATATTGTTCAATAGAGAAATAGAGATACAGGCCCAAGATCATGGAATTAAGCGTTGAATTCTTTCCTCCAAAAACACCTGAAGGTGAGAGCAAGTTGCATCTAGTGCGCGAGCGTTTTAGTGAAACGCTGAAGCCCGCTTTTTATTCTGTGACTTTTGGTGCCGGTGGCTCTACTCAATCTGGCACACTAAAAGTAGTGAGCGATATTCATGCTGCTGGTGCAGCAGTTGCTCCCCACTTATCTTGTGTTGGTAGCTCACGTGAAAGCGTGCGCGAGATGTTGAAGCAATATCAGGCTTTAGGCGTTAAACGTATCGTAGCTTTACGTGGTGACTTGCCATCTGGCATGGGTCAGTATGGCGAGTTTCATCACGCTAACGAGTTAGTGGAATTTATTCGTGCAGAAACGGGTGATTGGTTTCACATTGATGTTGCAGCTTATCCAGAGACACACCCTCAAGCTAAGTCGCCTGCAACAGATGTTGACTTCTTTGTGCAGAAGATGAAGGCTGGCGCTAATTCAGCAGTAACTCAGTATTTCTACAACAGCGATGCTTACTTCCGCTTTGTGGATGAGGCTTATGACTTGGGCGTTACTGAGCCAGTCATTGCTGGAATTATGCCGATTACCAATAGCACCCAGTTACTGCGTTTTTCAGATGCTTGTGGCGCAGAAATTCCGCGCTGGATTCGTTTGCGTTTGCAGTCTTATGGCGATGACACCGCTTCGATTCGTGCGTTTGGTGAGGAAGTGGTGACTGATCTTTGCGATCAACTTTTAACTGCTGGCGCACCAGGATTGCATTTCTATTCCTTGAATCAAGCAGATGCTGTTTTGGCGATTGCAGACAATCTCAGTCTCAATAAGTAATTAATAGGCCTGACTCAGTCAGCATGGCATCCAAAGGCTCATCATGTGTTTGAGCCTGCCATTGAGCATCATCTAATTTTTGCCAATCAAAGCCAATGCCTACGCACAGTAGGCTTGGTTTAGCTTTACGTAGTTGGGCTAAGGTGCGGTCAAAGTATCCACCCCCATACCCAAGTCGCCAATAACGCGTTTTATTACCCACGCTGGATTCTGACCAGCCTACACAGGGAATCAAGATGCAGTCTGGAGTGACTTGATGTCTACGAGGGTTATTCGGGTCTGGCTCCGGCACGCCGTGGCGACTTGGAATTAGTAAGTCACCCGCTTGCCAGGCATAAAAATCTAAATGTTTATCGGGGCGCGCAAAAGGGAGTGCTAGCGTTCTAGCTTTATTGCCCTCGGCCCAAGCTAATAGTGTCGGCCGAAGATCCAGTTCATCTTGTATGGGGCAATACAAGGCAAGAGATTGAACTTGAGTGTCATGGTCGGCCAGAAAACCAGCTAAGCCAGTCAAAATAGCTTCTCGTGCCATGGGATAGCTTGCGCTAGCCGCAAACTGTTTCCTTTGGGCAAGTAAGTCCTGCCGTAGCGATTTTGGAGAATTGCCGTGCATATCGACCATTATCAGGCGAAAATTGAGGGATATAGTAAATCGATAAGGCTAGACGGTGAAAAAGAGGTTTGATGTTTTTAGTATTTGGCAAAAAGCTGCGGGCGGAATTCTATTTCTGGCTCTATTGAGCAGTTCGCCCAGTATTTTTGCTGAGAAGGTGAAGAAAACCGTTCCCGCTAAAGTGAGCAGAATTTCAGCCTTTGAAGTTACTGAGGGTGATCGCACCTTTATTGAGTTGCGTGAAGCGGCCAAAAGAAATGATGCGGTCCGTGCGCAAACCTTAGCTGCTAGCCTCTCCAATTACCCATATGAAGACTATGTAAGCTATTTCCGTATCAAACCTCAGCTATTTGATAGTGCTGGTGTGGCGCGAGCCGATAGTAATGTGGACTCACAGGTAGTGGCTTTTCTAAATCAATATCAAGGTACTGCTCTGGCTGATCGGATGCGTAATGATTGGCTACTCGTTTTAGGTAAGCGAAAAGATTGGTCAAGTTTTGATGCTGAATATCCGAAGTTTGTTTTGGATGACGACACGCAAGTGAAGTGCTATGCACTGCAGTCAAAATTGGCGCAGGGGGAGAACCCAACTAAAGTCGCAATCGATGCCCGCGCAATACTATTAGATCCACGTAATTTTGGTCAGGCTTGCCAAGAATTGGTACCCGCCCTAGTTGTTACTGGGGGAATGACGCCGAGTGAGGCTAAGGCAATTGGCCGTGCTGCTAGTGAAATGGGTTTTGACACCATGTCACGCCGCCTGGGTGGTGAAGATCCGATTGCTGATATTGTGAAGGTAGCCAAAGCAGACCCTGCAAAAGCATTTAGAGATTTTTCTCAAAATGCATCGCGCTATAGCAAAGAAAACCAGGCCGTAGCTTGGGGCGTAATTGGTCAGTTCCTTGCAAAGAAATTAGATCCGAATGCGGATGATGCATATCGTTTTCAACAAGAACTGGGCTATAACGACCTTCTTTCAACTGAAGGGCAAGAGTGGAAAGTGCGAGCAGGTCTACGCGCAAAAGACTGGGTGCTGGTAAAGAACGCAATTGAAGGCATGAATCCTGTCGTTCGTAGTAGAGATCCCGCTTGGACTTATTGGTATGCACGTGCATTAAAAGTTGATAGCCAAAATGAAAAAGCACGGGAGAACCTTGAACTCATTGCTGACCAGTACAACTTTTATGGACAGCTTGCTCGCGAAGACTTGGGTAAATCGAATCATGCGCCTGCAAGAACCAAAGTGAGTGATGCAGAAATCGAATCCATGTCTCAGCGCAAAGGCTTTATTAGGGGTGAGCGCTTCTATGCCATGAATTTGCGCTTTGAAGGTAATCGCGACTGGAATTGGGAGTTGCGTAATATGAGTGATAAGCAGTTGCTTGCAGCCGCTGAATACGCTAAGCGGATTGGTTTGTACGACCGCGTTGTGAATACGGCTGATCGTACTAAGCAAGAGCATGACTTTAGCTTACGCTACCCAACCCCTTATCGCGATGAGCTATCACCAATTGCCAAACAAATTGATTTGAACTTGGCGTGGGCATATGGCTTGATTCGCCAAGAGTCACGCTTCATCATGAATGCCTCATCATCAGTTGGTGCCTCAGGATTAATGCAGGTGATGCCAAATACAGCGAAGTATGTTGCCAAGAAAATTGGTATGACTTCGTATACCAATGACAAGCTGGCAGACACTAATACTAATTTAACTTTGGGCAGTAATTATTTGAATATGGTCTTGGTAGATTTAGATGGATCTTGGGTTCTCGCATCTGCCGCCTATAACGCTGGACCATCACGATCTAAAACTTGGCGGGAAAAACTCACTAGCCCGACTGAAGGCGCGATCTTTGCAGAAACGATTCCATTTAATGAGACGCGCACCTATGTAAAAAACGTTTTGGCGAATGCAACGTATTATTCATCGGTGATGCACGGTCAGACACAGTCTTTAAAACAGCGTTTAGGGGTAATCGCTCCTAAAGCAGCAAACGCATCAGAGCTACCTTAGTATTTCAACTGCATAGGAGTTTTATGAAATATGACATTCTGCTAATTGGCGGTAACGGTTTTGTCGGTAGAGTTTTGGCTGCTCAGTTGCAATCTGAGGGCTATTCTGTTTTATTGCCGACTAGACACTTAGTATCTGCACGTGAATTACGTATGCTGCCAAAAGTGCATCTAGAAGATGCTGATGTGCATGAGTTTGATGTTTTGCAAGAGCTTTGCTCGCGAATCAAGCCTGGTGGTGCAGTCATTAATTTAGTGGGCGTACTGCATGACAAGCCTGCACAGCCTTATGGAAAAGTATTTGAAGCTGCGCATGTAGAGCTTCCCAAAAATATTATCACTGCTATGCAGTTGCACGGCCTAAAACGTTATCTACATATGAGCGCATTGGGTGCAGACTCAAATGGCCCATCAATGTATCAGCGTAGTAAAGGTGATGGCGAGGCCGCTGTAAAGGCTAGCAATCTTGACTGGACTATTTTTAGACCTTCAGTCATTTTTGGTGCCCAAGATCAGTTCATTAATTTGTTTGCTAAGTTGACAAAGTTATTTCCAGCCATGCCCTTAGCAAACTCTGGGGCACAGTTTCAGCCGGTGAGCGTGGATGATGTGGCTAGTGCATTTACCAAGTCACTAAAAATGCCATCTACTATTCATCAATCTTATGATTTGGTGGGGCCTACTGTTTACACCATGAAAGAGATTGTGGAATTTGCTGCGCGTAAGGTCAACACAAAATGTGCCATTATTCCTGTTCCTGATTTTGTTGGGCATCTTCAAGCTTTAGCTTTTGAGTTTCTGCCTGTCCCAACCTTAATGTCGCGTGACAATATTGCATCCATGCAGTTGCCTAATATCCTCCCGCTCAATGGAGTAGACGCATTGACTAAGATCTTTAGCATCAGCCGTCGTACATTAGAAGGCATGAAATAAGTCGATGAAGATTTATGCGGTCGGTGGCGCTATTCGGGATACCCTGATGGGCTTGCCTATACACGACATTGATTATGTTGTAGTTGGCTCTAGCGTAGAAGAGATGATTGCTCAGGGCTTTCGTCCGGTGGGTAAAGATTTTCCAGTGTTCTTGCATCCAGAGACGCAGGCTGAATATGCATTAGCGCGTACAGAGCGGAAAACGGGGAAGGGTTATAAAGGCTTTATGTTTTATGCTGACCCGACGGTCACGCTAGAGCAGGACCTAGAGCGTCGAGATTTAACTATTAATGCAATGGCACAAGAGGTCGACGCGGATGGTAAATGGGTGGGTCCTATTTTGGATCCCTACAACGGCCAGCAAGATTTAGCAGCTAAGGTATTTCGTCATGTGTCCGATGCGTTTTCCGAAGACCCTTTACGTCTTTTGCGTATCGCTCGTTTTGCAGCCCGTTTCCCTGAATTCATAGTAGCGCCAGAAACCATGGCCGCCTTGCAGGCAATTGTTCATTCCAATGAATTATCAGCACTTTCAGCTGAGAGAATCTGGCAGGAGTTGGCTAGAGGGTTGACTGCGAGCAAGCCAATGCGCATGTTCCAAGTTTTGCTAGATGCTGGCGCAGCTAAGGTATTGCTACCATCAACGCTGACATCTCATTTGGCTAAAGAAGAATATCGTGAGCAGCTCATTGCATGCCTGCATGCCGCAAATCAGCTGGAAGATCGCTGTGCTGTCACCCTCATGCATCTACCTGCTTGCGAAATTCGTTCATGGTCTGAGTGCGTCAAGATGCCAAATGACTTGCGTGACTTCAGTGAAATATTTAGTGAGCTCAATCTACTGATTGAGAAAACAGTTGGTGACCTCGGTGGCGTATATCAATCCGCTGATATATTGACTTGGTTCAATCGCGCAGATGTTTGGCGTAAGCCTGATCGTGGGTATGCATTGCTCGATTTAGCTAAACGTATTGGTTTAAATGTCGGCACTTTAATTTCAGCAATGCAAAATGCTCAATCGCTCAACACGGTGGAAATTATTGAAGGTGTTCCTGCAGACCAGAGGACTAATGGTGAAAGAATTCGTAGTGCGGTTGATGCTGCGAGACTCTTGGCAATTACTGCAGCCATAAACAACTAAAAGCTTACAGCCGGTTTCTACCTCGAAGGCCTGGCAAGTCCTCTAAGACATGATCTGGCAGTATCTCAGGTAGCTTCTTTGAGAAAGCAAAGACTTTAAAGAGTTCCCCCATCTCCGCTTCAGATAATAGTTTCTGCAAAGAATTCGAAATCGGTAAGAAAGTTTCTGGCTTGCTGGGATCGCCAATCTCCAATGCAATATCGCCAATGCCGGCATCTAGTAAATAAGATGCCTGATTACTGAGATAGACATCATCAACTTTTTCTTCTAGCGCACTACGTGCGATCTGAGACCATTCCACATGCGTTGTTAAATCACAAAGCCCTGGAAGATGAAATGGATCTTGAATGGCATGATGTCGATGATGCGCCATGAGCGTGCCTTCGAGGCGTTGTGCATGGTAGTACTCGCTCTCTGGAAATCCATAATCAAAAGTCAGAAAGAGGCCGGTATCAAGGTGATTGGCTACTTGGCGCATCCAAGCATTGGCTGGCGCATGCAATTCAGTAAGGTAGCCTTCAGAAAAGTTTCCAGTGAGCAAAGTCTCTGGAAGCAGTGACTGCTCAACAGGCTGTCCTACTGACCAAGTAAGCTTGCCATCAATAGCTGAAACACCTTGCCAATACCAAAAGCCATTTTGAAAAATGATGGCATCACACGGAATAGCATCAATGACTTCATTGGCCAGAATGATGCCCTTAAAGTTGCGGGGTAAAGAGCTAGCCCAGCAGCATTGGGTTGATAGATTGAGCTTCCTTGAAAGATCTTGAAGTCGTTCTTCTTGTCTCTGGGCTAGGTCAGGTGAGATTTCAATGATGTCGTAGCGATCCAGGTTGAAGTCCAGATCGTGGAATCGGGTGAGAATAGATTCAGCTAACTTGCCAGTGCCAGCGCCAAACTCCAGAATTTGGGTAGGGAGCCCCTGAGCCTTCAGCCCTTCTAGAATGGGCAAAAGCGTTTCTACAATGGCGGCACCAAATAAGGGGGACAGCTCTGGGGCTGTCGTGAAATCACCGCCAGCACCCAATTTGTGGGCTCCAGCGCTGTAATAACCCATGCCTGGCTCATATAAAGCCATTTCCATATACCTTGAAAAGGGCATCCAGCCGCCTTTGGAAGCGATTTCAGCCATTATTTTTTGGCTCAGATGCTCTGTATGAGCCGTTTCAAGGCTGGTCAAGGTAATATCCATAGCTCCTTAGTCTAAGAGAATTTAAGTGAACTTGAGTTCAAACCCATCACCTCAGCAAAATAAAGCGGTTTTAGTGACCGGTGCAGCTAAGCGCCTTGGTCGGGAAATTGCCTTGGAATTTGCTCGTCAGGGCTGGGATATCGCAATTCATTATGGCCGTTCGGAATCCGATGCTACAGCAACTGTGGCCGAAATTCAGAAGCTTGGGCGTAAAGCTGTCGCATTTAAAGCTGATCTCGCCAGCGAAGCAGAAATCCATTCTCTATTTGCCGCAGTTGCTGCTGAGTTTCAAAGCCTTGAGTGTCTCGTGAATAGCGCATCCATCTTTGAATATGATCGCGCCAATTCGGATACTCCGATGAGTGGTGAAAGTTTGCAAGACCACATGCAAATCAATTTAGCTGCACCTATTCTACTATCTCAGCTGATGTTTGAATATCACAAGCGTCAGACGAAGAAAGCAAGCGAGAGCGATTTATCAATCCCTTCGGTGATTCAGTTGCTCGATCAAAAACTGATCAATCTCAATCCAGATTATTTGTCTTACACATTATCTAAGGCAGCACTCCTTACTTCCGTTGAGGTGCTGGCGGTAGATTTTGCTCCTCACTTAAGGGTGATTGGTTTAGCCCCTGGGATTACATTGACCTCAGGCGATCAAACCGAGTCTGGTTTTACTAAGGCGCATCAGATGACGCCATTAGGAAAGTCATCCACACCAAGTGACATTGCAAAAGCTGCTGTATTTTTAGCTAGCTCAAATGCGATCACAGGAACTACTTTATATGTCGATGGTGGGCAACATCTATTGCCATCTTCACGTGATGTGATGTTTAAAACCAATTAAGAATTTAATACAGAAGAAAAATTCAAAAAGAGTTCATAAAAATATGCATGCCATTCTTTCTCATCCAGCACTTGCGGATTGCCGCCGCTTATTTCTGCGTGACTATGAAATCTATATCAATATTGGCGTTCATGACTTTGAAAAAAAGGCTGAGCAGCGCGTTATTCTGAATGTAGATCTTTATATCCCGCTGAATATGAATACGCCATCCAAGGATCTATTGGAAGAAGTGGTTGATTATGACTTTATGCGTGAAACCATTAAGGCACGGTCTTCCCAGGGCCATATTCATTTGCAAGAAACCTTCTGCGATGACATCGTGGCTGCGATGCTCTTGCATCCGAAGGTGATTGCTGCTCGTGTTAGTACAGCTAAGCCTGATGTATATCCAGACTGTCACTCTGTTGGTGTTGAAGTATTTCGGATGAAGCAAGCTTAAAGAAGATCCAGAAAAATTTAGTCGCTATGAGTGATATCCGTAAAGTCGTCTTCGAAGAAAACAAGCTTGAGAAAAAGCTCTGTCGTTTAGTTGGCCAAGCTATTGGTGACTTTGGCATGATTGAGGATGGCGACAAAGTCATGGTGTGCTTGTCGGGCGGCAAAGATAGTTATGCCATGCTCGACATTTTGTTGAAGCTACGAGAGCGTGCCCCAATTGATTTTGAGATCGTTGCTGTCAATTTAGATCAAAAGCAGCCAGGATTTCCAGCGGAGATCTTGCCAAATTATTTAAAGGCTTTGGGCGTTCAGTACCACATTGAAAATCAAGATACTTACAGCATCGTCAAGCGTGTTGTTCCTGAAGGAAAAACGACCTGTGGTCTTTGCTCTCGTTTGCGTCGTGGGATTTTGTATCGCGTAGCAGATGAGCTCGGTGCTACCAAGATTGCTTTAGGTCATCACCGTGATGACATCTTAGAGACATTAATGCTCAATATGTTCTTTGCTGGCAAACTCAAAGGGATGCCACCAAAGCTGCGATCTGATGATGGTAAACATATTGTCATTCGTCCTCTCGCCTACGTTCCTGAAAAGCTACTTGAACGTTATGCGGTGGATATGAACTTCCCGATTATTCCGTGTAATCTCTGTGGCAGTCAGCCTAATCTCCAGCGCGGTGCCATGAAAGAGATGCTGCGCGAGTGGGAGAAAAAGCACCCAGGGCGCGTCGAGAATCTATTCCGCTCAATGCATCACATTGTTCCGTCCCATTTAATGGATGGCGAGGCCTTTGATTTTAAGAATCTTGAGATTTCTACTGAGTTGTCGGGTATTGCTGCAAGATCTGCTGGCGATAAAGCGATTGATGAGACAGTAATCGATGAAATAGCCTGCGGAACGTTGATTCAGGGGTCTTATAATCCCTCTTTATGAACATCGTTATTTTGGCTGCTGGGCAGGGAAAGCGGATGAAGTCCGCATTACCCAAGGTTCTTCAAACCTTGGCCGGGAAACCCCTTCTCCAGCACGTTCTCAATACAGCCTTGGATTTACAGGGTAAAAACACTAAAACTGGCCCCATCGTTGTTGTTGGGCATGGTGCAGCCGATGTTAAAGAGTTTCTTCAAACAGCTAGCGTGCAAGATTCTCGCTTTGGCAAAGTTGCTACTGCATTGCAGGCTGAGCAAAAAGGAACAGGCCACGCTCTATTACAAGCATTGCCCAAACTGGATGTAGATGCACCTACTTTGGTTCTGTATGGCGATGTGCCACTTACAAGTAAAAAGACGCTCTCTAAATTAGTCAAATTGGCTGATGGCGTGCGTGGTCAAGATTCTGCATTAGCGTTGCTAACTCAAAACCTCAATAAACCAACGGGCTATGGCCGTATCGTGCGAGATATCGATGGTTCGGTAAAAGCGATTGTTGAAGAAAAAGATGCATCACCAGAGCAAAAGCGCATTCAAGAAATTAATACCGGCATTATGGTTCTGCCAACCAATTCACTGAAGAAGTGGTTGAAGGCATTGCGAGCCAGTAATGCCCAGGGTGAATACTATTTAACTGACGTCATTGCGATGGCAGTTAGGGATGGAGTTCCCATTCGTACTGCGCAAGCTGATGCTGAGTATGAAACTGTTGGCGTTAATAGTCGTGATCAGTTAGCCGCTTTAGAGCGAGTACATCAGCTCAATCAAGCAAACGTTTTAATGGATGCCGGTGTTTCTTTGGCTGATCCAGCGCGTATCGATATTCGAGGAACACTCGAGTGTGGCACGGACGTCTTCATTGATGTTGGCTGTGTATTTGAAGGTTGCGTGACTTTAGCTACTGGCACAAAAGTAGGCCCGTACTGCATTATTCGCAATAGCGTGATTGGCGAGGATGTCACAATCCATCCATATAGCCATATCGATGGAGCTCAAGTTGGCGCAAGCTCGCTGATTGGGCCTTATGCTCGTTTGCGTCCCGGTGCAGATCTGTCCAATGATGTGCATATTGGCAACTTCGTCGAAGTGAAGAACAGCAAGATTGCCGCCAATAGCAAAGCCAATCACTTGGCCTACGTGGGTGATTCGATCGTAGGCTCTAGAGTCAATATCGGTGCCGGTACGATTACTTGTAACTACGATGGCGTCAATAAACATCAAACCATCATTGAAGATGATGTTTTCATTGGTTCGGATACACAGTTGGTGGCCCCAGTGCGCGTTGGCCGTGGTGCCACATTAGGTGCGGGCACAACCCTGACTAAAGATGCCCCGCCGAATCAACTTACCGTGTCACGACCCAAGCAAATTTCATTGCAGTGGCAACGCCCAGTAAAGCAAGATAAAAAGCCGCAAGAGAAAAAGTCGGCAATCAAGAAGGCTGCTGTAAAAAAAGTAGCCACCAAAAAATCCGTGAAAGCTAAAAAATAATGTGCGGAATTGTTGGCGCGGTATCGCGTAAAAATATTGTCGAAGTTTTAATTGAAGGTTTGCGTCGTCTTGAATACCGCGGTTACGATTCTTGTGGTTTTGCAGTAATTAATAGCAATGATGCTAAACACCCCATTGAGCGTGCTCGCACTACTGCTCGTGTTTCTGAGCTAGCAGAGCAGGGCAAGGATTTTCATGGCACCCTAGGTATTGCCCATACTCGCTGGGCAACCCACGGTAAACCTGACACACAAAATGCACATCCCCATATTTCTGGTGGATTAATTGCTGTTGTTCATAACGGTATTATTGAAAACTACGAATCACTACGTACTGAATTGAAGTCTGTGGGCTATGTATTTACTTCGGAAACAGATACTGAAGTGATTGCGCATTTAATTCATCAAGCTTATGTAGCAAGTAAGCAGGCAGATCTGGTTGCTTCGGTGCGCTCTGTATTACCGCGGCTACACGGTGCTTATGCAATTGGTGTGATCGCGCAAGATCGTCCAGATATTTTGGTGGGTGCACGTGTGGGCTCTCCATTGGTGGTTGCACTCGGCGAGAATGAAAACTTCCTTGCTTCTGATGCCTTGGCTTTAGCAGGTCGCGCACATTCAATGATGTATTTAGAAGAGGGTGATGTTGCTGTTCTTGGGGCAGAGAGTGTTGAGATCATTGATCAATTGGGTAAGACTACACAGCGTGAGCAAAAGCCAATGCCAGCTCAAGCTGACTCTGTGGATCTGGGGCCTTATCAGCATTACATGCAAAAAGAGATTTTTGAGCAACCAAGAGCAATTGGTGACACGTTAGCCAACATCGCTAGTTTTGGTCCAGAGCTCTTTAGTGCAGATCCCAAGCAATGGAAAAACTTTGATCAAATTTTGATCTTGGCTTGCGGCACTAGTTACTACTCTGCTTGTGTTGCTAAATACTGGTTAGAAGATTTGGCTGGCATTCCGACGCAAGTTGAGATTGCTAGTGAATATCGCTATCGCACAACCGTTCCTAATCCGAATGCATTAATTGTGGTGGTCTCTCAGTCTGGTGAGACTGCAGATACCTTAGCAGCTTTGCGTCATGCTCAAGCTTTAGGACATCAATACACCTTGGCGATTTGCAACGTTGCAAGTAGCGCTATGGTTCGTGAAACGAATTGGAATTTCTTGACCAAGGCTGGCACTGAGATTGGCGTTGCTTCTACAAAAGCATTTACCACTCAGCTGCTTGCACTTTATCTGTTGGCCGTTTCATTGGCTAAGCGTGCTGGCAAACTTAGTCCTGAGCGAGAAAAAGAGCTCTTGCGTGACTTACGTCATTTGCCAAAAGCATTGCATGCAGTTTTAGCACTTGAGCCACAAATCATGGCTTGGAGTTCTGCGTTTGCTAAATGTGAAAACGCATTATTTCTCGGGCGCGGCATGCATTATCCGATTGCCCTTGAAGGTGCGCTCAAGTTAAAAGAGATTTCTTATATTCATGCTGAGGCCTATCCAGCTGGTGAGTTAAAGCATGGCCCGCTGGCCTTGGTAACTGAAAAGATGCCAGTGGTTACAGTGGCTCCAAAGGATGACTTATTGGAAAAGCTCAAATCCAATATGCAAGAAGTCAAAGCCCGTGGTGGAAAGCTTTATGTCTTTGCTGACCAAGATACTGATATCACCAGTAGCGAGGGTATCAACGTGATTCGTTTGCCCGAGCATTACGGCAATTTATCTCCAATCTTGCATGTAGTCCCGCTTCAACTCTTGGCGTATCACACTGCTTGTTCCCTTGGCACTGATGTCGATAAGCCCCGCAATCTCGCAAAGAGCGTTACGGTCGAGTAGTCTCAATTCAGTGTAAATATTTGTACGCAGTTGTGGATGCTCCTGAGAGAATGATGAAAAAACTGATTGGCATACAAGGCAATGATCGGGGTCACTGGGTAGGCGATGGTTTTCCTGTGCGCACCTTGTTTTTCTATCAAGACCTGGGCAAGCAAATGAGCCCATTCTTGATGCTGGACTATGCGGGCCCAGCTGAGTTCCCCTCCACAACTGAGCGCAAGGGTGTGGGCTCACACCCACATCGCGGCTTTGAAACGGTCACCATTGTTTATGAAGGTGAGGTGGCACATAAAGATTCAACGGGTCAAGGCGGTGTAATTGGCCCTGGTGATGTGCAGTGGATGACTGCTGGGTCTGGTATCTTGCATGAAGAGTTTCACTCAGAAAGTTTTGCTAGAAGCGGCGGCACTTTGGAAATGGTGCAGCTCTGGGTGAATTTGCCAGCAAAACTCAAAATGACTAAGCCAGCTTATCAAGCCATTGTGGATAAACAGATTCCTGTGCTTGATTTACAGAATGGTGCAGGGCAAGCGCGCATCATAGCTGGGAAGTTTGATGGTCACCAAGGCCCCGCTCACACCTTCACCCCAATGAATGTGATTGACTTGAAGCTGAAGAAAGGCTCAATAAGTATTTCTGTGCCAGAGTCTTGGAATGCATCGCTAGTTGTACTCAAGGGTGCAGTTGAGGCCGGTGAGGGTGTAGTTGCTGAAGATGCTCAGATGCTGATGTTTAGCAATCAGGGCCAAGATATTCATGTGAATGTGCTTGAGGACTCTATTGCTTTGCTGCTGAGTGGCGAGCCGATTAATGAACCTATCGTTGGATATGGCCCATTTGTTATGAATACCCAAGAGGAGATTGCCCAAGCAATGCAAGATTTCAACAGTGGAAGCTTTGGAAGAATTGCCTAATTAGAATAGGGTTGGGGATTAAAAAATCCGTTTGACTTCTACGCATAGCTGTGTACAAAATTTATTAGTCAAATCAAGGTGTTACACAGACTCAATTAGAAAAGTGTGTTCAAATATCTACTGTAGAAAAGGATATTTGTCACGATTCATGTTTGGCTCTAAGGATTTCTCTAGTTTGCGTTTGCTTCCGTTTATTTTTACGGGATTTCTTTCTGCATGCGCGGTAGGTCCAGACTTTAAGCAGCCCGATGCTCCCAATACGTCTGGATATACCGAAACTGCACTTTCACAAAAGTTGACTACTGCACCTGGAGTACCTGGTGGAACGAATCAAGAATTTATTGAAGGCGCTGATATTGAGGCTCAATGGTGGGAATTATTTAAATCTCCCGAGCTAGATGTATTGATCAAAAAAGCTTTGCAGCAAAACCCTAATTTAGGTGCAGCTGATGCTGCTCTGCGTGCGAGCCAAGAAAATGTCAGCGCACAAATTGGTGGGCAGTACTTCCCAGCAATTGGTTTAAATGGTGGCGCTACTCGACAGTTACAGCCTTCTGCTATTTATGGCTTGCCTTATGGCTCTGATACTTACAACCTCTACAACGCTTCTGTAAATGTCACCTACAAGCTTGATGTTTTTGGCGGGGCACGCCGAGCAGTTGAAGGCGCCAGAGCGCAAGCAGAGATTGCGCAGTTTCAGTTGGAGGGCGCATATCTTTCGCTGACCGCCAATATTGTTACTGGTGCAGTACGTGAAGCGGCTTTGCGTGCACAGATGCAGGCTACAGAAGAAATTCTGAAGGCACAAACAAATTTAGCTGAGGTAACAGAAAAGCAACTAGCGATTGGTACGGTTTCTCGAGTGGATGTGACATCACAAAGAACCTTGGTATCTAACTCCCAAGTGGATTTGTTTACTTATGAGCGCAATCTTTCCTTTGCGCGTAATCAGTTGGCTGTCTTGGTCGGTGAGCTACCCAGCAATGCCAAGATCACGAAGTTTGACTTGAAGTCTTTGCACTTGCCAGAGAAGCTCCCGCTTTCAGTGCCATCGAGCCTAGTGCGCCAACGCCCAGACGTGCGCGCTGCAGAAGCGCAGCTCAAGGCCACCAATGCTTTGGTGGGGGTAGCCACTGCCAATTTATTGCCACAATTTAATATCACTGGCGCTATTGGTTCCGCAGCATTGACTAGCGCAGCCCTCTTTGGGCCGAACGCAACCCTATGGTCGGTTGCTGGTGGAATCTTTCAGCCACTCTTTCAGGGTGGACAATTATTAGCGCAACGTCGTGGCGCTGTTGCGAATTATGAGCAGGCGGTTTACCAATACCAGGCGACCGTACTCAAAGCATTTCAAGAGGTAGCCGATGCATTGCGAGCTCTCGAGACTGGCGCACAAGCATTGAAATCAGCATCAGATGCAGAGCGTTACGCTTATGAAACTTTGGAATTAGTGCAACAGCAATACAAGCTAGGCACTGCTAGCTACTTAGCTGTTCTCTACTACCAAAATCAATATCAAATTGCTAAAGTCAAATCGGTTTCTGCACAAGCAACCCGATTCTCAGATACAGCAGCATTATTTGCAGCACTAGGCGGCGGCTGGTGGAATCGAACCAGCCCAGCCTTTCAACCAAAAGCCATAGCGAACAAAGATCAAAATGAAACTTCTGGAAACAATTAAAACCAAAGTAACTGCAGTCGCGCTTGCCTTGTGGGCTTGGACGCTTGCGAAGGCGGTCGAGTGGAAACTTCGCGAGAAGTTGATTGCGCTTTGGGGGAAAGTAAAAGGGCTCTGCTTACGTTTGCGCGATCGCTTTATACGTAGCAAGGCAAATGCCAAGTTACAGTCTATGACCCCATTGGGTCGACGCATGACCATTATGTTGTGTGGTGTATTTTTGTTGCTTGGCTTGATCTTTGGGTTCAATCAACTCAAGACTTTCATGATTAAGCATTTCATCGCTGGCATGGGCTTGCCTCCTGCAACTGTTTCCACGATGGTGGTGGAGACAACTGCTTGGCAGCCTAAGCTTTCTAGCGTTGGTAATGTCCGCGCATTTAGAGGAGTAGATCTCAGCACTGAAATCGGTGGCCTTGTGCAAACTGTACCCATTAAATCGGGTATGGATGTAAAAGAAGGCGACTTGCTGATTAAACTGAATGACGCCTCAGATGTTGCACAACTCAATTCATTAAAAGCGTTGGCAGATTTAGCTAAGGTAATTAATGAACGCGATAGGCAACAATTAGAAATTCAGGCGATTAGTAAGAATGTCTTTGATACTAGTAAAGCTGATGCTGCCTCTAAGCAGGCGCAGGTAGAGCAGCAAACAGCCTTAGTCGCCAAGAAGAATCTAAAAGCCCCCTTCACTGGTCGTGTCGGTATCGTGATGATTAACCCTGGTCAATTCGTCAACCCAGGTGACAAGTTGCTCACTCTTCAAACTTTAGATCCTATTTTTGTCGATTTCAATCTTCCGCAAAGTAATGCTGAACAGATTCGGGTTGGGCAAGAAATTGTGGTGACGACTGATGCATTCAAGGGCGCAAGCTTTACTGGCAAGGTTACTGCTGTGAGTCCGAAGGTCGATACCAATACACGCAATATTCAGATTGAGGCTCAGTTAGCGAATCCGGATAAGAAAATTTTGCCAGGCATGTTTGCTAATGTGAATATTAAGTTGGGCGATGAAGTGAAGTTGCTGACCTTGCCTCAAACTGCAGTGACTTATAACCCGTATGGCTCAACAGTGTTTATTGCTAAGCCAACTGGTAAAAAGGATAAGCAGGGCAAGCCTGCACTTGAGGCTCAACAGGTCTTTGTAACTACAGGACTAACGCGTGGCGATCAAGTGGCAATTCTCAAAGGGGTTGAAGAGGGTGCTACGGTTGTTACTAGTGGTCAGCTTAAGTTGAAGAATGGCACGCCGCTAATTATCAATAACAAGGTGTTGCCATCCAATTCACCAAACCCACAGCCACAGGAATAAGTCCTAGATGAATTGGACTGATATATTTATTCGTAGGCCAGTGCTCTCGCTGGTAGTGAGTGCGCTTGTCTTGGTGTTTGGCTTGAAGGCGGCTGGTTCTTTGCCAGTCAACCAATACCCACAAACCCAAAATGCAATTGTTACTATTACGACGGCTTACTATGGCGCTGATCCAGAGACGATTGCAGGCTTTATTACGCAGCCATTAGAAACTGCGATTGCTCAGTCCCAAGGTATTGACTATTTGTCCTCGATGAGTGTGAGTGGCCTCTCGACCATTACCGCGACTCTCAAGCTCAATTACGACTCCAATGCTGCTCTGACACAAATCCAGACGCAGATTAGTTCGGTTAAGAATCAGTTACCTCCGCAAGCCCAGCAACCCGTATTGACTGTACAAATTGGTCAGTCTACTGCGGCAATGTACATGGGCTTTTATAGCGATGACATTCCAAACAATGCAATTACTGATTACTTATTACGGGTAGTGAAGCCAAAGCTGGATGCTGTCGATGGTGTTCAGAATGCTGAAATTACTGGTGGCAGAAAGTTTGCCCTACGCGCATGGCTTGATCGCGAGAAGATGGCGGGACTTGGGGTCGGTGCTGATGATGTCTATAGTGCCATGGCAGCTAATAACTATTTATCTGCAGTAGGCAGCACTAAGGGTGACATGGTTGCCGTCGATTTGGTGGCCGGCACGGATCTCCATACGCTCGATGAGTTCCGCAAGTTGGTTGTCAAAAAAGATGGCATCAATATTGTGTACCTAGATCAAGTAGCAACTGTGAGCATGGGCTCTGAAGACTACAACACCAATGTTGCATTTAGTGGCAAGCGCTCAGTGTTTATTGCCATCAAGGTGGCGCCTCAGGCGAACTTGCTCGATGTAGCAGAACGTGTTCGCGCAGTAGTGCCAGATATTCAGAAGCAGTTGCCAACCGGTATGTCGGGCAAAGTGGTTTATGACTCGACTAAGTTCATTACTACTTCGATTGATGAGGTAGTGGCAACCCTTTTAGAGGCGCTGTTGATTGTGACGGTGGTGATTTATCTCTTCCTGGGAAGCGCACGCGCTGTTGCCGTGCCGGTGATTGCAATGCCACTCTCATTAATTGGCACATTCTTCTTGATGCAGATCTTGGGTTACTCCATTAATTTGCTGACGCTGTTAGCCCTAGTACTTGCAATTGGCTTGGTGGTCGACGATGCCATTATTGTGGTTGAGAACGTAGACCGTCATATGAAAGAAGGCAAGTCACCGCTGGAGGCTTCTTTAATTGCTGCGCGCGAGTTGGGTGGTCCAATTTTGGCAATGACGATTGTGTTGATCGCCGTATATATACCAATTGGTTTTCAGGGTGGTTTAACGGGCGCGCTCTTTACCGAGTTTGCCTTTACTTTAGCAAGTGCAGTCGCGGTATCGGGATTGATTGCGTTAACGCTTTCACCGATGATGTGTTCACGCATTTTTACTGAAGAGCAAGAAGCCTCTTCGTTTGTACAAAAGATTGATCGCGTTTTTGAAAAAGTTCATCACAGTTATCAAAGCACTTTGCGTGAGCTCCTGAGCACTTGGCAGGTCATTATTGTGATGGGTGTGATTTTACTGGGAGGTGTGGCTTATCTCTACGCTACTGCTCGCGCTGAATTGGCGCCAACAGAAGACCAAGGCATAGTTTTGATGCAGGCTTCAGGTCCGCCGAATAGCACCGTCAATCAAATGCAGACCTATGCTGATCAGATTTATCAAATATCAGCTGCAGAGCCTGAGTATGAGCAGATGTTCCAGATCACTAGCCCCACTAGTAGCTTTGGTGGTGTATTACTAAAAGATTGGGATCAACGTAGTCGTAATGCCACGAAGTTTCAGGAAGCTATGCAAAGTAAGTGGAATTCGATTGCCGGTGCTCGTGTAGCCGCCTTCCAGTTCCCAGCTTTGCCTGGTGCGCAGGGCCTTCCTGTTCAGGTGGTTATTAATACTACAGAGTCTTATGAGCAGCTCAATGAAGTGTCTCAGGCGGTTCTGGATAAGGCACGTCGTAGCGGTAACTTCTTCTTTGTGGATTCAGATTTAAAGATTGATAAGCCGCAAGACGTTTTAGAAATCGATCGTGAGAAAGTAGCTGCACTGGGTATGACGCAGCAACAAGTGGGTAGCGCCCTTTCCGCTGCCTTGGGTGGTGGTTATGTGAATTACTTCTCTGTTGCTGGCCGTTCCTATCGCGTGATTCCGCAAGTAAAGCAAGTGGACCGCTTAAATCCAGATCAGATCTTGGATTACTACATACGTACTCCAAGTGGACAGATGATTCAGGCGCGCACTATAGCAACAATTAAACAAAAAGTAGTTCCGCAATCCATTAATCACTTTCAACAGTTGAACTCCGCAACGATCTCTGGTGTGAGTACGCCATTTATTTCACAGGCCGACTTACTTGAGTTCATGCGTCAAACTTTAAAAGAGGTGGCGCCGAATGGTTACACCATGGATTACGCCGGCCCATCCCGTCAGTTTATGGCGGAGTCTGGCGGTTTCTTGGTCACCATGTTCTTTGCCATCTTGATCGTATTTTTAGTCTTGGCTGCACAGTTTGAAAGCTTCCGGGATCCGATCGTGATTTTGGTCTCAGTGCCGCTCGCCTTATTTGGTGCATTAATCTTTATTAATTTGGGATTCACAACTTTGAATGTGTATACCCAAGTTGGCTTGGTTACGCTAATGGGTTTGATCAGCAAGCACGGAATTTTGATTGTGGAATTTGCTAATGAATTGCAGGAAGCTGGCCGCAGTAAGTTAGATGCCATCGTAGAGGCTAGTAGCGTCCGTTTGCGCCCAATCTTGATGACCACCGCGGCAATGGTGCTGGGTGTTGTTCCCCTGGTGATTGCATCTGGTGCAGGTGCCGCTGGCCGTCAGTCGATGGGTATTGTGATCTTTACTGGACTATCGATTGGTACTTTATTCACGCTTTTCGTGGTTCCGGCGATGTATTTGTTTATTGGTGCCGATCACCATCAGAAGAAATTCAAGCAACAGTAATTTATTCTGTAAAAAACTATGAAAAAAGGGTGAACTTAGTTCACCCTTTTTACTTGATGTCTCAGATTCAGAAAATCTGAGATACCAGTTATTTACTTCACGATATTGAGTTCTTTTTGTGCCACGATTTGATATTTAGTTTCTAGTTCAATCCGTTTCATCCACGCATCAATATTGTTTAATTGTGAGCGAGGCCCTATTTTTTCGGGGAAAGTTTGTGGTAGCAGAATCCATCGACTTACACACAAAGCCAATGGAATATCTCCGACGCTGAATTGTTCGCCAGCGCAGTAAGCATGTTTTTCTAAGGTCTGATCAAGTAATGCCAGCAATGCATCTGCCTCCTGATATGAGCTCTTAATTAACTCATAGTTACGATCTGCTTCAGGGGTACGAGTGAGTCCTAAGAATGCAACTCTTAATGGTGGCCACATAGTTCCCAGTTGCCAGTCCATCCACTTCTCAGATTGGTACTGATTTTTAGTGTCAGCAGGAAAGCGCTTCGACCTATCGTATTGACGAACAAGATAGCGCAAAATAGTATTGGACTCCCAGAGCACAAGATCACCGTCTTCTAGAGTGGGGACCAAGCCATTCGGGTTAAGTGCTAAGAATTCAGGAGTATGATTTATTCCAAAATGAAGACCGGCATCTATGCGCTCAAAATCTTTGCCTTCTTCAAGCCCCAGCTCTGCAAGGCACCACAAGACCTTTTGCACATTGATAGAACTTTTTCTTCCCCATAAGCGCATCATGAGAATTCCTATTTAGGTAATTTTAAATTGATGAATCTAAACCCATAAATTTGCTATGCGCAAATATGAGCGGATGACTCTCTGGAGTGTGCTTTAGGTTGAGCACTTTAGCAACAATGATATTGTGATCGCCGCCGGTGTGGACTGAAACTGTTTCGCATTCAAAGTAGGCTGAGCATCCTTCAATTTGAGTGAGACCGCTTGCTGCAATTTTGTGCGGAATGTTATCGAACTGGTTCTCCTTGACGGTAGCAAAGTGCATTGCCATGGCTTCTTGTGAACGCGCGAGCACATGAATTAATTGTTTGTGCCCCACTTCAAAATTAGGCATCAGGCGTGAATGCTTCTTTAAGCTCCATAAAATAAGTGGCGGCTCCAATGAAACAGTATTAAATGAGCTGATGGTGATGCCATGTGCGTTCTGGTCGGCATCTAGGCAAGTAATCACAGTGACCCCTGTTGCGAAAGAGGAGAATCCTTTGCGGAGCTCTTGAGAGGTAAATGGGGTCATCTCGTTTTCTTAATGAATTACTTACTTTGCAGCTGCCGGCGCAGGAGCACCAGCGGGGATAGTTGTACCTGGAATTGGGGTCAGAATTTCGTTCTCCTCAGCTTTGACGCATTTAAAGCGATATTCCTTGCCTGCCTTTGAAAGGAAGCTTGCGCCTTGGTAGAAGTCATTTTTACAAGTCGTATTGGCAAAATCCATCACATCTTGTGGGGAGGCGCTGGAGCTGATTAAGCGCATATTGCCCATAGACATGTGAATTTGGCTTGAGGAGCATCCAGCTAGAGTTAAGCCGTAAATCGAAGTTAATAGTAGAATTTTTTTCATGGAAGCCTCCATAATCAGCAATGCTCGTTAGGATAAACCTATTACGCATTTGCTGCGGGGGAATGCAGCGCATTTAAAAGGAAGAGACATGTTTAACGCAATTTTGGTAAATAAGGATGATCGCGGCTATCGGGCTGAGCTGACTCAGGTTGATGAGCTTAGTTTGCCAGAGGGGGATGTCAGAGTGAAGGTGCTCTATTCCACTTTAAATTACAAGGATGGTTTAGCGATTACTGGGAAAGGTCCAGTGGTGCGTAGCTTTCCCATGGTTCCGGGGATTGATTTTGCAGGCGAGGTGTTAGAGAGCGCTAGCCCAGAATTTAAGGCTGGGGATATGGTGTTGCTCAATGGTTGGGGCGTTGGTGAAGGTCATTGGGGTGGATTGGCTCAGCAAGCACGAGTGAAGTCAGAGTGGCTTATTCCCTTGCCAAAAGGGTTTACTGCTAAGCAGGCTCTGGCTATTGGCACTGCTGGCTATACCGCAATGCTGTGTGTGATGGCATTACAAAAGCATGGATTGA
The DNA here is from genome assembly GCF_018688335.1 of Polynucleobacter sp. AP-Jannik-300A-C4. Taxonomy (NCBI): domain Bacteria; kingdom Pseudomonadati; phylum Pseudomonadota; class Betaproteobacteria; order Burkholderiales; family Burkholderiaceae; genus Polynucleobacter; species Polynucleobacter sp. AP-Jannik-300A-C4. The sequence continues at coordinate 1,869,143 of NZ_CP061316.1, read as the reverse complement.
AACCAAGTGATGGTGAAGTATTAGTAACTGGCGCCGCGGGTGGAGTTGGCAGCTTCGCCATTACTCTTCTGAGCAAATTAGGATTTACGGTTGTTGCTAGTACAGGTCGCTTGTCCGAGGCTGATTATCTGAAGAAATTAGGTGCAAGTGAGGTCATTGATCGTGCTGCACTGTCAGCCCCTGGCAAACCATTGGCTAAAGAGCGTTGGGCGGCAGTGGTAGATAGCGTTGGTAGTCATACCTTGGCAAATGCCTGTGCACAAACCAAGAGCGATGGTGCGGTTGCCGCCTGCGGCCTTGCGCAGGGAATGGATTTTCCATCGACTGTTGCACCATTTATTTTGCGTGGGGTGACTCTGTATGGCATCAATAGCGTGACCGTGCCAAAAGCTAAACGCATGGCTGCCTATGAGCAATTGAGTAAGTTGGTCGATCTCAAAACTTTAGAGGAGATCTCCCATGAAATTAGTTTGGAGGACTCCATTAAATATGCTGCAGAACTGATGGCCGGAAATGTGCGCGGTAGATTAATCGTAGATGTAAATAAATAAGCAATTGCTAATTAGTAATATTTATTGTGGTGCTTGAGGTTTGCGTGTTTCCAGTAGTGCCCAGACCTCAAGCTTTTCAGGATTAGAGAGTTCAGACCAATCGGCAATTTCAGAAAGTGTGCGATAGCAACCACGACAAAAACCATTTTCAGGATTGATGTCGCACCAGTTGATACAAGGCGATGGAACTGTTGTCAAAGTAAACCTAGAATAGAAATAGATGAATACCAAAAACCAATCCAGCGATCTTAGTTCTATTCATTATCCCTTAGCCGATACTTTGCCGGAAGTGGGTAGTTCAATGGAGGTAGCGCCTGGCGTGCGTTGGTTGCGGATGCGTCTACCGTTTGCTTTGGATCACATCAATCTTTGGCTACTGCGCGATGAGTTTGAGGGTGTTCAGGGCTGGACCATCGTGGATTGCGGTATTGCGAATGATGAGACGAAAGCAGCTTGGGATGAGATCTTTGCCACCCAGCTAGAAGGCTTGCCTGTACTGAGAGTCATCGTGACCCATATGCATCCAGACCACGTTGGACTCTCTCAATGGCTATGTGAAAAATGGAATGCACCGCTTTGGATTTCAATGACGGATTATTTAACTGCGCAATGGTTAAGTCATAAAGAGGGTGGTGCTGCAGTTGGTGCACGTGCTGGTGGCGGTGGGTCTGCAGATCATTTTCAGAAGCATGGATTAGTTGCCCCAGAAGATTTAGAAAAAATTCGGGCTCGATCAAACTATTACAGCAATATGGTTCCAGGTGTGCCGCGGCAATATCGTCGCATCATTGACGGTGAAATGATTTTGATTGGTGGACATGAGTGGCAAGTCATTATGGGTTTTGGTCATGCGCCTGAGCATGCCTCACTATTTTGTAAAGACCTAGGCGTATTAATCTCTGGAGATATGTTGCTGCCACGAATCTCTACGAATGTCAGCGTCTACGATGCTGATCCGGATGCGGATCCTTTAGGCTTGTATCTCAGTTCTTTAGATCGATATCTGCCATTGCCAGACAGCACTCTTGTGCTGCCATCTCATGGCAAACCATTTACGGGAATGAAGCCGCGAATTGATCAGTTAAAAGCTCATCACGATGATCGTTTGGCAGAAACGCTTGGAGCATGTAAAAAACCGGCAACTGCTCGGGAGATCGTGCCGGTTTTATTTAGGCGCGAACTAGATATTCACCAAATGACATTTGCCATGGGTGAGGCTATTGCTCATCTGAATTACCTACTTCGTCGAGGAAAGTTGAGTCGCCAGCTTTGCGACGACGGCGTGTTGCGGTTTTGCGTGGTTTAGCAGCCTTTGTTCCTGAGTCTTCAGTGGCTCCACCCGTAGCGGCAGCTGCAGTTGCTGAAACAGCATCCCCGAATGATTTGAGGGCCATCATGGTGGCATGTTGAACCTCTAGACCCTGAATAGTGGACTTCAAGATGTTGAGATTCAGGTTCAACCAGTTTTCAACACTTTTAAGATCCTTGATGCGTTTTTCTAGCTCATCGGTATCTAGCCCTGGAAATGCTGAGCCAAACCCCCCGGCAGCCTTAGAGGCGTCTGTAGTGAAGGGGAATTGTCCTGGCGTCTGCCCACCAGCTGCTTGTCCCCACATGGTTTTCATCATTTCAAGGCTTTGATTGAATTCAGGGATAGTGCCAAACATAGGGTGTGCTCCAGGTCAGATAAAAGTGGCTTATTGCCAATACAATAAGAGATTCTAGAGATTAATCCCGGTTAAGCAATGCAATCTAATGGTTTATCCCAGCCCTACACCCGTGGCCAGGCACTTCCCGAGCTACTGAAGCAGCGCATCCTGATTTTGGATGGCGCTATGGGCACCATGATTCAGCAATACAAGCTCAATGAGGCAGATTACCGTGGATTGCCAGCTAACCAGCGCTTTGAGGCTCATCCGGGCGATATCAAGGGTAATAACGAACTCTTAGTTCTGACTCAGCCCCAGATCATCAGCAAGATTCATGAGCAGTATTTAGATGCAGGCGCAGACATTATTGAGACCAATACTTTTGGCGCCACTTCTGTCGCGCAAGAGGATTACAAGATGGCGGGCTTGGCACGAGAGATGAATGTGATCTCTGCCCAATTAGCGCGTGCGGCATGTGAAAAATACTCTACGCCAGATAAGCCACGTTTTGCAGCTGGAGCAATTGGACCTACCCCAAAGACGGCAAGCATTTCTCCAGATGTAAACGATCCAGGTGCACGTAATGTGACATTTGATGCATTGCGGGCTTCTTATCGCGAACAGATTGAAGGCCTCTTTGAGGGTGGCGTTGATTTATTTTTAGTCGAAACAATTTTTGACACACTGAATGCAAAAGCTGCTTTGTTTGCATTGGATGAATTTTTTGAAGAGACTGGCGAGCGTTTGCCGGTGATGATTTCGGGAACAGTGACTGATGCTTCTGGTCGTATTTTGTCTGGACAAACAGTTGAAGCCTTCTGGAATAGTCTGCGTCACATCAAGCCCTTGACCTTTGGTTTGAACTGCGCCTTAGGTGCAGCGCTCATGCGTCCTTATATTGCTGAGCTTGCTCGTATTTGTGATGCTGCTGTATCTTGCTATCCCAATGCCGGCCTCCCCAATCCAATGAGTGATACAGGTTTTGATGAGACCCCAGAAATTACCTCTAGCCTAGTTGATGGCTTTGCAAAAGATGGCTTAGTCAATCTCGTAGGCGGTTGCTGTGGAACGACGCCAGATCATATTCGTGCAATTGCTAATGCGGTTGCTAAGCGCAAGCCACGTGCCTTCTACCGTGAGAGCGCGGAGGTGTCAGCATGACTAAGGCTGTGAAGGTAATGCCGGCGATGAAGCTTTCAGGCCTAGAGCCTTTCAATGTCACGCCAGAAGTTGGTTTTGTAAATATTGGTGAGCGCACTAACGTTACGGGCTCTAAAGCATTTGCACGCATGATTTTGAATAATCAATTTGATGAAGCCTTAGTAGTTGCAAGACAGCAAGTTGAGAATGGTGCCCAAGTGATTGACATCAATATGGATGAGGCGATGTTGGATTCAGAGGCAGCGATGACGCGCTTCTTGAATTTGATCGCCTCAGAACCAGATATTGCTCGTGTACCGATCATGATTGACTCCTCCAAGTGGAGCGTGATCGAAGCTGGCCTGAAATGCATTCAAGGTAAGCCGATTGTTAACTCGATCTCACTCAAAGAGGGTGAAGAGTCTTTCAGAAAACAAGCACGCTTGATTCGTCGTTATGGCGCAGCATCTGTAGTAATGGCTTTTGATGAAGTGGGTCAGGCAGATACTTTTAAGCGCAAAACAGAAATTTGCCAACGCTGCTATCAAATTCTTGTTAACGAGATTGGTTTTCCTGCGGAAGATATTATTTTTGATCCGAATATCTTTGCCATTGCGACTGGTATTGAAGAGCATGACAACTATGCAGTAGATTTCATCAATGCGACCCGCTGGATCAAGGAAAATTTGCCAGGCGCGAAGGTCAGTGGTGGCGTCTCTAATGTTAGCTTCTCGTTCCGCGGTAATGATCGTGTGCGTGAAGCCATTCATACTGTGTTCCTGTATCACGCTATTCAGGCGGGTATGGACATGGGTATCGTCAATGCAGGCCAGCTTGGCGTTTACGCAGACTTAGATTCTGAATTGCGTGAGCGCGTTGAAGATGTGGTGCTCAATCGTTTTAAAGAAAAAGACGGTAAGACTCCAACGGAGCGTTTGCTGGATATTGCTGATCAATTTAAGGGCGGTGGCGCGAAGCAAGTTGAGAACTTGGTATGGCGTGAAGCCCCAGTACGTGAGCGTTTAACCCATGCTTTGGTGCATGGCATCACTACCTTTATTGAAGAAGATACTGAAGAGCTGCGTGCCCAAATTATGGGTGCAGGTGGCCGTCCAATTGAGGTCATTGAAGGCCCTTTGATGGATGGAATGAATGTCGTCGGCGATTTGTTTGGTGCCGGCAAGATGTTCTTGCCTCAAGTGGTTAAGAGTGCGCGTGTGATGAAGCAAGCAGTGGCTATTTTGATTCCCTATATTGAGGAAGAAAAACGCTTGCATATTGCCTCTGGTGGCGAAGCCAAAGCCAAAGGCAAGATTGTGATGGCAACTGTTAAAGGCGACGTGCATGACATTGGTAAAAACATTGTGACGGTAGTGCTGCAATGTAATAACTTTGAAGTTGCGAATATGGGTGTCATGGTGCCTTGTGCAGAAATTCTGAAGCGCGCGAAAGAAGAAAAAGCAGATATCGTTGGTCTTTCTGGTTTGATTACCCCATCTTTAGAAGAGATGACTTACGTTGCTCAAGAGATGCAGCGTGACGACTATTTCCGTGAGCGTCAAATTCCATTGATGATTGGTGGTGCGACAACTTCACGCGTTCATACTGCGGTGAAGATTGCGCCACACTATGATGGACCAGTGGTTTATGTGCCAGATGCATCTCGTTCTGTATCGGTGGCATCAAGCTTGCTATCGGACGAAAGTGCTAAGAAATTTATTCAAGATCTGCGCGATGACTACGTGCGTATTCGTGAGCAGCATGCTAATAAAAAAGCATCCCCAACGATTTCATTAGAAGCAGCGCGTAAGAATCGTGAATTAATTGATTGGTCTAGCTATGTGCCCGAGAAGCCTAAATTTATTGGGCGTCGCGTTTTCAAGAATTTCTCTTTAAACGATATTGCTAAATATATTGACTGGACACCGTTCTTCCAGACTTGGGACTTGGCTGGTAAGTTTCCAGCCATCTTGGACGATGAAATCGTTGGCGTAGAGGCTCGTAAGGTATTTGAAGATGGCCAGGCGCTTCTTGATAAATTAATCAAAGGTCAGTGGTTGCAGGCTGATGCTGTAGTTGCGTTCTATCCAGCAAACACGATAGGTGATGACATTGTCTTGTACAGCGATGAATCTCGCGAGCATCCATTATTTGTTTGGCATAACTTACGCCAGCAGTCTGAGCGGCCTGTAGTCGACGGCGTTCGCCGACCTAATCGTTGCTTGGCAGATTATGTGGCGCCAAAAGATTCCAATGTGGCTGATTACCTCGGCTGCTTTGCTGTTACGACTGGGCACGGTGTTGAGAAAAAAGTGGCTGAGTTTCATGCTAAGCATGATGACTACAGCGCAATCATGTTGCAATCCTTAGCCGATCGTCTAGCAGAGGCATTTGCAGAGTTAATGCACCACCGCGTTCGTACTGATCTGTGGGGATATGCGACCGATGAGATTTTGACAAATGATCAAATGATCAATGAGGAATACCGCGGCATCCGTCCAGCGCCAGGTTACCCAGCCTGTCCTGCGCATGAAGTTAAAAAAGACTTATTGCGAGTGATTGGCTCAGAAGATATTGGTATGACATTGACTGAATCAATGGCTATGAATCCGGCATCTAGTGTCAGTGGTTTTTATCTGGCACATCCAGATGCACGTTATTTCAACGTGGGCAAGCTATCAGCTGATCAAATTGAAGATCTTGCTAAGCGTCGTAATGAGTCTGTTGAAGACATCCGCCGCCAACTGGCCAGTTCAATCGACTAAGTCTGCTTTATCTGAGTGAGGTGCAGGGCTTTAAACGCCCCACATTACCGGTTCATCCTTCGCCTTAGACTGCTTCATCAGCTCCAGAAAGGGATAGGCACGCTGCCCAAGCCTATCGGCAAGCTTCGGTTTTTCTGTATTTTCTTGATCAGACATATTGCTTTTAGCCCGATCTTCCAAATCTTTGAGGATGGCCGTTTCTAAGGCCATGATGAGGGCTGGTAGTTGCTCTAACGTCAAAATACCTCTAGGCTCTAATGGGCGGCCCAAAATCTCAAAGATTCGCTGGGTCAGATCAGCCAGCATGATGACGTCAGGACCCGCTTTGGAGCGAAATTGATAGATCATTTCGATAGCTTACCACCTGATAAACTCACTTATCTATGTTGTTAACTAATAAAAATCGTTTAATTGAAATGCTGAGTGCAGCCCTGCTGGGTTTGGCTCAGGAGCGTGGTTTGGGTGACGCCCCGGCGCCCCGCCTAGAACGCCCTAAGGCAGTAGACCATGGCGATGTTGCATGTAATATTGCCCTCCAGCTTTCCAAGGCTTGGAAGCTCAATCCCAGGGAATTAGCGCAAGCACTGGTTGAACGTTTAGAGCAGCAACCCGGCTATGGTGATCTCATTGCTTCTTGTGAAATCGCGGGCCCTGGGTTTATTAACTTTCGATTGAGTAACGCCGCTAAAACTGCGGTGGTGAACGAGGTTCTCACGGCGGGATCCCAGTTTGGTCAGCTAGCTCCAGAAGCTGCTCCGGTTTCCAGGGCCATGATTGAGTTTGTGTCGGCCAATCCTACTGGCCCGCTTCACGTTGGTCATGGTCGTCAAGCTGCGTTAGGAGATGCGCTGGCAAACTTATTGGCAACTCAGGGTATTCAGGTGCATCGCGAGTTTTATTACAACGATGCTGGGGTTCAGATTGCGAATTTAGCGCTCTCAGTCCAGGCTCGCTTGAATGGACTTAAACCAGGTGATGCGGCTTGGCCAGAAAGTGCTTATAACGGTGAATATATTGCGGAGATTGCTACTGCTTTTAAGGCTTCATCTGAATATAAAGATGATCTTGAAGCCATGCGTCAGTTTGCCGTGGCATATTTGCGCAATGAGCAAGATATCGACTTAAAAACATTTGGTGTGAAGTTTGATTGCTATTACCTAGAGTCTTCTTTGTATACCGATGGTAGTGTTGCAAAAATTGTCGACGAGCTACAGAGTATTGGTAAGACCTATGAGTCTGAGGGCGCACTATGGCTTAGGACAACAGACGATGGCGATGATAAAGATCGCGTCATGAAAAAGTCTGATGGGAGCTTCACCTACTTTGTGCCGGACGTTGCCTATCACACCAGCAAATGGAATCGTGGCTTTGAAAAAGTGATTAATGTTCAAGGCAGCGATCACCATGGCACGATTGCGCGAGTGCGCTCAGGCTTGCAGGGTGTGGCTCAGAAGCGCGGTTGGGAGATTCCGAAAACCTATCCAGAGTATGTGCTTCACAAGATGGTGACAGTGATGCGCCATGGCGAGGAAGTCAAGATTTCTAAGCGTGCAGGTTCTTATGTGACTGTGCGTGACTTGGTTGAGTGGTCCGGTGGTGTTACACCAGAGATGGCTGGCGATGAGCGTGAGCTTGCGCTTCAGCGGGGACGTGATGCAGTACGTTTCTTCCTTATTTCTCGTAAAGCGGATACGGAGTTTGTATTTGATGTTGATTTAGCATTGCAGCAAAATGATGAGAACCCCGTGTTTTATGTGCAATATGCCCATGCTCGTATTTGCTCAATCTTGACTCAATGGGGTGGACAAGTCTCTGACCTCAAGGGCGCAGACCTTTCCTTGTTGCAAAGCAAGGCCTCAGATCATCTCTTACGTCGTCTAGCTGAATATCCAGAAATGCTCACTGATGCAGCTGCAGATTTAGCTCCACATGCTTTGGCTTTCTACTTGCGTGATTTGGCGGGAGATTTCCATACCTTCTATAACGCAGACCGCGTTTTGGTGGATGACCCTGCATTGAAATTAGCTCGTCTCGCATTACTTTCGGCAACTCGCCAAGTGCTTGAAAATGGATTAAAAGTATTGGGTGTATCAGCACCCGCTAAGATGTAAGCTTTAACACTCGTTAGAGCTTAAGAGGTAAAAAGAAGGATGGGGACTCGATGAAAAATAACAATCACAACGACAGCTTTGATCTAAAGACACAGTCTTCGAGTTCAGAGTATGGCGGCACTATCCTTGGTTTTATCTTAGGGCTTGGTGTTGGCCTAGGCGTTGCTTTTGTGATTGCTTTTTATCTCTCAAAAAACACCCCCCAAGAGCGTCCTGGCGTCAGAGCTCCCAACCTTCCCTTAACTATTAAATCAGGACCGGCACCAGCGGAAGGTGAAGCAGCTGCCCCAGCAGAGGCTTTAGATTTAAACAAACCTTTACAAGGTAAGTCTGCCGCACCAGCTTCCGATGCTTCGGACCCAATTGCTGATTTAGCAAGCGGTAAGAAGCCGGCTGAAGTGGTTCCAACCCCTGTCGCAAAATCGGATGCAATTTATTTTTTACAAGTTGGCGCATTTAACAAGCGCGCTGATGCGGATGCTCAAAAAGCCAGTTTAGCTATCCAGGGTATTCAGTCTCAATTAAGTGAGATTACAAGTGAGGGCAATACACTGTGGCGTGTTCGTGTGGGTCCGTATAACAGTATTGAAGAAAGTAACCCCGTGCGTGATAAGTTAAATAGCATGGGCATTAAACCAAATGTTATTAAATCTGGTAAATCATGATTACATTATCCAAATCTAAAAGAATTTTTTTATCCGCCACCATTCTGGGCTTGGCAGTTTCATTCTCAGGCTTTGTTAGTGCGCAAAGCCCTAAGATTGAAGAAGGCTTTGACTATCGCATTCTTCCTACCCCTCAGCCAGTTGAGTCCAAGGGTAAGGTTGAGGTGATTGAGTTTTTTTGGTACGGTTGCCCGCATTGCTATGACTTTGAGCCAGAGCTCAACACCTGGCTTAAGCGCCAACCTAAAGATGTTACTTTTCGTAAAGTACCCGTTGCCTTTCGTGATGACTTCATGCCACATAGCCAGTTGTTCTATGCCTTAGAAGCTATGGGCAAAGGAGAGGTGATGAATGACAAAGTCATGTACGCCATGCACAAAGAAAATAAGCGACTCATGACGGAAAACGAGATTGCGGATTGGGTCGCCTCTCAAGGTATTGATCGCAATACTTTCTTGGCTACGTACCGTTCATTTGCTGTTGTATCTAAAGCCCGCGCTGCAAGACAGATGGCTGATGCTTATCGTATAGATGGCGTGCCAACTATTGTGATGCAGGGTCGTTATGTGACATCGCCATCCATTGCCGGGACTAAAGCTAAGGCGATTGTAGTGATGGATTTCTTGGAGCAAAAAATCCGTAAGGACAAGTACAAGTAATCTAAAGCCTTAGATTTTGACGAAGCGTCGTACGATCCAAAAATAGAGTGGGTAAGGCAGGATTCTGAGGAATTTTAGGAATCCTGAAAACCGCTTAGGGAAGTGAATATCAAACTCTCCAGCCTGTAGTCCAGTGAGAATTTCTTTTGCAGCCTCGTCAGCGGTAATGAGTGCTGGCATTTCAAAATCATTCTGTGCAGTTGCTTCAGTTGCGACAAATCCTGGTGAGATCATGTGTACGCTCACTCCTTGGGGAAGTAAGTCGTAATACAAGGTTTCACAGAAATTAATAATCCCTGCTTTACTCGGCCCATATGCAAGGGCTTTTGGTAATCCACTGTATCCCGCGACACTGCCCACGATAGCAATATGACCGGCATGCTCTTTGAGCATATTGGGCAAAACAATGCTCACTGCCCGCATAGGCCCTAGCAGATTAGCATCGATAGTCTTCTGTGCAATCTCAAAATCAAAATTGTCAGCGCGTAAGGGGGTATATACACCCGAAACAAATAGTAGTAGGTCTAGACCGCCCCAAGCCCCTAGAATTTTCTGGTAGGAAGATAGGATCTGTTCTTGCTTGGTGACATCAAGAGGGAGCACCAATGCTTGTTCCGACTGCGCTGATTTAGCAAGGGCATTGAGGCGTTCAGTACGACGACTAGAGAGGGCGACTTTTGCGCCAGCCTTGATGAAGGCTTGAGTGCAGGCTTCACCAATTCCGCTGGAAGCACCGATGATCCAAATACGTTGATTTACAAATGAATTAATTCCTTTTTGTTTCATGGGCACAGGGCATCGCTTGAGTGAATAGCATCTTGGTGTTTGAGGGTGTATTGCACAACATCAATATTCTTTTCGAAGAATCCAGCAGCGCAATACATGAGATAGAAATTCCACAGTCGAATAAAAGCCTCATCAAATCCAAGGCGATAGATTTCTTCAATCTTCTGGTTAAAGCTATCACGCCATAGGCATAAGGTTTTAGCGTAGTCAGAACCAAATGCAAACTCAGCTTCAACCTCTAAGCCTGCGCTGGCAGCAGCAGCCTTGAATTTACTTGGTGAGGGCAGCATGCCGCCTGGGAAAACATATTGCTGAATAAAGTCGGTGCTGTGTCGATAGCGATCAAATAAGTCTTCTGCTATGACGATAGTTTGGATGCAGGCTCGACCCCCTGCTTTGAGTCGCTTTGCAACTACTTGAAAATATTCATCCCAATGGTTTTCGCCGACCGCTTCAAACATTTCAACGGAGGCGATCCCATCAAATCGTTCAGTACAGTCTCTATAGTCTTGTAGGCGCACCTCGAATTGCTGTGCATTCCCTGTCTCTGTAACTACCTTTTGAAGTCTAGAGTCAGCAAAGGATTTTTGCTCTGCTGACAAAGTGAGACCGGTAACTTGATTGCCATTGCGTAAGGCTTCTTCCATAAATCCACCCCAACCACAGCCGATCTCTAGTAGTCGGTCGCCTGGTTTAGCATGGATGGAATCTAATATGTGTTTGATTTTTGCGCGCTGCGCATCCATCAGTGATTGCTTATCACCTTCTGAGAACCATGCACTTGAATAGCTCATAGTGGGGTCTAGCCAGAGGCTATAGAAGGCATTACCTAGATCATAGTGAGCATGGATATTTTTACGACTTCCAGATTTGGAGTTGTCTCTAAACCAATGTCTCAGGCGATACGCTATGGAGCCCAACCAACTTCCATAGATTGCTTTTTCTAGAATGGTGCGGTTCCGAATAGCTAGCTCTAGAACAGCCTTGAGATCAGGTGTATTCCATTCACCTCGAATATAACTCTCGGCAAAGCCAATATCGCCATGGGATAGCACTTGTTTAAATACAGACCAATCTAAAACCTGAATCTCTGCATGTAGTTGATCTGACTTATTTCCAAATTCCCTTATTTCTTTATTTGGCAGTGTCAGAACCAAATGCCCACTTCGCAATTGCGCTAAGAGACCTAAAAGGGTGTGTGTGCTTGCGCGATATTGCTGTTGCTTTGATTTCGGCCTATCCGGACGGGAGAAGGTGAGGCGAGACAGTAGTGATTGACCGGGGCGATTCATCGGGTAATTTCAAGTTCTGGTGGTTTGGGTTTTGAATGAAAGGGTACACCCTTTAGCCATAATTTCAATGCTTGCCAATGAATGCGGCCAATCACACCAAGACTCATTAGCGGGTAGCGTAGAAAGGCAAGGTAAAGTGCGCTTTTACTCAGGGGTTGAGCTAGGCCACTGATACTGGTATTGATCAATGGACTCCAATCCTCATGGAGCTCAATTCGACAAACGATATTTCTCTTGGAGCGACTGTCCTGTGAAAATAAGAAACGGAAGTGGTATTCCCCGCGAACATCGCAGAAAGGTGATACGTGAAACACTTTCTTGCTCACCAAAGTCTCTCCAGATTTCAGTGCTGCACCAGAGTCATGGTGAAGTAAGTAGCAGTGTCGTTCGCCAAAAGTATTATTCACTTCAGCCAATACAGCCTGAACTTGTCCATTGGCTTGAGTGCAGATCCAAAAGCTGACAGGATTGAAGACATAGCCTAGTACTCGCGGGAAGGTTTGCAACCAAATCTCGCCATCAATATGCTGAATGTGGTGCTGCTCAAGAATTGTTTCAATCCATGACAGGCTATCTACATTCCCTATTCCATGATCTTGATCGAAGAATGAAAAAAGTCCGAACTGATTGTCTTTGAGACCATGCTTGCTGAGTAGTTGCGGATCGCTCCTGCGTGCACGCATTGGAATAGATAAAGTAAATACACCATAGCCAAACGCATTTTTAGCAGGACGAAAACGCCGATGCTTTACCGTGCCAAAATTAATCGTTGGCAAATTCATTTACTGAGCATCTTTAATGGAATTGGGCAGGGCGCGATGAGCAATTTTTTCCATTAGATCCATTGCCACTAATTCACCTGAACGTAAACCGTCTTCATGAAAGCCAAACCCAGTCCATGCGCCGCAATACCAAATCGAGGAATTACCCTGAATTAAGGGTAGCTCTTTTTGTGCCTGGACCGCGCGCATATCAAATACTGGATGCGAGTAATGAATTTCTTCATGGACTAGAGATGGGTTGGGATCAGTTAGCGGGTTTAGACTCACAATAATCTGCGTATCATCGAATGCTGAAGGCAGAGGTTGTAAGCGGTTGATTAAATAATTGACGCTGACATGTTGTTGCGCAGTTGGTGTCGCACCAGATTTTGCAGTGTAGTTCCAAGCTGCCCAGCAGCGCTCAGTGGCCGGTAAAAAATTCCGGTCTGTATGCAAAATTGCACGATTCTTTTGATAAGGTACAGAGGCCAAAATATTCCGAGCATCTTGGTCAATACCATGGACTAACTCTAAAGTCTGATCGCTATGACAAGCCATAACCACTTCATCAAACCAGTGCGATCCTGAAGGGGTAATGACTTCGACCTGAGAATTTTTTGACTGACAGGCGTTGACACGGGAAACGGATTCGCGCACAAACTGGACTTGATGTTTCTCCAGTGCTGCGACTAAAAGCTTCACGTATTCTCGCGAACCTCCTTTAACAGTAAGCCATTGCGGACGATTTTGAATTTGCAAAAGGCCATGGTTGTGACAGAAGCGAACCATGGTCTGAATTGGAAATTCCAGCATCTGCTCAACTGAGCATGACCAAATAGCACCAATCATTGGCAAGAAATAATTTTCCCTAAAACTAGTGCTAAAGCGGTTGCGATCTAAAAAATCTTTAATACGCTCATCTGGCTCTGAGTATTCAAGCTTAGCAGTGATTTGTTCTTCTGCGAGTCGAGTGGCGAGACGATTGAAGCGTAGGATGTCATAAGCCATTCTCCAGAATGACAATGAGAATAAATTTCTTCTTTGCCCAAAAAAAGAATTGATGTCGTTGCCGGCCCATTCAATCTTTTTGTTGCGTCCTATTTTTTCGCCGGCATCAATCGAGACAGAAAAAGACATTTCTGATGGAGCAATTGGAACTTGAATTTCCTCAAATAGACGAACTAAGCGGGGATAGGTTTTACGATTAAATACCAAAAAACCAGTATCTACCCCGTGAGTCAGCTTACCTTCAGAAGTTTCTATTGTGAGATCTACTGTATTGCTATGACCACCAATATGATTGCCGCCTTCGAATACAGTGAGATCTAAGTCTGGGTGCTGTCTTAATGCATATGCGCATCCCAAACCAGAAATACCGGCGCCTATGATGGCAACTTTTTTCTTACCCACTAAATTTTCTCTCCAAGAAGTTTCTCTATCTCACTAGTAATGCTGCTGCTCGTTGGTTTAGTCAAGCTGCCATATGAATCCACTACATTACCATTGCGATCAATAAGATATTTATAAAAATTCCATTTGGGGGTTGTACCAGTTTTAGCAATGAGCATCTTAAATAAAGGATTGGGCTTGCTGCCACTGACCGAGCTCTTAGCAAACATAGGGAACTTTACGTCATAGGTATTTTTGCAGAAGTCAGCAATGTCTTTATTGCTACCTGGTTCTTGTTGCCCAAAATCATTTGATGGAAATCCTAATACAACTAAGCCACGATCTTTGTATTTAGCATATACCTTCTCTAGATCCTCATATTGACTTGTAAAACCGCAAAAGCTCGCTGTATTGACGACCAAAATGACTTTTCCCTGATATTGGCATAGGCTTTGAGGCGCTTCATCCTGCAATCTCGGAAAACTGTGGGACAAAAGAGGGCTACAGTTGGGTGATGCTGTTGGCGCAGCCTGAACCAATTGCGCTGCAGACACCAGAAAGAGAAGTGCCAATAAATGTCTTGGCAAGTTATGAATCATTTTGAGCCTATTAAAGGGGTGGGGATGTCCAAGTCTAAGACATTCTGGCAAATATCGTTGATCCTGGCTCAATGCCATTAATATGACGCTATGAGCTCCCTACCTTTACCTTCTTTTGAGTCCAAAGTCTGCGCGCTGGCAGACCTGGAGGCTCGTATTTCCGAACTTCCAAGACCTTTGGTGTTTACGAACGGCGTCTTTGATATTTTGCACCGCGGACATGCTAGTTACTTGGCTCAAGCGCGAGCATTAGGAGCGAGTCTGGTCGTGGGCGTGAACTCAGATGCCTCGGTCAAAATGTTGGGTAAGGGCGATGACAGGCCTATTAATACCGAGGCTGACCGCCAGGCTTTATTGGCGGCGTTAGAGAGTGTAGATTTAACCGTATTATTTACGGAGCAGACCCCAGTGAATCTGATTGCAAAAATTCATCCGGATATCTACGTTAAGGGTGGAGATTATGAGATCGACACCCTAGAAGAAACGCGTTTGGTAAAAACCTGGGGTGGCAAAGCAGTCGCTATTCCATTTTTATATGAGCGATCTACTACAACGCTACTGGGTAAGATTCGCGCTAGCTAAGCACAGTAAATTAAAAAGAGCTAGTACTCAAAGATTTTGCAAGAGCCAAGCCCAAAGTCCACGCAGTACCAAGCCTTCGATAGGCTCAATGGGTAAGGCCGCTAGCTCAGGAAATTGTTTAATTGCATTTGCCAAAATTTTGGCATTACCACCGTCAAGCCAAATTCGTTCGACAGGATGATTCATTGCTTTGGCTAAATACACTGCTTGCAGTATTGCTCCCATTTGAGCCGCATCACACCCTCCGGTAATAGCTTCATCCGTTGTTATGCCAAAGCCCCCTTGTGTTTCAGGCTTACTAGGGCGAACTACTAATGGAAGTTGGGCAGTATTTTGTTGAAGGCTCTCATGCATCAAGCTAAGACCCGGTAAGATCCAGCCACCGTAGTGAACGCCGTTACCGCCCAGTAGGTCAATGGTCGTGGCAGTTCCAGCGTTAATCACCAGCGTATTGGTATTGGAGAGTGCTCTTGCCCCAATCAGTGCAGCCCATCGGTCTGCGCCCAGCTTGCTTGGGTCTTGATAGAGTGTGCGTACACCCTCATAAGTACTACTACCTGAAAACTGCTTCCACTCAAGCTCTTGCCATTGCGGAAATAGGCTGCGTAGATTTTCAATGGCAGTATTGCCCGCCACACAGCAAAATGCAATTGCATCTGGCTTTGGTAATGTTTTAGAAATATAGTCGGATAGCTCAGCTCGTAGCTCGGGTGATTTGAATGACTTGTTGCTAATCGATCCAGAATATGCCCACAGTTTTTTGTTGCGGTCTGAAATGTTTTGTGTTGATTCGACAGCAGCCCACTTCAACCGAGTATTACCAAGATCAAATACCAAATAGAGACTCATGATTGCACTCGCAAAGAAACATCGCCTGCATGAATGACAATAGATTTGTCCTGCTGCTTTAGGATTAATGCACCAGCGTCATCAACACCAGCAGAAATTCCGATGATAGGCTCTTTGCCTGCGCCTGATATGCAAACAGATTGATTGTTATATGCATCCCACTGCGCCCATGAATTTTTAAAATAGCCAAATCCATGTTGCTTAAATTGAGCTAAATGCTTATCAAATGAATCAATGAGTTTTAGCCAAATAAACTCAGTATCAGGAAGAGGTGTTTGGTGGGGAACGAGTTGATCCAAAGCAGCAACACCAAGTGAGGATTGGGTATCCAGATTCTTTGCAAGCACTAATGCATTGCGTAGATTTAGGCCCAGCCCGATCACCATCCACGTAGGTGAGCTTGGGTTGCTTTGCCCACCTTCAATCAGAATGCCACCAAGTTTGGAATGATTTAGCAGTAAATCGTTTGGCCACTTTAGCCTTAAACCTTGCTGATAGAGTGCGTGTTCATTGGTGCCTAGAGCCTCAGCAATGCCGGAGACGACTGCCAGCCCTATTACTAAACTGAGTCCGCTAAGCTCATTAGGGCGCTTATTGAATGGGTAGGCCAAGGAGAAGCATAGGGTGTCTTGTGGGCTGGAAAGCCAAGCCCTTCCAGCCCTGCCTTTGCCAGAAGTCTGCTCGTGGGCAATGCGAGCAACAGGATCGATTAATTCCCCTGCGCGCCAGCGGGCCAATAAATCATCATTGGTCGATTTAGTGCTAGCAACACGTTCTAGGATGCAATTCGGATTCATTTTCCTATTGTAGAAAGATCTAGCCTAGCTGACCTAGAATAAGGGAATGCATCACGAAGATCAGCGTCCTCGCAAGTTTGTTTGGCCCCTCCAGGCGATGCCCTTAGCTAGGGCCATTAGTTTGAGCTACGCGCTTTTAATCCTTTATGTCAGCCTCAATCCCTTTGATTTCCACTTTGACAATGGTATTGCTGCATTAGCGTGGTTAGATGCCCCTTTGCCTCGCTTCATCACGCTATTTGATGTCTCGGTCAATATCTTGGCCTATATTCCCCTGGGATTTATGTTGGTCTTTGCCTGTTATCCGCGTTGGCGTAATTTTGTTGCCTTAGGAATTGCTTTGGGCTTGAGTGCAGTTTTAGCATTGAGCGTGGAGTCCTTGCAAACCTGGCTACCCACCCGGATACCGAGCCAAATGGATTGGTGGGCCAATGTATTGGGCGCTTTGTTAGGCGGCCTGCTGGCTATCCCCTTAGGTCCTCAGTGGCTCTCTGGTAGTGTGGTGCGCCGTCGTTTTGACCAATGGTTTGGATTGAACTGGGCCGCTTGCGCCCTGTTTCTCCTTTTTCCTTGGACTCAGATCTACCCGCAGAGTTCTTGGCTTGGAACTGGAGTATGGGGACATGCGATTTTTGCCTCGGTTGACTGGGGAACTATGGTGATAAACCATGTTGTACAGGAATCCATCATTACAGCGGTCTGCTGGTTGGGTGCCGGGCTTTTACTATCGCTAGGGATGCGTACAAAAGCTCCCCAGTGGAAAATCTTGAATGGCTTGCTTTGCTTCACCGTTATAGTAAAAATTGCCTTTACGGCATTGCAATTCGGAGCAGTATTTAGCTTGTTGTGGCTCACGGCTGGCGCTATCTGGGGGATGGTGCTGGGAAGCCTGCTGCTGAAATGGGCCCTGCGGTTATCTGTCAGCAATAAAGTTTGGCTTGCGATCACTTGTTTGTTGAGTGCAACCCTGGCAATTAATCTCCTACCAGACAATCCTTACTTCATTTTGACATTACGGCAGTGGTACCAGGGCCGGCTATTACACTTTAATGAACTAATGCAATGGGTTTCAGTAGTATGGTTGCCATTGGCGTTAATTTGGGCACTCCGAAATCGAACTACCTTTAATTCAAAAACTTGATTGAGATAATGTATGAGCTTTAAGCACCATGTTTTTTTCTGCCTAAACCAGCGTAAGAATGGCGAAGATTGTTGCGATCGTCATAATGCATTTGCATTATTTGAGTATGCAAAAAGTCGTGTGAAAGAGTTGGGTTTATCAGGCCCAGGAAAAATTCGCATAAACAAGGCAGGATGTTTAGATCGCTGCGCTGATGGACCGGTAGCAGTAATTTATCCAGAGGGTATTTGGTACACATTTGTCGACACTGAAGATATTGAAGAAATTATTCAGTCACACTTAGTGCAGGGGCGCCCAGTAGAGCGTTTGCAGTTAGCTTAAAAAGATTTCAGAAAGCGTTTCCATGAATAGCCGTACAAAAATCATTCATATTGATGGTGTTGTGGGTCAAATCGAAATGTCGATTGACCTACCGGATGAGTTAAAAACGAATACTGATTTTTTAGTGAGGGGTTTAGCCCTAGTTGCCCATCCTCATCCGTTAATGGGTGGAACGATGGATAACAAAGTCGCACAAACCATGGCGCGTGCTTTTAATCAGTTGGGTTACGTCAGTGTTCGTCCGAATTTTCGAGGCGTAGGGGCTACTGCTGGTGTGCATGATGACGGTATTGGCGAGATGGAAGATCTACTGCATGTCACTGATTGGATGCGAACTCCCTCAAGCTGGAATCAATTTGAAGCTAGCTCACAACAAGCGTGGACCCAGACTGCAAATACTTTGCCTTTAGTCGTTTCTGGTTTCTCATTTGGAAGTTTTGTTGGGACTCATTTAGTGCAACGTTTGTCAGAACTTGGACGCCCAGCTGAACGACTCGTCATGGTCGGAAGTGCTGCAGGTAAGTGGGTCTTGGCACCTGTACCTGCCGATACGATTTTGATTCATGGCGAGGTGGATGAAACTATTCCCTTGATCGATGTCTTAGATTGGGCGCGTCCTCAAGAATTAACTGTTCAGGTAGTGCCAGGCGCAGATCATTTTTTCCACCGACGTCTACATTGCATACGTAACATCATCACCGGTGCTTGGTTAGGTATGCCTGATCATCGCAATCAATAAACTACCAAGCAAATTAGAAAGATCAATACATGACTGAAGATAGAAAATCTCTTATTGAATATCCATCTGAGTTTCCTATTAAGGTGATGGGTAAAACCAATCCAGAATACTTGCCAGCAATTTTGCATATTGCCCGTCAATTTGACCCCACCCTTGATGAGAGCAAGGTTGAGCAACGACCTTCTAAAGATGGAAATTATTTGGGCATTACTTTGCCGATCACTGCAACCAGCCGCGAGCAATTAGATGAGCTGTATCGCACTTTATCCACGCATCCTTTGGTTAGTGTTGTCCTCTAAATTATTTGCATGAGTTTTTTAGTAAAAAATTTAGGGGTAGCTGATTATGAGACTACCTATCAAGCGATGCGCGATTTTACGCAGCAGCGAGATGCTGAAACTCCAGACGAAATTTGGATTTTGGAGCATCCTCCAGTATTCACTTTGGGTTTGGCGGGAGATGCGAGTAATTTACATTCCCCTAGCAATCAAATTCCCTTAGTGCAGGTGGATCGCGGCGGTGAGATTACTTATCATGGCCCTGGTCAAATCGTGGCGTATCTAATGCTCGACCTCCGGCGCTTAGGGATTTTTGTAAAAGAGCTTGTCTCCCGAATTGAGCAAGCTTTAATTGACACTCTGGCTGATTTTGGTATTCAGGCAGAAAGACATGCTGGTGCCCCAGGTATTTATATCTCCCAGCAGAGTCTAGTTTCATCCGAGTATCGGGGTGCAAAGATTGCTGCTTTGGGTCTGAAGGTCTCAAAAGGATGCTCCTATCATGGGCTTGCCCTGAATGTATCGACTGATTTAGAGGCTTTTTCCCGTATTCACCCATGTGGGTATGAGGGCTTAAGGACGGTTGATATGCAAACCCTTGGGATCAAGGACAATATAGACATCATTAGCCAAACCCTTTTAGGGCATTTGCAAAAGCAACTGACTTCATCATGACCACCAATAAGCCGGATCTCGACACTGCCGCCACTGGCAATAGTCGCCAAGACCTGAATTACGATGCTTCCCGAAAGCAAAAGTCGAGCGAGAAAACTGCGCGTATTCCAATCAAGATCGTGCCCCTAGAGCAGGTGCTCAAAAAGCCTGATTGGATTCGTGTAAAGGCTGCTTCTAATAATTCACGTTTTTCTGAGATCAAAAAAATTCTTCGTGAGAACGAGTTAGTAACGGTTTGCGAAGAAGCAAGCTGCCCCAATATTGGTGAGTGCTTTGGCAAAGGCACTGCTACCTTCATGATCATGGGTGACAAATGTACGCGTCGTTGTCCGTTTTGTGATGTGGGTCACGGCAGACCGGATCCGCTGGATACCAAAGAGCCTGGCAACTTAGCGCGCACCATCGCCGCTTTAAAACTCAATTATGTGGTGATTACGAGTGTCGATCGTGATGATTTGCGCGATGGTGGCGCCATGCATTACGTGGACTGCATTTCTCAATCACGTGATCTATCTCCAGGCACCCGTATTGAGGTGTTGGTTCCAGACTTCCGCGGTCGCCTAGACAAGGCTTTAGATATTTTTTCTGAGCATGCACCTCAAGGTCTGCCCGATGTTATGAATCACAATTTAGAAACCGTACCGCGTTTGTACAAGCAGGCGCGTCCTGGTGCTGACTATGCACACTCACTGAAACTGTTGAAAGACTTTAAGGAGCGCTTCCCCCACATTCCAACCAAGAGTGGATTGATGGTTGGATTAGGTGAGACTGACGAAGAGATCTTAGAAGTCATGCGTGATATGCGTGAGCACAATATCGACATGCTGACTATTGGACAGTATCTGGCGCCTTCAGGTCACCACCTCCCAGTGCAGCGATATGTTCATCCAGATGTGTTTAAGCATTTTGAGGAAGAGGCTTATGCCATGGGCTTCTCTCATGCCGCTGTGGGTGCGATGGTGCGCTCTAGCTACCATGCTGATCAACAAGCACATAGTGCAGGTGTTGTCTAAACATATGCTCCATAAGTTTGGTGTAGTTCTAGCGCTTGCATTGCTACTTTCTGCTTGTAGTCCGAAGCTAGATTGGAGGACAGTGCAGTCTCCGCAAGATCGCTATAGTGCTTTATTTCCAGGCAAGCCTGAAAAGATTCAACGAAAACTCCCATATCAAAATCAAGAAATTCCACAAACTCTAGAAGCGGTAAAAATTGAGGATGATATTTATTCAGTGAGTACGATTCATTTGAGTAAGGATCAAGCCACACTGGCACCTAAATTATTAGAGCAACTACAGGGCAACTTATTGAATCGTGCGAATGTCAGTTTAGAGAGTGCACTTAGTGTTGATGCTCTATATCAGACAGCCAATAAACAGCGTATTGCGACTAAGGATTACTTCTTAGAATTTAAATCTACTGGTGCAGTAGAGCAGTCAATGCGTGTACGTTGGATTACCAGAGTTGCGCCGGATAACGGAGTATGGATTTATCAAATCTCCGTTTTGCATACAGCACCAGCAAGGGTAGATGCAAAACAGTTTTTCTCTGAAGAGGCATACGTCAACTTCTTTGACGAGTTCCGTCCAGAATAGTTTCCAGACGAAACGAAAATTCAGATTAAGACTTTTCTAAGGCGGCCACTTTAGCTTCTAGTGCTTCTAGCTTTTCTCTGGTCTTTGCTAATACCTTCGATTGCAAATCAAACTCTTCACGAGTCACTAGGTCCATTTTCTGGAAACCTTGATTCATCATAGCGCGCACATTCTTTTCAATCTCTTGTGCAGGTGAGTTACGAATAGCATCCCCAACCTTGTTTTGCATATCGCTAGCAATGCGCTGGATTTGTTCTAGGATTTCGCCTGTTTTTTGCATAATGCTGCCCGCCGTTCTATTGAAAGTTGCATAAAAGACACAGTCAACATTTTATGTTGTTGAGTCAAAAACAGCTGAAACCAGTCAAAAATGCTGCAGTTGTACCAAAATGAACCGAATTGGTGCAAATGTAAGCACTAATGGGGTGCATAAGCCTTATTTAGGGGAATTGCACCAAATTGAAAGAGGCTCCGAGATTCATGATCACTCCATGCAATAAAGCATTTATCCCTTTTTTCATTACACACAGCAAGGAGTAACACATGAAAATTATTCAAAAGACAGCCATCGCTCTAGCAGCATCTGGCTTATTAAGCGGTCTAGCTACTCAGTCAGCAATTGCTGCTGATGCTCCAGAAGTCAGCCCAATTACAGCTAACGTTACTGTGACTAATGACTATCGTTACCGCGGCATCTCTCAGTCCAATTATCAACCAGCCATTCAGGGTGGTTTTGATTATGCCCATGAGAGCGGTCTATACATTGGTAACTGGAACAGCTCAATTAATTGGGTGTCAAACACTACAAACAATGGCATCAAAGCACCAATTGAAATGGACTTCTATGGCGGTTTCAAGAAGGATTTAATTGCCGAAGGCTTTGCTTCGGATTTTGGTGTTCTTCAGTACTACTATAACCAAACTGGCGGCAATTACAACGGTGCAATGCTTAATCCAAATACTACTGAACTGTATGCTGCACAAAACTTTACTTTTGGGCCAGTAACTGGTTTTGTTAAGTTGAATTATTCTCTGACTAATATTTTCGGTATTCCAAATAGTGCTGGATCTTTCTACCCTGACCTTACTGCAAATTACGATACGGGGATCTGGGGCATTAGCTTAAATGGCCACGTTGGATATCAGTACATTGCAGGACAACCTGCAACTTCGTCTGGTCTGTTTTCGCAAACTCCAAGCAATATTAGTTACACCGACTTTAAGTTGGGCGCTACTAAAGACTTTGGGGCTGGACTTTCATTATCTGCTGCTTATGTAAGTACAAATGCAAACCCGAACTGGTGGAATACTTGGACAGCTCCTGGTGCTGGTATGCAGAGCTCTGCGGGTCGTCCAGGCGCTGTAGTTTCCCTCACCAAAGTATTTTAATTCCTTCCTCTGAACGGAGAAACTTATGAAATTAATTACCGCAATCATCAAGCCCTTCAAGCTTGACGAAGTGCGCGAAGCTCTCTCGGAAGTGGGAGTTTCGGGTATTACCGTCACTGAAGTTAAAGGCTTTGGTCGTCAAAAAGGTCACACCGAGTTGTATCGCGGTGCAGAGTATGTAGTCGACTTTTTGCCAAAAGTAAAAATTGAAGCTGCTGTTGAAGATGGCATCTTGGAGCGAGCGATTGAAGCAATTGAAAAATCTGCTCGTACTGGAAAGATTGGCGATGGCAAGATTTTTGTCTCACCAGTTGAACACGTCATTCGTATTCGTACCGGTGAAACCGGTGCGTCAGCACTTTAAAGAGAGGTTCAAAATGTTAACTTGGATGAAACGACTCCTAGCTGGAAGCGCAATGGCCTTGGCTATTGGTACAACTAGCGTGATGGTAGCTTCGCCAGCTTTTGCTGATGAAGCTAAGCCAGTTGCCGCCGCGGCCGCAGCTGCAGTTGCTGCTGCTCCTGCATTAGTCCCAAATAAAGGTGATACAGCTTGGTTATTGGTGTGTACTGCATTGGTAATCTTGATGACATTGCCTGGTTTGGCTCTGTTCTACGGCGGCTTAACACGCAGCAAGAACATTCTTTCTGTACTCGTACAGTGCATGTTTGTCTTTTCATTAGTAACTGTTTTATGGGCACTTTATGGATATAGCTTTGCATTTAGTGAAGGCGGTGCGTTCATTGGTGGACTAGATCGCTTGTTCTTGCAGGGCATTACTCCAGACTCGGTTGCAGCTACCTTTAGTAAGGGTGTTGTGATTCCTGAGTTTGTGTTTATGGCCTTCCAAGCTGCATTTGCAACCATTACTTGCTGCTTGATCGTTGGTGCGTTTGCTGAGCGTGCAAAATTTTCTGCAATTATTTTGTTTGTGATTTTGTGGTTCACTTTCAGCTACTTACCAATCGCTCACATGGTTTGGTTCTGGCCTGGTCCTGATGACATCAAAGATGCTGCATCACTTGAAGCTATTACAGCTCGCGCTGGTTGGTTATGGCAAAAGGGTGTTCTCGACTTTGCTGGCGGTACCGTTGTTCACATCAATGCTGCGATTGCAGGTTTGGTAGGTTCATTTGTAGTCGGCAAACGTTTGGGTTACGGTAAAGAAGCAATGAAGCCGCACAACTTAGTGTTCGTCATGATTGGCGCCTCACTCTTGTGGTTCGGTTGGTTTGGCTTCAATGCTGGCTCTGCTCTCGAAGCAAACGGCAGTGCAGTATTGGCATTCGTAAACACATTGTTGGCAACAGCTGCTGCAGTGTTGGGCTGGTCATTTGCTGAGTGGATTACTAAAGGCAAGCCTTCCATGTTAGGTGCTGCATCTGGTTGCGTAGGTGGTTTAGTTGCAATTACTCCGGCTGCTGGTTTTGTTGGCCCAATGGGTGCAATCGTGATCGGTGCTCTTGCCGGCGTGGTTTGCTTATGGGGTGTTTCTGGTCTCAAGAAGATGTTGGGTTCAGACGACAGCTTGGACGTATTCGGTGTGCATGGCGTTGGCGGTATCTTAGGCGCTTTGTTAACTGGTGTGTTCGCAGATCCAGCCTTAGGTGGAACAGGTATTTGGGATTACGTAGCTAATGCTGCAGCCCCTGATTACTCTATTGCTAGCCAATTGTGGATTCAGAGCCAAGGTGTCATTGTTACCCTAATTTGGTCTGGCGTAGTTTCTTATATCGCCTTCAAATTGGTGGATATCGTGATTGGCTTGCGCGTTAAGGAAGATGAAGAGCGCGAAGGTTTGGATATCAGTTCCCACGGTGAGTCCGCTTACGAGTCTTAATTAGCGTTTTTACCCCTCACTGGGCGGCCTTGGGTGGCTGCCCAGTTTTTAAGCGCGGGATCCTCGGATTCCGCGTCTTTCTTTTAAAAATCTTACAATGGTGAAATGGTTCCACATCTCATCACTGCCCTTAGCGGCCCTCTTCTTGATCTCGAGTCGAAGGTATTAGAAGCAACTCCAACTATTGAGCGCTGGTTTAGGCTTGAGTGGCAGGAGCACACCCCGCCTTTCTACTGCTCAGTCGATTTGCGTAATGCTGGTTTTAAGCTTGCACCAGTGGATACAAACCTTTTTCCAGGGGGTTTTAATAACCTCTCACCTCAGATGTTGCCTTTAGCGGTTCAGGCAGCTATGGCAGCAATTGAGAAGATTTGCCCGGAAGCAAAAAATTTACTGTTGATACCTGAGCGACATACTCGCAATACATTCTATTTGCAGAATATTGCACGCCTATCTTCGATCTTGCGTCAAGCAGGCCTTAATGTTCGCTTGGGCACTTTGTCTGATGAAATTAAAAAACCAACTTGGATTGATTTGCCTGATGGTAATCGCCTCTTGATGGAGCCTTTATCTCGCTTAGGTTTGAAGAAGCAGCGTTTAGGCTTAAAAGATTTTGATCCGTGCTCTATTTTGCTAAACAACGATTTATCAGCAGGCATTCCTCCGATCCTAGAAAACCTCCATGAGCAATATCTCTTGCCAGGCTTGCATGCAGGTTGGCATGTCCGTCGCAAGTCAAATCACTTTGCAGCCTACGATGAGGTTGCTAAGAAATTTGCGAAGATAGTGGATATTGATCCATGGATGATTAACCCTTACTTTGCTAGTTGCTCTAACGTGAACTTTCATGAGCGTAAAGGTGAGGAAGAGTTGCAAGCTGCTGTTGAGAAAGTCCTCAAGAAAACTGCTAAGAAATATCGAGAGTACGGCATTAAAGAAAAACCTTACGTCGTTGTCAAAGCAGATGCTGGCACATATGGCATGGGTGTCATGGTGGTAAACGATCCTGCACAACTCAAAGATCTGAATCGCAAAGACCGCAACAAGATGAGTGTTGTTAAAGAAGGTCTTGAAGTTAGTGATGTCTTAATTCAGGAGGGTGTATATACCTTCGAGAAAGTGAATGAAGCAGTTGCAGAGCCAGTGGTATATATGATTGACCGCTATGTGATTGGTGGCTTCTATCGTGTGCATACCGACCGTGGCCCTGATGAGAATCTAAACGCACCAGGCATGCATTTTGTACCGTTAGCATTCGAGCAAAACTCCATGCCAGATTTGGGTGCCAAGCCTGGTAGTGCGCCGCCCAATCGTTTTTATCTGTATGGAGTTGTTGCACGTCTGGCTTTGTTAGCCGCTTCTTTAGAGTTGGAGCGTTCCGATCCTAATGCTGAAGCTGCCTAACTGTATCTGAATGCTCGGACATAAGATGAACCTTCTTTTCATTGCCGATCCACTGGAATCATTTAAGGTTAGCAAGGATTCCACTTTGGCAATGATGCGCGTTGCGCAAGAAGCTGGTCATCAACTTTGGTTTTGCCAAAGTCGTAACATCCTGTGGAGGAACGATTTTGTAGTGGCTGATTGTCAGTCGCTCGCCATTAAGCCAAGTGGCACAGCATGGTTTGAGTTAGGCCCCGTAGAGGATCGCCCATTAAATACCTTTAACGCAGTCATGATGCGTACTGATCCGCCATTTGATATCGAGTATCTCAATACCACTTGGTTGTTATCTGCTGCGGTTCGACAGGGTGCAAAAGTATTTAATAATCCAACGGCTATTCGTGATCATTCTGAAAAGATATCTATCACGGAGTTTCCGGAACTCATTCCCCCAACTTTAATCACGCGTGAACTGAGTGCGATTGAAGTGTTTCACCAAGAGCATCAAGATATTGTCATTAAGCCCCTGGATGGCATGGGTGGCATGGGTGTATTTCGTGTAGGGCCAGATGGTTTAAATCTTGCCAGTATTGTGGAGACACTGGGTGAGAATGGTGCACGTACTCTAATGGTGCAAAGATTCTTGCCTGAGATAGCTCAAGGCGATAAACGCGTGTTGCTCATCGGTGGCGAGGTAGTGCCGTTTGCGCTGGCTCGCATACCTCAGGGAAGTGAAATTCGAGGTAATTTAGCTGCTGGTGGCAAAGGGGTTGCTATGCCGCTAACAGATGCAGAGAGGAAGGTTGCAGAACGTCTCGCCCCAATTTTGAACGCCCGGGGCTTGTTCTTGGTAGGATTAGATTTAATTGGCGCTTACGTCACAGAAATCAATGTGACTAGCCCAACCTGTTTTGTAGAGATTACTGAGCAAAGCAGATTTGATGTTCCGAAATTTTGGTTAACAGCGCTTGAAAAGGCATTGGCATAAAAATGGTTGGAATCGTAATAGTTGCTCACACTCCAGTCGCAAGTGCGATGCTGGGTTTTGCTGAGCATGCATTTGGTGTAGCGCCAGAGAGAGTAAGAGCTGTCGACATCCCGCCTCATGAAGATACAAAAGCCAGCTTCGACCGACTCTTGAAAGCGGCATATGGCGTCAATACGGGCCAAGGCGTTTTAATACTGACTGATGTAATGGGCGCGACCCCAGCAAATGTGGCATCAAAGCTTGAAGCTTTGGGACCATTATCGGGTTTAACTGCGCCCGTGATTGTCTTGGCCGGATTAAATCTACCCATGCTGATGCGCTGTATTTCTCATCGTGGTGAAGGGCTCGAAGAGCTTGCCCATAAAGCACTTCTAGGTGGTCAAAATGGAATTTTGCGTTTGGGCTCTAAAACACCGCAAGTTACTACGGAGAAATAGGACTCACTATGCCTATTGCTGAAATCGAAATCATTAACAAATTGGGCTTACATGCTCGGGCATCTGCGAAGTTATCCCAGCTTGCTGCCGAGTTCCCCTGCGAAATCTTCTTATCCCGCAATGGACGCCAGATTAATGCTAAGAGCATTATGGGTGTCATGATGCTGGCCGCTGGGATTGGCAGCACCGTCACTCTAGAGACTGTTGGCGAAAAAGAGGATGAGGCGATGCAAGCTTTAACGGCATTGATCAATGATCGATTTGGCGAGGGCGAATAAGGGTGACTTTTGCTTTACACGGAATAGCAGTATCTAAAGGCATTGCTATTGGCAAAGCCGTACTGATATCGCGTGCAGCATTAGAGGTTAGTCATTATTTAGTTGAAGTTGGCAAAGAAGAGGCTGAGGTTCAAAAGTTATTGGATGCTTTTGAGCAAGTGCGCCTTGAGTTAACGCAATTGCGTCAAGGATTGCCTAAAGATGCGCCTCAAGAAATGGCTGCGTTTTTGGATGTACACGGCATGATTCTGGCAGATCCAGCTTTAGCTGAGAAGCCAATGAAATTGATTCGCACTCAGAGATTAAATGCAGCTTGGGCTTTAACAACCGAACTCAATGATCTTTTAGAACAATTTTCTGATATTGAGGATGCGTATTTAAAAGAGCGTGCTAATGATATTAGACAGGTCGCAGAGCGCGTAATCAAAGCGTTGAATGCTCAGAAAAAAGACCCTCTACATGATGCTGATTTTTTACCAGCAAGCGATATTGGTATTGAGTCAATTATTGTTGCGCACGACATTGCCCCTCATGACATGCTGCGTTTCAAAGAGCATGCCTTTACAGGGTTTGTGACAGATCTGGGTGGCAAGACTTCTCATACCGCTATTGTTGCGCGCAGCATGGAGATCCCTGCGGTAGTTGGTGTGCGACATGCCAGTGAAATGATTCGTCATGGCGATTGGTTAGTATTGGATGGGGAACATGGGGTTGTCGTTGTTGCGCCTGATGAGCAGCTTCTTGCTGAGTATCGAAAGCTACAAGCTCAAGCCTTAAAAGAAGCCCGCAAGCTAAAGCAGTTAAAGCACGCCAAGACAGAAACTGCTGATCGTGTTCAGATTGAATTATTTGCCAATATTGAGTTGCCTGAGGATGCCATTCAGGCAGTGAAGTTGGGTGCTGTGGGTGTCGGCTTATTCCGCTCTGAATTTCTATTTATGGATCGCAAGCAAGCTTTGCCAGACGAAGAGCAGCAATATCAAGAATATCGTCGCGTAGTCGATTTAATGCATGGTTTGCCTGTCAATATTAGAACCATCGACGTTGGTGCCGACAAGGCATTGGGTGGCGGCGGTGATATTTCTCAAACTGGTACATCACCACTTGGGTTGCGTGCGATTCGCTGGTCCCTGACTGAGCCTGAAATCTTTTTAACGCAACTCAGGGCTATCTTGCGCGCATCAGCCCATGGTCAAGCGCGCATTATGATCCCCATGTTGGCTCATGTTAAAGAGATTGATGAAACATTTAGATTAATTGAAAAAGCAAAGCAGCAATTACATCAGCGCGGTAAAGCATTTAATCCCAATATTCAAGTTGGTGCAATGATTGAAATTCCTGCTGCTGCATTGATGCTACCCTTATTTATTAATCGATTCGATTTTCTTTCTATTGGTACGAATGATTTAATTCAGTACACCTTAGCAATCGATCGCGCAGATCATGCAGTTGCACATCTTTACGATCCCCTGCATCCCGCTATTTTGAATTTGCTGTCAAGCATCATTGATCAAGCTAAGCGCGCAGATGTGCCGGTTGCCATTTGTGGAGAGATGGCTGGAGATCCTGCGTTAACAAAGCTATTGCTCGCGCTCGGGCTGACAGATTTCTCAATGCACTTTAGCCAGCTGTTATTAGTTAAGCGCGAGATCTTAAAGGCAAATGTAGGTCTATTGAAAGCCCGCGTCCCTAGAGTTCTGCGTGCCTACGAGCCTGAGGAGCAGGCTAAAGCATTGGAGCGCTTGCTCTCTTAAGTCCCTAATGCTGAGAGCCGCAAACCTTGCATGCGGGATTTCTAGCAATGCGAATTTCATCAATTTGAGTATTGAGCGCATTCCAAAGTAACATTCTCCCCACTAAAGGCTGACCAAAGCCAATCAATACTTGTAACGCTTGAGCTGCTTGCATCGCTCCAATAATGCCAACCAGAGGGGAAAAGATACCCATGCTGGCACAGCTGACTTCCTCAAACTGATCTTCTGGAGAAAAAAGACAGGCATAACAGGGGGATGCTTCATGACGAAAATCAAAGACACTTAATTGACCGTCAAATTTGAGTGCTGATCCTGATACAAGGGGCACCTTTTGGCGAAAGCAAGCCGCATTAATGAGCTGGCGAGTTGCAAAGTTATCCGTGCAATCTAGAACAAGATGAACTGCTGGCAAGACGTCTTTCAATAAATTATCAGTTGCCTTCTCTGCAATTGCATTAATTGTTAGGGTGGGATTAATACTTTGCAAAAATTGTTTACCAGATTCCACCTTGCTTTTGCCAATGGAGTTCTGGGCATGCATGATTTGTCGCTGCAAATTAGTGAGCTCGACTTTGTCATGATCGACAAGCGTTATTTTTCCAACACCAGCTGCAGCAAGATAAGGCGCTGCCGCGCTTCCCAAGCCACCAGCACCAATGATGAGGATGTGCGAACCAAGCAATATTTCTTGGCCCGCAACATCAATTTCTTCTAGTAATAAATGCCGCGAGTAGCGAAGTAGCTGCTCATCATTCATGTGTATACCCCATTGCTAGAACTTACTCTAGCTTGGAGGCTGAGCGTTTTACAGGCTCACCATTAATAAATGCAACGGCTTGAGAAAGCATGAAGTCATCTGCACTACCGAGTTCGATAGGCTTCTTAGACTTTTCTTTTTCTTTCTCTTCAGGAGTCTTCTTGGCATTTTTTTCTTCAATGCGTTGTAACTCTTCTAGGCGACGCTTTTCACGATCAGCAACGAGTTTTTCTTCTGAAGATTGCTTATTACGTAAATGTTTCTCGCTGTCGATCTCGCGAGTAATCAGCACATCATCGGGATCGCCATCTTTATTTTGATCAACCGCGATGTCAGGCTTAATGCCGTAAGCTTGAATCGATTTGCCACTCGGTGTGTAGTAGTAGGCTGTAGTAATTTTTAATGCAGACTCATTTGTGAGGGGGCGGACGGTCTGAACAGAGCCTTTACCGAAAGTGGTTTTACCGATAATGGTGGCGCGTTTGTAATCCTGTAATGCGCCAGCCACAATTTCAGAGGCGGAAGCAGAGTAGGCGTTGACTAAAACGACCATTGGTAATTTTTTATACATCGCAGGTACGCTAGCTAAAGGATCGCCAGGCTCACTCAGGCGATACATAGCTGGCGTCGCATTGAATATCTGCTTTGAATCAGCTGTCTGACCTTTAGTGGAGACGATCACGGCATCTGCCGGTAAGAAGGCGGCTGCAACACCAACAGCACCTTGTAACAAGCCACCACCATTATTTCTGAGATCAAGAATGATGCCCTTCATCTTAGGGTCTTGAGTGGCAAGGTCGTTTAATTTTTTTGCTAGGTCAGGAACGGTACGCTCTTGAAAGCTCGTTACCCTGACCCAGGCGATATTGTTGTCCAAAATTTTGGCTTTGACGGATTGCACTTTAATTTCAGCGCGAGTAATAGTTACCGGAAAGCTGCGCTCTTCACTTTTGCGAAAGACCGTCAAAGTAATTTTTGTGCCCGGAGTACCCCGCATGGTGCGTACCGCTTTATCCAGAGACATGCCACGAACAGGCTTGTCATCTAAGCGAGTAATGAGGTCCCCGGCTTGCAGGCCAGCGCGCGCAGCAGGACTGTCTTCAATGGGGTTGAGTACTTTAACAACACCATCCTCTGAAGTAATTTCAATGCCAAGGCCAGCGAACTTGCCGCTTGTTTGCTCTTGCATCTCAGAAAAATCTTTTTTATCAAGATAGGTAGAGTGTGGATCAAGACTGCTCACCATGCCCTTAACGGCATCAGTCAGTAACTGCTTGTCTTCAATTGGCTCAACATACTCACGCTTGATTTGGGCAAACACGTTCGATAGTGTGCGCAGCTCATCTAAAGGTAGCGTTGTGCCCTGCTGGGCGGTAGCAGAGAGTTGGATGGTGGCTGCAACCCCGGCGATGAGGCCAACAGAGACTAGGGCAAAGTTCTTGAAAAATACGCGCATGCTTCTGTTTTACCTTAATCCAAATAAAAATGCTGAATGGGTTTGAGATTGTCATCGAGCTCATAAACAAGCGGGATGCCATTGGGGACATTAATTTCCATAATATCTTCGTCAGAAACCTGGTCGAGATATTTAATCAAAGAGCGGATGCTATTGCCGTGCGCAACAATTAATACGCGCTTACCTGCTTTGAGGGCGGGAGCAATAGATTCATTCCAAAGAGGTAGTACACGCTCGACGTTATCTTTAAGGCACTCACCCAAAGGAATATCGGAAGTATTGAGTTTCTCGTAACGTCGATCATTCTGCGGATTACGTTCATCACCCCTTTCTAAGAGTGGTGGACGCACATCGTAGGAACGGCGCCAAATATGAACCTGGGCGTCTCCATACTGCTGAGCAGTTTCAGCTTTGTTTAAACCAGTGAGGGCGCCATAATGCCGCTCGTTTAGTCTCCAGCTATGGACTACGGGCAACCACATGAGGTCCATGGTGTCCTGAACATGCCATAGGGTGCGAATCGCTCTTCTCAGTACAGAGGTGTAGGCTAAATCAAACTCATAGCCCGCTTTTAGAAGGTTTTCGCCTGCAGCTAGGGCCTGTTCTGTGCCTTTTGGGGTTAAGTCAACGTCCGCCCAGCCAGTAAAGCGGTTTTCAAGGTTCCAGGCGGATTCGCCGTGACGAATAAGGACAAGTTGTTTCATAGAGCCATTCTATAATCCGGTGATGAACTTTCTCACGCAAATTGATAATTTAGCGCTTATTGCCCTCTTGTTTGTTTCGGGCGCAGCGCTCTTCCTCCCTACATTATCTACGCTTATCAGCGGAAAAGGCTTATCGCCTTCGGAGGCAACCATTTGGATTAATCGCCGAAAGGCGGCTGTTTTGGACTTGCGTCCAGAATCAGACTTTAAGGCGGGCCATTTGCCTGGATCAAAGCACATCTTGGCCGACCGAATCTCTACTGGACTCGACAAGCTCAAACTGGACCGTAAGAATCCGGTCATTTTGGTCTGTCAATCCGGTATAAGTGCCCGTAAATCGGTTCCAGAGTTAAAGAAGCTGGGATTTTTAGAAGTTGCAGTTTTGGATGGCGGCGTTCAAGGATGGCAGGCTGCAGCTCTGCCATTAATCAAATAACTTAGCGGGTCTAGATATGCCACCAGTCTTGATGTACAGCACCCAAGTTTGTCCTTATTGCGTTATGGCAGAGAAGCTTTTGCAAAAGAAGGGCGTTACAAATTTAGAGAAGATCTTGATTGATCGTGATCCTGCGCAGCGCGAAATAATGATGACGCGAACAGGTCGTCGCACTGTGCCACAAATTTATATTGGTGAGACTCATGTTGGCGGTTATGACGATTTAGTTGCTCTAGACCGTTCCGGCCAACTTGATTCACTATTAGCTTAAAAATTTACCCAGAAAGTTTCCCATGACTGAACAAACTACTTCCGCTCCAGATGCAGCAGATAACTCAAAAGAGCCAGGTTTCCGCATTCAACGTATTTACCTCAAAGACTTGTCTTTAGAGCAACCACACGCACCGCAAATTTTATTGGTCGCAGCTGAGCCTCAAGTTGAGGTTGAGGTGGATGTTGCTGTCACTCGTTTGGGTGACGAAATTTTTGAGGTTGCTTTAATTGCGACAGTCACTGCCAAAGTAGATAGCAAGGCACTGTTTTTAGTTGAGGCTAAGCAAGCAGGTATTTTTGAATTTAGCAATATTCCACCAGAGCAAATTGATCCCATGTTGGGCATTGCTTGTCCAACGATTTTGTATCCTTACTTGCGCTCAAATATTGCTGACACTATCAGCCGTGCTGGTTTCCAGCCAATTCATTTGAATGAAATTAACTTCCACGGAATGTACGAGCATCGCCTGATGCAAGCTGCGCAAGCTACCGCAACGAAAAGCGGCTCTACCGATGAAAGCAAAATCATCCTTCCTCACTAAGCTGAATTAGTCAAAGCCCACAGATCATGAAAGTGACGCTGCTTGGAGCTGGTTCATGGGGCACAGCTATGGCCGCGCAAGCTGCGCGCCACCTTCAGTCTGGCGACGTTTGTTTGTGGTCGCGCAGCGCTGAGCAGCTAGAGGATATTCAGAAGTCTGGCGAAAATGCTGACTATCTCCCAGGCGTCATCCTGCCTAAGGGCCTGCAATTAGAAGCCAGTTTTGAGCGCGCCATTGAGCGCCTCTCTGAAAAAGATCTTTTAGTGATTGCTACTCCGATGTCGGGCTTATCGGAAACAGTGGCAAATGTATTGCGCCTCGCAAAGCACCCACTGAATATTGTTTGGCTATGTAAGGGCTTAGAGCCCAGCACTACTCTATTGCCACATCAAGTAGTGGAGCGTGAAGATCATCTGCATAGCAATGGCATGCGTCATTCTTATGGCGCATTATCGGGACCTAGTTTTGCACAAGAAGTTGGTAATGGTATGCCTTGTGCATTAACTATCGCTAGCAAATCGAATGCCTTATGCGATATTGTTCAAGGCGCATTTCATCACGGTAATATGCGTATCTATGCGAGCGATGATTTAGTTGGTGTTGAGTTGGGTGGCGCAACTAAAAACGTTCTTGCAATTGCGGCCGGTATTGGCGATGGCTTAGATCTTGGCTTAAACGCGCGTGCTGCGGTGTTAACTCGTGGCCTTGCAGAAATGATGCGTCTAGTGAAGGCAGCTGGCGGACGACCAGAGACCTGCATGGGATTAACTGGCGTAGGCGATTTGATTTTGACTGCAACTGGCGATCTCTCACGTAATCGTCGTGTTGGTTTAGCGCTTGCTGCAGGAAAACCTTTACCTGAAATTTTGGGTAACTTAGGACATGTTGCTGAAGGCGTACTGTGTGCCTCTGCAGTTGGAAATCTGGCGACTCGCTTGGGTGTAGAGATGCCAATCACTGCCATGATGGGCGAGGTCCTATCTGGAAAACTCTCACCGCATGATGCAGTGAAAAAACTCATGGGGCGCGACCCCAAGGTAGAGGTCTAGGTTTTAACTTCCGCCAAGCAATCCGTTTTGGCGCCATGCTTCATAAACCACAATCGCTACCGTATTTGAGAGATTCAAGCTGCGACTACTGTCTTGCATTGCTAAGCGCATTTGGTTGGAGATTGGAATTGAACTTCTTACTTCTTCGGTAATGCCTTTAGTTTCTGAACCAAAAACAAAATAGTCATTTGGCAAATAGTTGCCATCATGAAACTTCCCAGATCCTTTGGTAGTCAGAGCAAACATTCTCTCGGGCTGAGGTTTTTCATCAACCAGAAATTGCGCCCAGTTTTTATGAACTTTTACTTTTGCGAACTCGTGATAGTCCAATCCGGCTCTGCGAAGTTTGGCATCCTCCATGGGAAAACCAAGCGGCTCGATGAGGTGTAATTTTGCACCCGTGTTTGCACACAGGCGAATGATATTACCGGTATTGGGTGGAATTTCTGGTTCGAATAAAACAATGTTAAACATTGGCAGATCTTTGTGATGGACGAAGTGTTCTTAGTAGTACCCAATTAATAACACGAGTTGCCCCATTGTCCTTCAATACGCGGGCGATTTCATTCAAGGTTGCTCCGCTAGTCATGACGTCATCAAACACAATGACTGAGGCAGACTCTAGCTGTCCCTGGTACCTTGGGTTGATATAAAACATGTCTTGAATGGCAATTTGACGATTGGTGCGATTTCCTTGAGCCTGATGCTGGTCGCTGTGATGGCGCTTCAAGATGTGTGGGTTTTTATGAATGCGTTTATCGCAAAGAATCCGCCTCGCCAACTCCCAACTTTGATTAAAGCCTCGGGCACAGAGTTTTTCTTGGCTTAGCGGTACCGGTAGAAGATAGCCTGCTTGGGTTATTGCTAAGCTCTTTGCAAGCAGAGCATTCCATGTAGACGCCAAGCCATGTGCATATGCAAGTCGACGCTGATATTTCAATTGATGCAAAGCAAATTGCAGTTTGCCATCATAGCGATCTAGGCAGTAAGTTGCATCAAAGTAGGGTGGATTGGCGCAACACTCTCGACAAGTTTTTTCTTTTAGTTCGTCTACTTGAAGAGTAAGGCCACATTGCTGACAGCATTCGTAATTCAATAGCTGTTCAGATGCTAATAAGGCGTAGCACTCTGCACACAGAGTGAGTTGCTGAAATGTCCCGCAAACAATGCATGAGCTTGGTAATAGGTGAGAACAAATCGATTGAAAAATATTCTCTATTGGCCGCATGGGCTGCTGAGTATACTGAGCCAATGACCCAATCAATCAGATGGCTTCAGGATGAAATTGCAGGCCGCATGCTGCAAAAATTAGACATCGTGAAGTTGGAGGCAAAAGATGTCTTGTTGATTCCAGATTTCCCTGGAGCGCACGCCCCTTTTCTGACAAAACGTTTTCCTGGAATTCGTTTTCATTGTGCGCCAGAAAGTGAGTTATCCAGTTTTGAGTTGTATAAATTGAGACTGACTCGTTTTTGGAATTCCAAGATGAAATCTACCGCCGTAGTTTCTCTAAATGACTATATGAAGACGGGGCGAATCAATCTACCTAGTAATTCTGTAGATTTGGTGGTGAGTGTTCTTTTGATTCAGAATCTGGCCGATCCCAAGCAATTCTTAAAGGAATGCTGGCGAGTACTTAAAGAGGGTGGCTTACTAACATTGAGTTATCTGGGGCCTGATACCGCTAAAGAACTCAAGTCTGAATCTTTAGCCCAGCAATTGCAGATTGAGAACTTGCCTAGCCCGTGGGATATGCACGATATGGGGGATGCTCTATTGGGCGAACGTTTTTCTGATCCCGTAATGGATATGGAGTTTTTAAAACTGAATTACGATTCAGATGCACTGTTGCTGTCAGATGCCAAAGCGTTAAATCTACTGGCCCTCAATGAAAAAAATCAAGCTCAATTGCCTCAATTGCCCAGCAAACTCACCTTAGAGGTGGTGTATGGACATGCTTGGGCTTTAGGTAAGCACCTTGCTAAACCACAAGATCATGTTGCATATGTTGATCCAAATCAAATCGGACGCAAGACTAGTAGTGATTCTGCTTAAGTGTGAGCGCTTACTATCTTTTAAACCATTGTCAAGATTGAGTCAAGCCTGGTTAATCCCGTTTGTTGTTGAACTTAATTAACCCTATAATTAGCGCTAGTTGAATTGCTTGATACCGTTTTTTTGGGCTTTCTGAGTCTGTATTGCTACAGAAGCTCATGACAATAAACAGAGAATAAGATGAATTTATTTGGAAAAGTCACTAGGGCGTCGCTCTACTTAGTAGCAGCCTTTGGCACTGCAATTGCACGGGCTGCAGAAGATATGCCAGGTGGTCCGGCCGTAAATCAGCTGAACTTTACCCCTGCAGCGACCAAAATCATGCAAGAAATCCATTGGCTGCATTGGATGATGTTGATCATTTGCGCTCTGATTTTTATTGGCGTTTTTGGGGTGATGTTCTATTCCATCCTCAAGCATCGCAAATCCTTGGGTGCTAAATCAGCATCATTTCACGAGAGCACTACTGTTGAAATCATCTGGACGGTAATTCCGTTGTTGATCGTGATCGGTATGGCTTTGCCGGCAACTAAAACCGTTGTGGCAATGAAAGACACTACGAATTCAGACATCACCATTAAGACTACTGGCTACCAGTGGAAATGGGGTTACGACTATATTAAAGGTGAGGGTGAGGGCATTAGCTTTTTATCCACCCTATCTACATCTCGTGAAGCCATTAATAACCTAGAAGCGAAATCAAATACCTATTTGATGGAAGTAGATAACGAAATGGTTGTGCCAGTTGGCAAAAAAATTCGCATGATTACAACTGCAAACGACGTGATCCATGCTTGGGCAGTTCCAGCATTTGGCGTAAAGCAAGATGCAATCCCTGGTTTTGTGCGTGATACCTGGTTCCGCGCAGAAACAATCGGAAAATTCCGCGGTCAGTGTTCAGAGTTGTGTGGTGCTGAGCATGCCTTTATGCCTATCGTAGTGAATGTGGTTTCACAAGACGACTACACCAAGTGGGTAGCAGAGAAGAAAAAAGAAATGGGTGCAGCCTCCGATGATCCATCAAAGGTCTATACCTTGGATGAGCAAAAGGAGCGTGGGGCTAAGGTCTATGCAGCTAACTGCGCTGCATGTCACCAACCAAACGGTAAGGGTGCAGGCGCATTCCCAGCATTAGATGGCAGCAAGATGGTGCTTGGACCAAAAGCAGCTCAATACGACATTCTTATCAATGGTAAGGGTGCAATGCCGAAGTGGGCTGGTGTGATTTCTGATGGCGATATTGCTGCTGTCATGACCTACACCCGCAATGCTTGGGGCAATAAAACGGGCGAGATTATTCAAACCCAAGACATTGTTTCCGCACGCGCTGGCAAGTAATTTATTTATTAATACAGATCAAACTAAACCGGAGTAATCCATGAGCACAGTCTCTACCACCCACGATCACGCACACACCCACGATCACGCACACGATGATCACACGCCACAAGGTTGGCGTCGTTGGTTATTTGCAACCAACCACAAAGACATCGGTACGATGTACCTCATCTTCTCATTCGTGAGTTTGATGGCTGGTGGCGTGATGGCATTGGGCATTCGTTTGGAATTATTCCAACCAGGCTTGCAATTCTTGCGCCCTGAGTTTTTCAACCAGTTAACTACCATGCACGGTTTGGTAATGGTGTTTGGTGCGATCATGCCGGCCTTCGTTGGTTTTGCAAACTGGATGATTCCATTGCAAATCGGTGCATCGGATATGGCCTTTGCTCGTATGAACAACTTTAGTTTCTGGATTCTTCCAGTAGCAGCATGCTTATTGTTTGGTTCATTCTTGGCCCCTGGCGGTGCTCCTGCAGGCGGCTGGACTTTGTATGCTCCATTGACATCACAGATGGGCCCAGGTTTAGACATGGGTATTTTTGCACTCCACTTATTGGGTGCTTCTTCCATCATGGGTTCGATTAACATCATCGTGACTATTTTGAACATGCGCGCTCCTGGCCTGACATTGATGAAGATGCCAATGTTTTGCTGGACTTGGTTGATCACTGCGTATTTGTTGATTGCTGTAATGCCTGTATTGGCTGGCGCAATCACCATGGTCCTCACAGACCGTCATTTCGGTACCTCATTCTTCTCAGCAGTTGGCGGTGGCGACCCAATCATGTTCCAGCATATTTTCTGGTTCTTTGGTCACCCAGAGGTGTACATCATGATTCTTCCTGCATTTGGAATCATTAGCGAAATCGTTCCAGCTTTCTCCAGAAAAACATTGTTTGGCTATAGCTCAATGGTTTATGCAACTGCATCTATCGCGATCTTGTCATTCATTGTTTGGGCTCACCATATGTTTGCAACTGGTATGCCTGTAACAGGTCAGTTGTTCTTCATGTACGCAACGATGTTGATCGCTGTTCCAACTGGCGTGAAGATTTTTAACTGGGTTGCAACGATGTGGAAGGGTTCGATGACTTTCGAAACTCCAATGTTGTGGTCTGTTGGCTTTATCTTCGTATTTACGATGGGTGGTTTCACAGGCTTGATCCTGGCAATGGCTCCAATTGATATTGGTGTTCAAGATACTTATTACGTTGTTGCTCACTTTCACTATGTATTAGTAGCAGGTTCATTATTTGCAATGTTTGCCGGCTTCTACTACTGGTGTCCAAAGTGGACTGGCTACATGGCCAATGAAACTCGTGGCAAGATCCACTTCTGGACTTCCATGATTTTCTTTAACATCACTTTCTTCCCAATGCACTTCTTGGGCTTAGCAGGTATGCCACGTCGCTATGCTGATTATCCAACTCAGTTTGCTGATTTCAATATGATCGCTTCGATCGGTGCACTTGGTTTTGGTTTGTCGCAGGTTTACTTCTTGCTATTCGTTGTCTTGCCTGCTTATAACGCCAAAGGTGAAAAAGCATCCATGAAGCCATGGGATGGCGCAAAAGGTTTGGAGTGGACTATTCCTTCCCCAGCGCCACACCACACATTTGAAACTCCGCCTGATGCTAAAGAGTTGCATGCTGCAGGAATCTAAAGTAGCTAATCACAAATCCCAATCTGCTAATAACCGCAGATTGGGTTTTATCCTTTTAAGCGTTGCCATTGTGTTCTTCATTGGCATCGTGATTAAACGGAGTGTGCTGGGTTAAAGCCTTCTATCAATATGTCTGCAACTGCCTCCATTAACCGTCAGATCATGCTGAAGCTATTGATTGCTTCAGTAATGATGTTTGGTTTTGGATATGCATTAGTGCCGATGTACAAGGCCTTATGTGAAGTGACAGGTATTAATGTGGTCACTAGTAAGAATGACTATGGTATTCGAGCTTACAGCGCTAATAAGGTTGGCAATACTCAAGTAGATTATTCCCGTAAGGTGACTATCGAGTTTGACTCCAATAGCCGTGGCCCATTTACTTTTCGCCCTGTGAAAAACTTTCTTGAAGTACATCCAGGCGAGATGACCGAGATTGTGTATGAAGTGACAAATAACTTGAATCGTCCTGTAGAGGCTCAAGCGATACCAAGTTATGCGCCTAAAAGCGCGATGGAGTTTTTTACTAAATTAGAGTGTTTTTGTTTTCAGCAGCAAACTTTGGCGGCACATGAAATGAAGAAGATGCCGGTCATGTTTGTAATTGATGCAGGACTACCTGCTGATGTGAAAACAATTACTTTGTCATATACCTTTTTTGAGTTAGGTGTTGGTCAGCAGCCAGCGGGCTCAACAACCCCTAAATCGAAAACGGCGTCATGAGTAAAAAAAGTACTTTTATGCAATCCATGGTCGCAGTATTTTGGGCTTTTTTGGGCGTGCGTAAAAAATCAGGATTGCAGGAAGATGTAGCGTCATTAAGTTTTGTTCATATTGTCATTGCGGGAGTTTTGGGTGCCATAATTTTTATGGGCATACTCCTCTTGATAGTTAAAGCAGTTGTGTCCCATTGATTATTTTTTGATTGAATAGAGAGAATAAGATGTCATCCAATTCAACCCCTTACTATTTTGTTCCTGGACTATCTGGTCATCCAGCCTCAGCAGCTTTAGGCTTGCTTGCTTTTGGCGCTGGAATGTCTGGCTGGGTAAACCATGCAGCCTGGGGTGGCCCAGTTACTGCGGTTGGTGTTCTCTGGGTTTTATTTGTTCTCTATAACTGGTTTGGGGATACCATCGCCGAGTCTAACTCTGGTAAGAATGGTGTCAACGTAGATATTTCTTATCGCTGGTCGATGGCTTGGTTCATCTTCTCTGAGATTATGTTCTTTGGCGCATTCTTTGCGGCTTTGTTCTATGCGCGCAATATTGCGATGCCTTGGATGGGTGATGTTGAAAGTAAATTACTCTGGCCTGATTTCACAGCGGTTTGGCCTAATGATGGCCCTGCAGGATTGGTTGAGAAGTTCACGACTATGGGTCCGTGGCCAATCCCTACTATCAATACCTTGCTGCTCTTGTCTTCTGGTGTGACTGTGACTTACGCACATCATGCGATTCGTGAAAGTCATATGAAGCAAGCCATCAATGGCTTGGCTGCAACTGTTGCCTTGGGCGTTGTTTTCTTAGGCTTCCAGATTTATGAGTACTACCATGCTTACCATGCCTTGAATCTGAAGTTAACTTCAGGCATTTATGGCTCAACATTCTTCATGTTGACCGGCTTTCATGGATTCCACGTATTCCTGGGTGGCTTAATGTTGGCTATTGTGTTGCGTCGAATGATTCGTGGTGACTTCACAGCTGAAAATCATTTTGCGTTTGAAGGGGCTGCTTGGTACTGGCACTTCGTTGACGTTGTCTGGCTTGGTCTGTACATCGCTGTTTACTGGATGTAAGGAAATAAAAAATCGGGGCATTAAGCCCCGATTTGCTTTAGATGCTTGCTAGCTTAGGGAGTGGATTTAGTTTGTGCCCACCCGAACGCCACTAGCCTCGATGTATCCAAAGTAGTGGGCAATCAAAATTCCCAAGAAGAGTACTATTGAAAGTCCAATACGCAGCATGAGAGACTGAACCATTCTTGAGCTCCCACCTTTGTCTTTCATCATGAAGTAGAGAGCAGAGCCCAAGCTTCCTACAATCATTAGCAGTGCAACTGGAATAATCCATTTCATCTCAAAATACCCCCGTGAATATGTTTTCTAGCTTAATTACTAGTCGTATAGTCGCTACTTTATCAGCCCTTCTAGTGATTTTAGTGGGCTGTGGAGCAGGCATATGGCAGTTAAATCGGGCGGAACAAAAAATCCGCTTAGGTGAATCGCTTTCTGCCAAATTGCAAATGCCTGTACTGAATGTCAATGCCGATAATTTGACCTTAGAACAGGCTTCAGAGCGCCGTATTCTTGCTCGGGGAAGGTTTGTGCAGGATGAGGTAGTTTGGTTAGATAACCGTCCTCGTCCTATCCCAGAGGGTGGATCTGGTGCTTCTGGGCAATCTGGCTTTTATGTGATGATGCCTTTGAAGTTGGAAGGCCAAGAAGCAGTTCTTTGGGTTAATCGAGGATGGGCGCCTCGTAACAATCAAAATCGTATTGAGCTCCCCCCAGTCAAGACAGCCGATGAGATTGTGACTATTGAGGGTGTTGCATTCCCTCACCCGGGAAGAGTTTATGAATTAGGTCAAAAAGGGGATCCCAAAGCTAGGCCTCGAATTGAGCAAAACTTTGATTTGGCATTAGAAGCTCAAAGCCATGAATGGAAGCAGCTACCTTTCATCGTTCGAGAGTCTGGTTCTTCGAAAGAGGATGGTTTAGTCAGAAATTGGCCCTCTCCAACAAATGGAGTCGATCGCCATTATGCTTATGCCTTTCAGTGGTTTGCATTAGCATTGGCTGGATTTTTATTTTGGCTCATCAATGGGCTTATGAAATACCGGCGAGAGCTAGCGGTAAATGGAGATAGAGTGTGAGTGATAAAGAATTATTGATCCCAGCTTCGCAAATGGATTCTTCCGCAATTAATGCGCAGACCCGCCGTGGCCGGCTGCAGATGTTATTTCTATTGCTAGCTTGTGCAGCACCTGTCATCGCCTCCTATTTGGCGTATTACGTATTTAAGCCAGAGGGTGGAAAAACTAACTTTGGAACTCTTGTTCAGCCAGTGCAAGATATGAATCCTGCTTGGTTTGATATTCCGTTTAATGGCAAGTGGACATTACTCGTTGCAAGGCCAGCTGGTGAATGCACCATTAAGAACGAATCTTGTCTTGAGGCTTTATTTTTAATGCGTCAGTTACGCATTGCAGTTGGTCGTGAGAGTGGCCGCGTTCAGTTAGTTTGGGTCAATACCGATGGCAAGCCAGTTGATCCTGAAGTATTGTTAGCCTACGATCAAAAGACGGCAGGTTTTCAGATTTTGAGTTTGCCGGCAGATACTCAGTTAAAGGCAGAGTTTGATGCATGGCTGAATCGTGACGGCGCTGGTCAGAAAATTCAGTTGATTGACCCGAGCCCAGCCAAGATGATGATATTTCCGGTGACAAATTCTCCAAAAGAATTTGGAAGCATCAAAAAAGATCTGGAAAAACTTTTACGTCTCAATCGTAAGGGTGAAATATTGCAATGAGTGGTTTGTTATTGCTCGCTGAGTTAGCTGCTATTGCAATTGTCTTTGCAGGCCTACCTTTGGTTTATCTCTGGACTAGACCAGGCTATAACTTTTTTCAAAAACTCAATTGGGTTTTAGTCTTCATGACTTTTGACTTGATTGTATTTGGCGCCTTTACTCGTCTAACGGATTCTGGCTTAGGTTGTCCTGATTGGCCTGGGTGCTATGGCACATCAAATCCATGGCATGCGATTGGCGAGATCCAATTGGCTGAGGCTAATATGCCCACAGGACCTGTAACCGTTATCAAGGCTTGGATTGAAATGATCCATCGCTACTTAGCAATGACGGTTGGTGCATTAATTTTGATTCAGGTGGGGGTAGCTTGGAGCAAGTTAAAAAGCTTGGGCAAGCAGCCTTTATTGGGTAGTCTCGCTTTACTGATTTTGGTATGTATTC
The DNA here is from genome assembly GCF_018688335.1 of Polynucleobacter sp. AP-Jannik-300A-C4. Classification (NCBI taxonomy): domain Bacteria; kingdom Pseudomonadati; phylum Pseudomonadota; class Betaproteobacteria; order Burkholderiales; family Burkholderiaceae; genus Polynucleobacter; species Polynucleobacter sp. AP-Jannik-300A-C4. Next base: position 1,825,484 of record NZ_CP061316.1, on the reverse strand, counting down.
AGGGTGCATTTGGTGCTTGGACGGTGACACTCAAATTGCAACCCATCATTGTGACTATCCACTTAATGTTGGCTTTAGTTTTACTTGCTTGTTTAACAGCGTATGCGCAGCAAGAGTTTGAAGAGGGAAATTCCTCAGTAGCTCACTCCCAGATCAAGCCACTTTCAGCGAAGTTGCTTTTATTTGCCTCGGTCATCTTATCTATTCAAATCTTTTTGGGCGCGTGGGTAAGTACAAATTATGCTGTACTGGCTTGCCCTGATTTCCCTACTTGCCTGGGTACTTTTATGCCTGAAACTGATTGGCAAGAGGGCTTCACTCTATGGCGTCAGTTAGGCCTGAATGCACAGGGTGAATCTATTTCTCCTGTCGCTTTGCAAACGATTCACTGGGCGCATCGCCTGTTTGCTGTGGTTGCCATTGCAGCTTTAAGTCTTCTCGGGGTCAGCGCTCTCAAGTTAAGTAATCCAGCATTGCCAAAAATGGGAAAGATTGCGAAGTTTTTGCTCGGCTTATTAATTCTTCAGGCGCTAACAGGTATTTCCAATGTGGTCTTCCAATGGCCCTTGCTTGCCGCTTTAATGCATACCGCGGGCTCTGCTGCGCTGGTGTTCTGTTTGGTTCGCCTGACTCAGTGGTCTTCGTGGAGCGCCCCCATTCATATTAAGATGGTTAAATCATTATGAGTAGTCCCACTTCCTCCGCTACTGAAGCGATGCCGCGTTGGCGTCAATACTGGGTGCTCACTAAGCCCCGCGTTACTCTGCTGGCTGTTTTCTGTGCAGTAATCGGAATGTTCCTGGCTACCCCTGGTATGGTTCCTTACCCAGTATTGATTGGTGGTATTTTGGGTATTTGGTTGTTGGCGGGTGCAGCTTTTGCAATGAATTGTTTAATTGAGCAAGCCGTTGATGCCAAGATGAAGCGTACCTCTTGGAGGCCATCTGCAACTGGTGAAGTAACTCCTTTTCACATTACTGTTTTCTCGATCATTCTTGGTAGCCTGGGAATGATCATCTTATGGAACTTCTGCAATCCATTAACGATGTGGCTTACAGTGGCAACTTTTGTAGGTTATGCCGTAATTTATACCTGGTTACTCAAGCCTGCTACACCACAGAATATTGTGATTGGCGGACTCTCTGGCGCCATGCCGCCAGCCTTAGGTTGGGCTGCCGTGACGAATGGCTTATCTGCTGAGGCTTGGCTCTTGGTTCTCATTATTTTTGTGTGGACACCCCCGCACTTTTGGGCGCTTGCTTTATATCGTCGGGATGACTATGTGCAAAGTGGTTTACCAATGCTGCCAGTCACTCATGGTGAGCGCTTCACGCTCCTCAATATCTTGCTCTACACCTTAATATTGATCGCTGCCACTTTGTTGCCTTACATTTACGGCATGAGTGGGCTGGTGTATTTAATTTCCGCAATTATATTGGGCTTAATATTCCTTGCCTATGTGATTGCCTTGTTTGTTTCTTATAGCGATGCACTTGCAAAGAAAACTTTCCGCTTTTCGATTACCTATTTATCTTTGCTATTCGCAGCACTATTAATTGACCACTATTTCATTTGAGTTGAATATGAATTTATCAACACTTTCAAGTCTTCTTGTACGCAGCCTGATGTTGTCAATCATTGGATTGGCTTTGCTAGCCTGCAGTCCCAAGCAGAGCTTTAAAAATGTTGACATCACTGGCGGCAAGGCATTCGGTACTGACTTTAGTCTACTTGACCCTGATGGCAAAGTGCGAACGCTAGCTGACTTCAAAGGTAAAGCAGTTGTGATGTTCTTTGGTTATACGCAGTGTCCAGATATTTGTCCTACGACTCTAACGGAGATGCAGCAAGTGATGACTCTCTTAGGGCCCCAGGCCGATAAGGTTCAAGTGCTATTTGTCACCGTTGATCCCGAGCGAGATAGCGCCAATATTTTGAAGCAATATGTACCAGCGTTTGATTCTCGTTTCTTAGGCCTGCGTCCAGCAGACGAGGCGGCTTTAGAAAAAGTGACCAAGGACTTCAAGATTTACTATAAGAAGGTACCCGGTACGAGTCCTGGCTCATACACCATGGATCACATGGCAGGTAGTTATGCATTCGATCCAGAAGGGCATTTACGCCTGTACATCAAGCATGCGCAAGGTGCTGATACCTTAGCGCAAGACTTGAAAGAGCTACTGAAGTAAAACTTTAGAGAGGTAAGAATGCTTAAGCAGTCTCAGCTTGCAAGAGGCTACGCATCTTTTTGAGAGCAGCAGTCTCAATCTGACGCACACGCTCTGCAGAGATGCCGTATTCACTGGCGAGATCATGCAATGTCTTTGTGCCATTACCATCCGCATCCATTGCCAGCCAACGGGATTGCACAATGTTGCGACTACGCTCATCTAAAGCCATGAGGGCTTGATCAAGTTGTGGGCCATGCAATGCATCGGTTTCAGCCGCCGCCATCATCTCGGTAGGCTCTTGACTATTGTCTGCCAACCATTGAATTGGTGCGTAGGCTGATTCGTCATCGCTGTCATCACCTTCTAAGGCAACATCGCCACCAGCCAGACGCATTTCCATTTCTTTAACGTCAGAACCTTTGACGTCCAGAGCCTTAGCCAATGCCTCAACTTCACTTGGAGTTAGCGCAGCCAAAGTGGGCTTATTGCTGCGTAAATTAAAGAACAACTTACGTTGCGCTTTGGTTGTAGCTACTTTCACTAAACGCCAATTCTTGAGAATGTACTCATGAATCTCAGCCTTAATCCAATGGATTGCGTAAGAGACTAGGCGTGCGCCTTGGTTTGGGTCGTAGCGCTTGACGGCCTTCATTAAACCAATATTGCCCTCTTGAATGAGGTCAGCATGCGGAATGCCATAACCTAAATACTGACGAGCAACAGATACCACCAAGCGAAGGTGTGAGAGAACCAAAGTTTTTGCAGCGTCTACATTTTCAGTACGACGAAATTCTTGCGCGAGGTGAAGCTCCTCTGCAGCACTGAGCATGGGTACGCGATTTACGTACGAGATATAAGAGTCGAGTGTGCCAACCCCAAGGGAAGGCAGCATCGGAAAGGCAAGCGAAGCCGCGGCAGTCTGCGCTGCCGGCAGTGTTTGCCTTGCCTGCAATTGCGGATTGTATGTTTTCTTTTGAACCATTTTCTTTTTATATATTTTAGGTATTAATAGAGTTCTATTTTAGCACTCTTGTCAATAGAGTGCTAATGGTTTTTTACTTCTATAAGTCTATGATTTAATTGAATAATTCAGAAGAATATTGTGCGGCAGTGAAAGGGGCTAAATCGTTAATTCCCTCACCTTTGCCTAGGGCTAAAACCGCTGGTTTTGACCCATCTTTGAGGGTGTGAGCAAGCGCACAGATCACTCCACCTTTAGCGGTGCCATCTAACTTTGTCACGATTAAGGCTGATAGGCCTAAAGCAGCATGAAAGGCCTTTACTTGGCTTAAACCATTTTGACCGGTATTGCCATCAAGAACGAGCAAAGTCTGGTGAGGGGCCCCAGGAAGGGCCTTGCCAATGACTCTTTTAACCTTCTTCAATTCTTCCATGAGATGGTCTTGAGTGGCTAATCTACCCGCGGTATCAATAATCAAAATGTCGCTCTTACGAGATACTGCAGCATGAATCGCGTCATGCGCTACGGCTGCAGCATCACCACTTTCTTGCATGATGACGTCGACTTGGTTGCGCCCACCCCATTCCAGGAGCTGATTGCGTGCAGCCGCTCGGAAAGTATCGCCTGCTGCCAGTAAGACGGACTTGCCTTGTGACTGAAAGAGTTTGCAGATTTTGCCGATGGTGGTGGTCTTACCAGCACCATTGACGCCAATTACTAGCCATATTTCCGGAGTGGTCTTTTGTTCATGAACAAATAAAGGGTTAGGGCTTGGCTCCAAAGGCTTTAGGAGACTCGCCACCTCTTGAATCAGTAGTTGCTTTAGGTCTTCTGGACTACTGGCATTTTCTGATTTGGCAGCCTTGCGAAGTTTGCTAATCAGTTGTTCGGTCGTAGGTAGGCCTACATCACTCAAAATGAGAGATTCTTCTAGGGCATCAAACCAGGCTTCGTCAGTCTGATTCGATTTGAATAGGGATCCGAGGGTTTTACGTAAGCCGAACATAATCGATACAATTTAATTCTTGCATCTTATCAATTAAATTCTTGGGATAGGTGATCTTACAGATGCGCTCCACTTTATTGCGTTTTTCCTTCTTTTTACTGATCTCTTGCTCAGCTGCTTGGGGAGCTCCTGAGGCCGCCCCATCAAATACCCATGAGTTTGTCCTTGCCAATGGGCTGAAGTTGATTGTGCGCGAGGATCATCGAGCACCAACGGTCGCACATATGGTTTGGTACCGCGCCGGTTCAATGGATGAGGTTAACGGCAAAACTGGGGTGGCCCATGTTCTTGAGCACATGATGTTTAAGGGAACTGACAAAGTGAAATCGGGCGAGTTCTCTCGTTTAGTTGCGGCGATGGGCGGTCGTGAAAATGCTTTTACTTCTCGAGATTACACAGCGTATTTCCAGCAAGTTGAAAAGTCTAAGTTAGATGAAGTGATGAAACTGGAAGCGGATCGCATGTCCAATCTCAATTTTGATGATGCAGAGTTTTTAAAAGAAATTCAGGTGGTGATGGAAGAGCGTCGTTTGCGTACTGAAGATAATCCCACCAGCTTGCTATATGAATCACTGATGGCTACTGCATTCATGAGCTCGCCTTATCGTCATCCAGTAGTTGGCTGGATGAATGACCTGGTGAATATGAAAGCCGCTGATGCACGTGATTGGTATCGTAGTTGGTATAAACCGAATAATGCAACAGTAGTGATTGCTGGTGATGTTGATCCTAAAGTCATTTTGCAAGCAGCAGAAAAATATTATGGAGCTGCTTCTGCAAGAGAGTTGCCAGATCGCAAGCCCCAGATTGAACCTCCACAAAAAGGAATTAAGCGAGTTCAGGTTAAGGCACCCGCAGATAGCGCACAGCTGGCAATGGCCTGGAAGGCGCCCAAGTTACAAGTAGGAAAGTTAGATGATGACGAGCCTTATGCACTGGAATTGTTGGCTGCAGTACTTGACGGTTATGACAATGCACGCCTCAATCGCGCACTGGTAAAGCAGGAACGTGTAGTCAATGATGTGAGTGTCGGTTACGACATGGTCTCAAGAGGCCCAGAACTTTTTGTAATTAGCACCAGCATGGCTAAAGGAAAAACAGTGGGGCAGGCTGAGAGCAGTATTCGGAAGGCTCTGAAAGAAATTGTCGATAAAGGAATTCTAGAGTCAGAGCTCAAGCGCATTAAGGTACGCATTCTGTCTGATCAGATTTATAAGCGCGACTCGATCTTTGGTCAGGCAATGGAAATTGGCAGCACAGAGATGGCGGGATTCTCATGGAGGGATATTGATGTGATGTTGGATAAGATGCAAAAAATCACTCCTACACAAGTTCAAGCCGTTGCAAAAAAATATTTGGTAGATGAGGGTCTGACCATTGCAGTGCTAGATCCACAGGGACGTCAGTCCGCTGAGAGCAAGCAAGGGGGTAATCATGCTGCTAAATAAATTAATCAAGCAGGCTTGTCTTACATTCGCACTGATAGCAGTAGTCAGCACCTCTGCCCATGCAATATTGCCGATTGAAAAGTTAGACTCATTCAAGGGCGCACAGGCTTATCTAGTTCAAACCAAATCGCTACCGATGGTCGATATTGAAATCAGTATTGATGCAGGCGATCGTTATGATCCATCAGCCAAGAGTGGCTTAGCTACTGTGGTTGGGCAGTTGATGAACTATGGTGCCAAGTCAGAGAAGGGTTTGTTGAATGAGGCGCAGATTGCTGATGAGATTGCTGATTTAGGTGCAAACCTTGGTATATCTGTCAGCGGTGAGCGTGCCATCATGCGCATTCGGACTTTAAGTCGTAAAGATTTGCGTGATCGCGCCGTTCAATTGGCATCAGCCATGTTGAGTGCCCCTACTTACGATGCCAGAATCTTAGCCCGTGAGAAGCAAAGAATGACTACTGCATTGTTAGAGTCGGAGACAAAGCCGGAGTCAGTATTAGATCGTCGTTTTAGAAAATTGGTTTATGGTGACTATCCCTTGGCTAATTCACCAACGGTGCGAAGTATTGCCAATATCAGCGCAACTGACTTGCAGCAGTTTCATAAGCAGTTTTATCGGGGCGATCGGATGATCGTCAGCATTGTTGGTGATGTGAGTAAAGTCGAGGCCGCTGAAATCGTTCAGGGTTTATTGCAAAGAGTGCCTCAGTCTGGACCTGCTATTGCCAAGCTGCCAGAGTTTGAGCGCTCACCAGTCGAGCCTTTAAGTCAACGCGAAGTCACCATTCCATTTGACACGCAGCAAGCCCATATTGCGATGGGAATGACTGCAGTTACTCGCAGTAATCCTGATTATTTTCCATTGCTAGTTGGGAACTATGTCTTGGGGGGAGGAGGGTTTGTCTCACGCCTGATGTCAGAGGTTCGTGAGAAGCGTGGCCTTGCTTATAGTGTGTTCAGTTATTTTGCGCCCGGTAAAGATGTGGGGATATTTCAGGCGGGCGTGCAGACTAAGAGTGATCAAGCTACTTTGGCTCTTGAAGTGATGAGTTCTACCATTGCACAATTTATTGCTAATGGACCGATGCAATCTGAACTTGACGCTGCTAAGGCAAATTTAATCAATGGCTATCCTTTGAGAATTGATAACAATCGCAAGCTGCTTGATAACGTGTCATCTATTGCTTGGAATAACTTGCCGCTCGACACGATGGATGTATGGACTAAGCAAGTGGAGATGGTGAGCTTGGACCAAGTCAAGGAGGCATTCCAAAAATACTTGGCTATGGACCGAATGAAGATTGTGGTGTTAGGGGCTAAAAATAAATAAACCCACAAAGCCGGCTTCATCAGGTAAGCGCCCTGAGCCTCCTCAGAAAATTCGCATTATTGGTGGAGTGTGGCGTAGTCGTTTACTGAGTGTGTTGGATCTATCTGGTCTACGTCCCACTACAGATCGCGTTCGGGAAACCTTATTTAATTGGCTTGGCCAGGATCTGGTGGGTTTGCGTTGCTTAGATTTGTTTGCAGGAACTGGCGCCTTAGGTTTTGAGGCTGCTTCACGACATGCCAGTTCAGTGACTTTGTTAGAAAAGGATAAGAGGGCGCATGCAAAGCTTTTGGCTAACTATGCTTTGCTACAGTCATCCCCTGCTCCTGGATCAGTACAGATTGTGCACAGAGATAGCTTGGAGTTTTTAAAGCAACAAGCTGATCGCTCTAGTAATTTGATCTTTATTGATCCACCCTTTCGGGAGGAGAGCTTATTAAACCAAGCCTTAGTAGAGGCCGCTCGCGTTTGCGATGACAGTCCCGGCGGGGGAATTTACGTCGAGTTTCCGTCTAGTCGCTCACGTGATGAGATCGAAGCGCTGGTGCCCGAATGGCATTGTGGGAAATACCTAGAGGCTGGGCAGGTAAAAGCTTGTCTATTTCGCTCGAAGAGGGACTAAACTCTTGCCTGTAGCTGAAAAAGCCTGAGGAGCGTTATGACTGTTGCTGTATACCCTGGAACATTTGATCCTTTAACTCGTGGCCACGAGGACTTAGTGCGCCGTGCTTCCAGTATTTTTGGGGAATTGATTGTTGGTGTTGCTGATAGCCGTAGCAAACGCCCCTTCTTCACTTTGGATGAGCGTATTGAGATTGCTAAAGAGGTTCTAGGCCATTATTCCAATGTGAAGATTGTAGGCTTCACAGGCCTATTAAAAGATTTTGCCCGCGAACATAATGCGAGAGTGATTGTGCGTGGCTTGCGTGCCGTTTCTGATTTTGAATATGAGTTTCAGATGGCGGGCATGAACCGTTATTTATTGCCTGATGTTGAGACGCTATTCCTAACGCCTTCAGACCAATACCAATTTATTTCGGGAACATTTGTTCGTGAAATTGCTTCGATGGGTGGTGATGTGAGTAAGTTTGTATTCCCATCTGTAGAAAAGTGGTTAGTTAAAAAGATTGAAGCCAACAAGGGCAAAGAGTAAGGCGCAAGGAAAACAAGATGGCTCTCATGATCACGGACGAATGCATCAATTGCGATGTATGTGAGCCTGAATGTCCGAATGATGCAATCTACATGGGTCTAGAGATCTATGAGATTGATCCCAATAAATGTACTGAGTGTGTGGGTCATTACGATGCGCCTCAGTGTCAGCAGGTTTGTCCAGTTGACTGCATTCCACTGAACCCCGCGTTTCCAGAAAACCAAACGCAATTAATGGTGAAGTATCAAGCCTTAACTGCGGCCAAGAAAGCTCTCGCTAAGTAGTTTTTATAGTTTGAGCACCTTATCGAGCTAGTTTGATTTGGAATGCAACTCCAGCATTGCTGCCTGAGTATCGCCCCTCATAAATAAATCCAGAATCTGTAAACCATCTTCGATACTCGCATCAATCTGCTTTTGCTCAAGCTGCAAAGGCCTTCTCAACACATAGTCCGCCACATCCATCACTCGCGCACCTTCTGCGGCGAGGTCGCGTGGATGCCCGATACCCAATCGCAAGCGCCAGTACTCAGGCGTTCCTAGGTGAGCCTGGATATCTTTTAGACCATTGTGCCCACCGGTGCCACCGCCAAGCTTGATGCGTGCAGTACCGGGCTTGAGATCAAGCTCATCCTGCACTACCAGCACATCCTTGGGTGTAATTTTGTGGAAGCGGCATAGTGCTCCGACAGACTGGCCACTGAGATTCATATAAGTGCTGGGTTTGAGCAAGAAGAGATCTTCATCCCCCCATTTCGCTTTAGCAACTTTGCCATGAAAGCGTTTTTCAGTTTCAAAGCGGGTACTCAATTGTTTAGCAAGGGCGTCAACAAACCAGAAGCCAGCATTGTGCCGATCTTCTATGTGTTCTTCGCCTGGATTGCCAAGGCCAATAATTAATTTAGTCATGATGAGTGCTTAAGGATAAAAGCATTTCTGCAAAAAAGAAAACCCGCTTGTCAGCGGGCTTCCTCTGTCGCAAAGATAAGGCTTAAATAATTAAGCTTTGTCCTTTGGTGCTTCAGCAGCAGGAGCCGCAGCAGCTGCAGGAGCAGCTTCAGTATCGGCAGATTTCACTGCTGGGATACGTGCATTAGCTAATACTGGGTTTTCTTGCTCAACATGCAATACCAAGGTAACGCCTTTTGGCAATGCGATGTCTTTAGCATGGATACCATGACCAACTTCAATCTTGTTCAGGTCCACTTCAATGAATTCTGGCAAGTCTGCTGGTAAGCAAGACACTTCCAATTCAGTTGCGATGTGGCTGATTACAGCGCCTTGCAATTTCACTGCAGCTGAGGTGTCAGCGTTGATGAAGTGCAATGGAACGCGCATGTGAACTTTTTCAGTCGCAGAAACGCGCTGGAAGTCGATGTGCAGAACCAAAGGCTTAAATGGATGCATCTGGTAATCGCGCAACAACACTTTTTGTGCTTTGCCGCCGATTTCGAGATCAAGGATGGATGAGTGGAATGCTTCCTTGCGGAGAGCATGGAACAGTGCGTTGTGATCCAACTCAATTACAGTTGCGGCGTCTTTACCGCCGTAGATGATGCCCGGAGTTTTACCGGAGTTGCGCAGACGGCGGCTCGCACCCGTTCCCTGTACGCTTCTTTCAAAGGCTACTACTTTCATATTGAATTCCTAAATTAAGGTTAATTTCCGTTCGCGACCAAACAGAAAAGCCTTTGATTATATCGTGGGAATGGTGATTTTTGCCTATAAAAGACCCAAAACTGCCAAAAACAGAGGTAGAAACGCTATTTTTGCCTTATTCAGCGAACATCGACATCACTGAATCACCCTTGCTAATACGGGAAAGGGTCTCAGCAAGTATGGGGGCAACGCTCAATTGACGAATTTTGGAGATTTTCATTGCTTCCGGTGTCAATGGAATAGTGTCGGTAACGACTAATTCGTCTAATTCTGAAGCAGCAATGCGAGCTACAGCACCACCAGAAAGCACGGCATGAGTACAGTAGGCAGTAACACCCTTAGCACCACGCTCTTTAAGAGCCTCAGCGGCTTTACAGAGCGTTCCGCCAGTATCAATGATGTCATCCATGATGACGCAGTGACGGCCTTCTACTTCGCCGATTAAGTGCATTACTTCTGATACGTTTGCTTTAGGGCGGCGTTTATCAATAATCGCTAAATCTGTGCCCAATTGCTTTGCCATTGCGCGGGCGCGAACAACGCCGCCGATATCTGGCGAAACAATGATGAGATCTTTTTTGGTCTTTTGAGCCTCTAAATCGGCCAAAAGGACTGGGGATGCGTAGATGTTATCTACTGGGATATCAAAGAAACCTTGGATTTGGTCTGCATGGAGATCCATGGTTAAAACACGTTCAATGCCAGCAACAGACTGGAGCATGTTTGCCACGATCCTGGCGGAGATAGCAACCCGTGCTGAGCGAGGGCGGCGGTCTTGTCTAGCGTAACCGAAGTAAGGAATCACTGCGGTTATACGGCTTGCTGATGCTCGTTTTAGGGCATCAATCATGATCATCAACTCCATCAAACTATCGTTTGTTGGGGCACAGGTTGACTGGATAACGACCACGTTCTTACCACGAACGTTTTCTTGAATTTCTACCTGAATTTCACCATCAGAGAACCGACCAACGAATGCTTTTCCCATTGGGAGATTGAGCTCTTTGGCTACCGCATTGGCCAAAACCGGATTTGCATTGCCTGTGAAAAGAGTCAGTAAATCAGCGTTGATTGGGGCGGACATAGGTAATTTTGGAATTTGGGTAGGTGTCGAATGGATGTCTTTTGGTCGTATCTACAGTAGTTGGCAGGGGAAGAAGGATTCGAACCTTCGCATGCTGGAATCAAAATCCAGTGCCTTAACCAGCTTGGCGATTCCCCTACAGGTCAATCTGAAGAAATCAAATTGTAAGCGGGATTTTTATTTAGCCCCTGAACAATTCGACCTATCCATCCCTTTGGAAGATTTTGCAGAAGAATTTCCAGATTTGCGGTGTCCGTCTTAGGGTCTAAGGCGGCAAAAACGCTACTTCCGGAGCCGGACATGCAAGGCGCCGAGTTTGGCACTGCCTTGTAAATCCAATCTAATGCTTGCTTCACTTCAGGACATTTCTGCACCGCTACTGCCTGACAATCATTCGACTGATATGACCTTGGCGATGCAAGAAAGCCATCTATTGTAATCGGAGCGTGATCTCGGGTCAATTGAGGGTCTTGAAAAATCTGAGCAGTAGCGACCCCCTTGTTGGGGAAGATCACCAAAAAGTCTTGGGTTTCCAAGGAAATGGCCTGTAATTTCTCCCCAATCCCCTCAACAAAAGCATTTTGGCCAAAGATGAAAAATGGCACGTCAGCGCCAAGTTTTAGGCCAAGTTGGCAAAGAGTAGCGATATCGAGATGAAGATCCCAAAGGGTATTTAATCCGATCAGGGTGGATGCTGCATCAGAGGATCCGCCACCAAGGCCAGCACCCATTGGAATATTTTTCGTGAGACTGATTTCAACTCCCTGATCAGTCCCGCAGTGCTCCTTGAGGAGTTGGGCTGCACGAACTACCAAGTCTTGCTCAGGAGGAACTCCAGGAATGGGATTGATGCGGCAAACTTTGTTTTCCGGAATGCGCTTCAAGGTCAGGGCATCGCACCAATCAATCAGTTGAAAAACGGATTGCAGTAGGTGGTAGCCATCATCACGGCGCCCAACAATATGCAAAAAGAGATTGAGCTTTGCGGGGCAAGCTAGTTCTAGCGCATTACTCATGATTTATGCTTTACTCGTTCGGAGTATCAAATACCAAGCGGATATCAATCGATCCGATATTCGAGCTGCGAGTCATCGTCAGTTTTTCTAAGCGCTGAGCATCATTCCAGTTGTAATTTAAGGTCCAGCCGTCTTGTGTAATTTTGCTGACTTGCCCCTCTGCATTTCGCTCCACACTGGCATTGCTACCAGGGCGGGTTTGTCCACGTAACCAGTCAGATAAACCGCGGGCTGGAAGTGGAAGACCTAATGCATTTTGAATAAGAGTATCAGCATCAATTGCTGTAGTGAGTTGACCGTCGCGCTCCAGAATCGCCTCACCAGGTTTAATCGTAATTTTGGCAATGGAGCCGCCCACTGGATTACGAATTTCTAAAACGTCAGTAAGCGCATCTTGAGTCAAGGTAAATCCACCTGATCCACCTTGATTTTTACTTTCAGTAAGGCCGGTGACTTTCACGGCAAAACGCCCGTCCCATGAGCCTTTTAGGGCGGTATCAGCCACAGACCAATCGGGCTTCAAGCGCTTCAAAGTTTCCTTAAGGGTAGGGTTGTTAGCATCCAATTGCTGCCCTTTGCGCCACATATCTTCCGCTTCGATTGGGCGATTCATAACCCACAACACTTCACCGATATGTGCCGCAATATCTGCCTCAGGCTTCATGTTGAATGCTTGTTGAAGTTGTTCGAGCGCAAGAGTATTTTTGCCCATGCGAAAGTTCACCCAACCAAGACTATCCAAAATAAAACCGTCTTTAGGTGAGAGCTGATTTGCTTTACTAATGAGCTTGAGCGCTTCGGGTAATTTTTGGTTTCGATCGGCTAGAGAGTATCCAAGTGCATTGAGACTATTGACGTCATTTGGATTCTTGCGCAAGATTTCTCGCAAAGTTCTTTCCATCACATCCATGTGCCCAGATTTTTCAGCAGACATGGCATAGGTATAGAGCAGCCCAGGATCTTTTGGCTCTGGCTTTAATGATGAGACGATTTCATAAAAAGCTCTTAAGGCCTCTGATTCATTGTTTGCCTTAGCGAGTAGTGACTGAATCTGTAGCAAAGTTTTTTCACGCTGCGCCGGAGTTTGCTGATTTAGAAGGGAGATGGCGGGTTTGACTGCATCTGACCAGCGTTGATTCAAGATTAAGAGTGTGACGAGCACTTCTTTGGGTTTGGTTTGCTTGGGCCCTGCCAAACTATCCCAGGTTTGAGCTGCTTGCAGCGCTAAATCAGGCGCACCGGCAGTAATGGCTATCTCCATAGCCCTTTGGGCTAAACGGGGGTCATCGAGTTGGCGAGCGAGTTCTAAATAGGTTGTGTATGCCAGACCAGCTTCGCCGCGTTGCAGGGCAATTTCGGAGGCCAAGACTTCAAATACAGCTTGACCGCTATCCAGGCTACTGTTTTGGGCGATAGCATAGCCGGAAGAAAGGCCTAGGCCAAGTCCGCCTGCGAGCAATAAGACCCTTAAAGAAGGCTTTAATGAAAATTTGGTCATGAGCACATTCTAATCCGCGAATCTACAATCCATTTATGCCTGAACTCCCAGAAGTTGAAGTTACCCGCTTGGGTATTGCTCCCCATTTAGAGGGGCGTAGGGTGAGCGCGGTCAAAATTATTGATGGTCGACTGCGTTGGCCGGTGCCGAGCAATTTAAATGCACTACTTTCTGGCCAGAAAGTCTATGGAATAGAACGCAGAGGCAAATACCTCTTAATGGAGTTTGAGGCAGGGTATTTATTGCTGCACTTAGGCATGACAGGTACATTGCGCGTGCTGCCCAGCAGCGACACCCTGAAACCGCATGATCGCGTGACATTCGAGTTTGGCAAGCTCAGTTTACGTCTGCATGACCCCCGAAAGTTTGGCGCCGTTTTGTGGCACCCGAAATCTAAAGGGTCGATTGAGAAAAACCCACTCTTGCAAAAACTCGGGGTTGAGCCATTTTCAGCAGAGTTTGAAGGTGATCTCGGCACAGATGTCTTATATCAATGCTCACGCAAGCGCAGTGTTGCCGTGAAGCAGTTTTTATTAGCAGGACAGGCGGTAGTAGGTGTCGGCAATATCTATTGCTCGGAAAGTTTATTTGAGGCTGGCATCCATCCAGCAAAGGCTGCTGGAAAGCTAACGCGTCCACAATGTTCGAGACTGGCTAATGCAGTGAGATTGATTTTGAAAAAAGCGATTGCTGCAGGTGGCAGTTCTTTGAAAGACTTTGTGAATAGCGAGGGCGACCCAGGTCACTTCATGGTGCAAACTAAAGTCTATGATCGCAAAGATCAGTCCTGCAAGGTATGTAAGACGCCGATTAAACAAATAGTGCAGGGTCAACGCTCCACTTATTTTTGCCCTCAATGTCAGAAGCGTTGATTAAGCATTTCGCTACCAAGCTCATTTCTTGGCATGGTAAAGACGGACGTCAAGGCTTGCCATGGCAAAGTATTCGAGATCCATACGCAGTATGGGTATCTGAAATCATGCTGCAACAAACTCAAGTGGCTACTGTTCTGGAGCGCTATCCGCGTTTCATGAAACGTTTTCCGAGTGTTAAGAGATTGGCTGCTGCACCGGTAGATGATGTTTTAGCCGAATGGGCAGGACTTGGTTATTACACGCGTGCTCGCAATCTTCACGCTTGTGCCAAACAAGTGATGCTGGAATTTGGAGGAAAGTTTCCAGAGGATCCGGTGTTGCTTGAACAACTTAAGGGCATTGGTAGATCTACAGCAGGTGCTATAGCCGCTTTTGCATTTCATGAGCGAGCACCCATTCTTGATGCAAACGTCAAGCGAATTTTGGCAAGACTATTTGGTGTAGATGGCGCTATCCAAGAAAAGGCAGTGAATGAAGAGTTATGGTCACTAGCCAAAACACTCCTTCCTAAAAATTCTTCGGATATGCCGGTATACACACAGGCTCTGATGGATTTTGGGGCAACGTGGTGTACTTCTCGTAAGCCGGTGTGTTTGAGTGGCGAGAGAAAATGCCCATTTGAAAAAGAATGCCAAGCCAATCTCAGCGATCAGGTTTTGTTATTGCCTCGCAAGGTAATCAAAGCAAAATCCCCTGAATTTAATTGCGATATGTTGCTACTGAGACATGGTGATTCAGTCTTACTGCAAAGGCGCCCGGACAAAGCTATCTGGGGTGGGTTGTGGTCGTTACCAGAATCTGCGTGGAGGGCTAAGGAAAAAAATTCTAAACATTCAGCAAGCAATTCAGCTACTTTTACTGCTAAAGAGTTGTTTCAGCTGGTGTTGCCAGATGAAAAGACTGTCAGTGTTTTAAAGAGCTTTCAATCCATCGGGCAAGGAGTAGAGATTAAACATATCTTTACCCATCGACGTTTGTGGATGCAAATCTGGCATGTGACATCAAGCGATGCCCTGAAATTCTCTAGTGATAATTTGAAGTGGGTGCCATTACGTCAGCTTGGAAAATACGGTCTACCTCAACCAATCAAATTGCTACTGCAGGGATTGAGTCTAACTCGCGGTGACGGCTTAAGAAATTAATCTGCAGTGATGACAAATCTTTTTGCGGCAGAAAATGCGCAGCAATCCGAGTGACCAAGTAGACAGAGCGATGTTGTCCACCGGTACAGCCGATAGCAACAGTCAAATAACTACGACCATCTGCAATGTAGTGGGGCAACCATTTTTCAATAAATTGAATAATGTCATTCTCCATGCTCACGACTTCAGGAATTTTTTCCAAGAATTCACGCACAGGCTGATCTTTTCCGGACAGTGGTCTTAAGGCTTTGTCATAGTGCGGATTTGGTAGGCAACGAACATCAAATACAAGATCTGCTTCACTAGGTAAACCTTTTTTAAATCCAAAAGATTCAAAAATCACAGTAAGCCCTTGAGGCTTATCTTTCAGAAGATCCTGTATCCAAGAGCGTAGGGCATGGGCGGGTAAGTTGCTGGTATCAATGCTATGCGCTTGGGTGCGAAGGGGTTCTAGTAGGTTACGCTCTGTATCAATCGCCTCTATCAGGGTAGCCGCCTGACTCTCTTGAGTTTTACCAGAGAGGGGATGACGTCTTCGGGTCTCAGAAAAACGCTGAATGAGTGTATTGGTAACTGCATTCAAGAAAACAACTCGCACATCATGGCTGCGTCGTAAGTTTTCTAAGATCTGGGGTAGCTCTGCGATTGACTGGCCGCGACGGGCATCAATGGCTACTGCAACGCGTTCACTCTTCTCACTCTCTAGAGTGGTGATGAGATTTTCTAAGAGGGTGACTGGAAGGTTATCTACACAGTCATAACCTGCATCTTCAAAGACTCTCAGCGCAACGGATTTACCTGAGCCGGAAATACCGGTAATCAGATTGATTTGCATATTAAATGAGTCGACCCTGTGACTTAGTAGATTCAGCCTCTGCATTCATTTGCAAACGCTGACGCTCCATAAATTCTTTTAAGGTATCAATGCCCCGCAGTTGCAGAATAGTATTGCGGACTGCCGCCTCTACTAGTACAGCCAAGTTACGCCCTGCAGCCACTTGAATTTTGACGGTCCTTATTGGAATGCCCAGCACATCAATATGCTGCGCTTCCAGTGGAAGGCGCTCAAATTCACCATCGTTACGACGAACGAGTTGAACTATCAAACGTAATTTTAATTTACGACGCACGGCCGTTTCACCAAAAATAGTGCGGATATCCAATAAGCCTAGTCCACGTACCTCTAGGAGGTTGCGCAGAATCACGGGGCAGCGACCCTCGATGTAGTCTGGTCCGAGACGCGCGAAGTCCACTGCATCATCAGCCACTAAACCGTGGCCGCGAGAAATCAGCTCTAAGCCTAATTCGCTTTTTCCCAAGCCAGATTCGCCCATGATTAAAACACCTAAGCCTAAGATATCCATGAACACGCCATGCATCGTAATTTGGGGCGCACCAATCTTTGTGAGGTAGGTGCGTAGGTGGTCAATTACCTCGGCAGCAGAAATAGTTGTTGTAAAGAGTGGGGTAGAGGATCTTTGGCAGAAAAGTTGTAGATCGGCATCAGCTGTTTTCCCATCAGCAACAATCACACAAGGTGGTGTTTTTGAAATTAAGCTGGAGATCTGATCTTGCCTTTGTTTTTGTTCGAGCTGAGCATGGTAATCAACCTCTTGCTCACCAAAAATCTGAATACGGCTTGGGTGTATGAGATTTAAGTGACCTACTAAGTCAGAGCTAGCTGCGGCAGCCTTGACAGCCTCCGCAGGAAATGTACGGTCTGCCCCTTCTAGGCCACCGATCCAGGAGAGCTTTAAGTCAGAGACGTTGTCATCAAAGATCTGTTGGGCTGTAACTCCTTCAAGGAGTAAGGGTTGGGTTGTCAAGCGGAGCCCCAAGTCTGTAATAGCTGGCACACCTTTTCTGGGCTGTCTTCAGTGGCAAGCGATTTTCTGGCATCTGGGTCAGAGAGCAGTTGTGCAATGGAAGACAGAATTTCTAAATGCTGCTGAGTCGCTTTTTCGGGGACGAGCAAAAAAATCAAAATAGAGACAGCCTCACCATCGGGTGCGGCAAACTCAATCGGCTCCTTTAATTTGACGAACGCAGCAATCGGACTCTTCAGCCCTTTTACACGGCCGTGGGGGATAGCAACGCCGGCACCCAAGGCAGTAGAACCTAAGTCCTCGCGAGCATTTAAGAAGCCAACGATTGCTTCAGATTCAAGACCTGCCTGTTTTGCAAATAGCTGTCCTACAGCCGCAAATGCCTCAGCCCGATTTTTAGAGGGGCTATTTAAGGCAATGCGGTCTAAAGCGAAAAGATCGGTCAGGGCATTCATGTCAATTGATTATAGGTGTCCTGAAGCGGGACATCACTCAAAATGCTTTTCATGGTGATGGTCTTGAATCTTTTCTTTGTGCTTCACAACTTGACGCTCTAGTTTATCGACCACCGCATCCATAGCGTGGTACAGATCAGCGTTATGCGCTTCAGCATAAAGATCTTTGCCTTTAAGGTGAATTGTGATCTCGGCTGCTTGACGAAGATTTTTTTCTTTGGCGTTATCGACAATCAAAAATGCTGAGGCATCTAGGACGTGATCAAAGTGCTTGCGAATTTTAGCTAACCCAGCTTCAAGGTGGGAACGCATGGCTGGAGTAACTTCAACATGACGACTATTAATTTTCAGATTCATCAGCAGCTCCTATTCATAGCAAAACAAATGCATGCGCAAATAATTACCCAGGGTGCGCAGCAAGCCCCTGTAATGATGTACTTGATTATTTGGAAATGAACTTCATGAACCTCCAGCGTATCAGCGATTTTGCTGAAAACCAAGGGGGCAGATCATGTTTATTTAATAAATATTTAAAAAAACCGAAATAGCTACATGCGGAAATTTTCGCCTAGATACACTCTTCTGACGGCGTCATTCTCAATGATTTGGTCTGGTTTGCCTTCTGCCAGCACGCTACCCTCACTGATGATGTAGGCATGATCGCAAATACCTAAGGTTTCGCGTACGTTATGGTCCGTTATCAACACACCAATTTGACGGTCTCTTAAGAAGCGCACAATCCGCTGGATCTCCCCAACTGCAATCGGATCAACGCCGGCAAATGGCTCATCCAGCAAAATGAATTTAGGCTGAGAGGCAAGCGCTCTTGCAATCTCAACACGACGACGCTCACCTCCAGACAAGGATAGTGCTGGGTTATCACGAAGATGGCTAATTTGAAGTTCGCCCAAGAGTTCATCTAGGCGATGCGCAATCTCAGACTTACTCAATGGTTTGCCGCCTTGCACCTGCAGCTCTAATACCGCTTGAATATTTTCGGCTACGTTCAGCTTTCTGAAAACAGAAGCTTCTTGAGGGAGGTATGACAGGCCCATACGAGCTCGTTCATGAATTGGGAGATGGGTTATGTCTGTGCCATCCAGAACAATACTTCCACCATCAAGTGGAACCAAGCCAACAATCATGTAGAAAGAGGTGGTTTTACCAGCACCATTAGGGCCCAAGAGTCCAACCACTTCGCCGCATTTAACCTCTACTGATACATCCCGAACTACTGTGCGAGATCCATAACGCTTTTGAAGATGCTGGGCGCTGAGGGTTGCTGGCTTTTGAATGCTGCTGGAATCCGTGGTCATCTCTCTAGTGTAGCTTTTCTTCTTGGTGAAAGGATGGCTTTAGCCAAAGGCAGATCTTCTGGTTTAGCATTTGGGGGTGGCGTGACTTGATAGCGCTGCAGGACATCGTCGTAATCGATTTTCCAGCCGTGTAATTGATCCAACATTTGCATATTGTGAAGACGCTTCAAGTTAGCATCACCAGTTAGGGTAAGTAATTCAGTTTTTGCATTGTAAGTAACTGTTTGACCGCGACCCTGCATAAACTCATTAGCCGGACCTTCGCGTCTTTGCCTGAAGCTGGCCGTTGATTCTGGATTGCCTTGAACATCAACGTACTCATAGCCTTCAGGATCAACTTTGATATTGCCTTTTTCGCCGGTAATTAAAATGCTGCCCTTGGTCAAGAGTACCTGACCATCAAGCTCATAGACTTGTTGCACATCATTCACAGAAACTTTTTCTGCTTCCAAAACTACCGGTTTATCTTGATCTGCTTTTTCAGCATGAGCAGGTGCGATAAAGCAAGCTGCTAACAATCCACAATGTATTGCTAGTTTGCGTAAGAAGCTCATGGCTGTGCTCCAGGTTGAACACGCTCGATGCGACCTCTTACTTGGCCAGACAGCACCATACTTTGTTCGATGTTGTTGAATGTGCCACCATCAGTTGAGCGCATGATGGAAACGCCTTGCTCAAGCGTAATGGGTTTATTGGTCTCAATAATGTCGTCATTGATGAGTACCTTGAAATACGAAGAGCGTGCAATCATGCGTGGTCTAGCTGGTTCGGTCGCGGTAGCAGCTTGTGGTGGACGAAAAATTTCAGCATTATTGATGAGATCTAGTATGGTGATGTCGCCATCTAAATGACCTGAGTCCGCTTTCACGGTAATCGGCGACTTTTCAGGGGGGAACAAGCGTATACGAGGTGTTTCAATATCAATTGAAGCATCATCGTCGTAGTGAATCACTTTCTTGCCCAGCACGCGATATTTGGTATTGCCAGCTTCGTTGAGCGCGGAAAGGGCGCCATTGGTAATAGTGTAGTCAGGCTCATGTAAGCGTACCCGTTCTAGTGCTGATTTTTCTACGGGAGCATTTTTCTTAACCAGCCAAAAAGTGACGAGAGTAAGTGTGCTCATCAAGATCAATGGCATTAGGCGCAATAGGCCACGCCAGATACTCAATTTAATTTGTTTGGCATTCAGTTCCATTGAGACAAACCTTAAGCGCGTGCCTGAGCAAGTAATTCGTCATAGCGATTTTGCGCTTTTAGAATCAAGTCGCAGACTTCACGTACTGCGCCATATCCACCAGATCTAGTGGTAATAAAGTGAGCAGTTTCTTTCACGGCATCATGCCCTTGTGCAGGACATACTTTTAAACCTGCAGACTTCATCATTTGAAAATCAGGCCAGTCATCACCCATCACGGCGCAATCAGACTGCTTTAGTCCAAGTGATTGCAAAATCTTTTCTAGGGCTACGGCTTTATTTTCAACACCCATGTGCACATGCTTGATACCGAGTTCATCACAGCGAGCCAAAACCATTTTGGAGCTACGCCCAGTAATGATGACTGTTGGAATACCAATTTTTTCTAAGAGCTTGATTCCCAAGCCATCTTGAATATCAAAAGCTTTCAGAGACTCCTTACCGTTTTCACCAAGAAATACCTGTCCATTGGTTAAGACCCCATCGACATCGAGTACGAGTAACTTGACTGCCCCAGCGCGCTCCCAGGCCTGTGGATACTGGCTCAGAGGATTGGTTTGGTGAGCATTAAAGGCGGTTGGCATGTAGGTGAGTGGATGAATGATTAAAAAGTAAAAAGCTTAAATAACCTTGGCGGCAAATAAATCATGGAGGTTGAGCGCTCCAAGTAATGCTCCATGAGGATCGGTTACAACTAAATGATTGATGCGATGTTTTTCCATCATCTCAATAGCTTCTTCTGCCAAAAGTTCGGGAGGAATTGTGCGGGGTGCTGAAGTAGTTGCTTTTTCTAAGGTGAGCCCATCCAAATTGGTGCTCTTCTCTAGTAGACGACGCAAGTCGCCGTCAGTAAAAATGCCAGCGACTTTATTTTGGTTATCTAAAGTGACCACCATGCCCATGCGTTTAGCGGTCATTTCCAGTAAAGCTTCTTGCAGGGAAGCGGAGATCGCAATCTTAGGAGTCTCATCAAAGTTGCGCATCACTTCGCTGACATGCATCAGTTGCTTGCGACCCAAGCGGCCGCCTGGGTGGGAACGTTGAAAATCTTCAGCCTGAAAGCCGCGAGCATCAAGTAAGGCAACAGCTAGGGCATCACCCATAGCGAGTGCTGCAGTTGTGCTGGTAGTTGGTGCCAAGTTAAGTGGACATGCTTCTTTTTCAACGCTGGTGTCTAAATGGGCATCAGCCAACTTTGCTAATGAAGAATTTGGTGCACCAGTTAGTGCAATGAGTTTTGCACCGGTGCGCTTGACGATTGGCACAATGGTGAGAAGCTCATCAGTCTCGCCGGAATTAGAGAGTGCAACAAAGACATCATCACGCGTAACCATTCCTAGGTCGCCATGACTGGCTTCGGCGGGATGTACAAAAAAAGCGGGGGAGCCGGTAGAGGCAAAGGTGGCAGCAATCTTTCGGGCGATATGACCTGATTTACCAATTCCAGAAACGACGATGCGGCCCTTGCAGGAATGCAGTAAATCCACTGCCAAAACGAGGGCATCGGCATTGGCGCCTTCAAGGCGATCACGCATAGTGTGCAGTGCAGCAGCCTCAATGGTGAGGGTGTCACGCGCAAGCTTTAGGGTTCGGTCACGAGTCTTAGCTATCATGGGGTGAGTATATGCCGTCAGTCCTTCAATTAACTCTCATCTTGTTGGCCTCCGGAGTGGCCGGGGTAGTTATTTTCCGCTATTTTGGGCTCCCCCCCATTTTGGGCTATCTTGCCATTGGCGTCCTAATTGGGCCGCATGCCCTGGGTTTGGCCAATGATTCCGCCACAGTTAAGTATTTGGCTGAATTTGGCGTG
Source organism: Polynucleobacter sp. AP-Jannik-300A-C4 (assembly GCF_018688335.1). Lineage (NCBI taxonomy): Bacteria > Pseudomonadati > Pseudomonadota > Betaproteobacteria > Burkholderiales > Burkholderiaceae > Polynucleobacter > Polynucleobacter sp. AP-Jannik-300A-C4. The sequence continues at coordinate 1,803,537 of NZ_CP061316.1, read as the reverse complement.
GTTTTCTTGATGTTTTCAATTGGCCTGGAATTTAACCTCCACAAGCTGCGGGCCATGCGAAGCATCGTATTTGGCTTGGGTGGCAGCCAGGTGCTTTTGACTATCTTGCTTGCAGTGCCGGCAAGCTTGATGATGAACTGGATTTACCCCATTTCCTGGCAGGCAGCCATTGCCCTGGGGGGTGCCCTGGCCATGTCCTCAACTGCTATCGTTACCAAGCTCATTGCCGATCGTTCAGAAATTGAGACTGAGCATGGGCGCAACATCATCGGTATTTTGCTATTTCAGGATTTAGCGGTGGTCTTCTTGCTTATTTTGATCCCCTCACTGGGTAAAAATCCTGGAGACTTATTTTTGGCCTTGACCGCAGCCTCCATCAAGATATCGGTGGCGCTGGTTCTGATTTTTGTGATTGGCCAAACTTTAATGAGTCGCTGGTTTAGTTTGGTTACCAAGCTGCGCTCGCAAGAGTTATTCATGCTCAACTTGCTGCTGATTGTTTTGGGTATGTCAGCACTTACAGAACATTTTGGTTTATCACTTGCGCTAGGGGCTTTCTTGGCGGGTATGTTGATTGCCGAGACACCCTACCGCCATCAGGTTGAGGAGGACGTGAAGCCTTTTAGGGATGTCCTCTTGGGTCTGTTCTTTATTACCATTGGCATGCTGTTGGACTTTAATGTCATTTACCAACAGTGGTTGCTAGTGCTGCTCTTACTGATTGGCCCTTTGATTTTCAAGTTTGGTTTGATTGCCTTACTGTCACGTGCTTTTGGTTCAAGCCCTGGTATCTCGATTCGGACAGGCTTGTGTTTAGCGCAGGCTGGCGAATTTGGCTTCGTTCTTTTAAATCAGATTGATGGCTTGGATTTAATCGATCCTGCTTTGAGTCAGGCTGTACTGGCTGCCATGTTGCTCTCGATGTTTGGCGCACCTTTCTTGATTGAATATAGCGATCGGATTGCGATGCGCTTCTCGAGTAATGAGTGGTTGTTGCAATCATTAGCGCTGACACGCGTCGCAGCAAAAAGTGTCCGAACTGAAAACCATGTTGTTATTTGCGGTTTTGGTCGTTCAGGACAAAGCTTGGCCCGCATGCTCGATCAAGAAAAAATTCCTTACATTGCCTTAGATATGGATCCAGATCGAGTTAAAGAAGCTGCTGCCGCTGGGGATAACGTGGTCTATGGTGATGCTAGTCGAGAAAATTATTTAGTAGCCGCGGGTTTGTCGAGAGCAAAGGCAGTAGTAATTACCTATGCAGATACCCCAGCAACCTTAAAAGTATTGCATCAGGTTGAGCGTTTGCGTCCAGGTATGACTGTACTGGTGCGCACTAAGGATGATGCTGATTTAGCTAAGTTACAAGCAGCTGGAGCAACTGAGGTGGTGCCTGAGTTAATCGAGGGTAGTCTCATGATGGCATCACACGTTTTATTAATGATGGGCGTACCTATGCGTAAGGTCGTACGTCGAATTACCAGTGCACGCGAAGCGCGTTACAGTCTTTTGCGCGGCTATTTCCGGGGGGTTGATGATGAAGTCGACACCAAGGAGTCATGGCGTTTGCACTCGGTAACTTTGTTGCCTGAGTCAGCGAGTATTGGCCAGACTCTTGAAGAGTTACACCTTGAAAACGAAGGCGTGAGCGTACAAGCTGTCAGGCGAAAAGTGGATGGCTCCGACTATGTCAAATTGGAGCTCACTCCAGACTTACGTTTGCAAGCTAACGATATCCTAGTGCTCTCAGGCAATTCAGAGGCGACTGATTTAGCCGAATCTAAATTGCTCTGAGTGTATTCAGTTACTTCCGATTTCTGAATTATTTCTTCTTTTTTCCCGGCGCTGGTTTGCGCACTAGTAGCGGTGCCAAGTAGTGACCGGTAAAGCTAGCCTCGTTCTTCGCAACTTCTTCAGGTGTACCGGTCGCAATAATTTGTCCACCACCAGCGCCACCTTTAGGGCCTAAGTCAATAATCCAGTCGGCAGTCTTGATGACATCTAAGTTGTGCTCAATGATGACGATCGTATTGCCTTGCTTTTTCAAAGTTTGAAGAACAGTCAGCAATAATTGAATGTCATGGAAATGCAAGCCCGTAGTTGGCTCATCCAAGATATAGAGTGTTCTTCCGGTATCGCGCTTAGAAAGTTCTAAGGAGAGTTTGACACGTTGTGCCTCACCACCAGATAAGGTTGTGGCACTTTGACCTAGCTTCACATAACCTAAACCTACATCGAGCAAGGTTTTGAGTTTGCGTTTAACAATAGGCACTGCTTCGAAGAATTCATGGGCTTGCTCGATGGTCATCGACAGTACTTCATGAATATTCTTGCCTTTGTAGCGAATGTCTAATGTCTCGCGGTTGTAGCGTTTGCCATGACAGACATCGCAAGGTACATAGACGTCTGGCAAGAAGTGCATTTCGACTTTAATAACGCCATCGCCTTCGCAGGCATCGCAACGACCACCTTTGACATTGAAAGAAAAACGTCCAGCTTCATATCCGCGCTCACGTGCGGCAGGTACACCACAGAAGAGCTCTCTAATCGGTGTAAATAATCCGGTGTAAGTAGCAGGGTTGGAGCGTGGCGTTCTGCCAATTGGAGATTGGTCGACGCTAATGACCTTGTCAAAGTTTTCTAAGCCCTTAATCGCATCATGTGCTGCAGGTTCAGCATTCGATCCATAAATATGCTGTGCAACTGCATGGTGCAGTGTGTCGTTAATCAGCGTCGACTTGCCAGAGCCAGAGACACCGGTGACACAGGTTAATAGGCCGACTGGAATCTTGGCATGAACGGATTGCAAATTGTTGCCACGTGCACCGATGATTTCTAAGAACTTGTCATTTACTGGAATGCGTTTTTCTGGAACTGCAATCCACTCGCGACCAGATAGGTAGGCGCCTGTTAAAGACTTCAGATTGGCCTCTACCTCTGCAGGAGTACCTTCGGCTACTACTTCACCACCATGCACGCCAGCGCCAGGACCAATATCAATGACATAGTCAGAAGCGCGAATCATGTCTTCATCATGCTCAACTACTAGAACGCTATTGCCCAGATCACGCAAATGCTTGAGTGTTCCGATGAGTCTATCGTTATCACGTTGATGCAAACCAATCGAAGGCTCATCTAGTACATACATGACGCCAGTTAGGCCGGAGCCAATCTGTGATGCCAGGCGAATACGCTGCGCTTCTCCACCAGAGAGCGTATCTGCGCTACGTTCTAGTGAGAGGTAATCTAAACCCACATCATTGAGGAAGCGCAGACGTGAGCCAATCTCTTTAACAATTTTGTCGGCGATTTCCCGTTTAGCTCCTTTGAGCTCTAATGACTCAAAATATTCTTTCGCTTCTTTTAAAGGTAGGGCGCTGATTTCATAAATGGCGCGAGACTGCTTGCCGTCACCTACTTTGACAAAGCGAGCTTCTTTGCGTAAACGACTACCGTTGCATGATGGACAGGTTTGTACATTTTGGTAGCGTGATAATTCTTCCCGAACTGTTGCTGAGTCAGTCTCACGATAGCGACGCTCAAAGTTAGCAACAATGCCTTCAAAGGCATGCTCGCGAATACTGTTTTTGCCACGCTCATTGATGTACTCAAATGGAATAGTGACATCACCCGAGCCCAGCAAAATGAGATCTTGCTGTTTCTTATTTAAAGTTTCAAAGGGTTTTTCGACATCAAAGCCGCCATGCTTTGCAAGTGTCTGTAAGAGCTTGAAGTAAAACTGATTGCGACGATCCCAGCCTTTGATAGCGCCAGATGCAAGTGATAAATCAGGGTGCGCAACAATGCGTTTAGGATCAAAAAAAGACTGATGGCCTAGGCCATCGCAAGATGGGCAAGCACCCATTGGGTTATTAAATGAGAAGAGCCGTGGCTCTAACTCTTGCAATGAATACGAGCAGATGGGGCAAGCAAACTTACTGGAGAAAATCATTTCCTTGCCGGTGTCCATATTGACAATCATGGCTTTGCCGTCAGCAAGACGTAGAGCTGTCTCGAAGGATTCCGCTACACGTTGCTGAATATCAGGACGCACTTTGATGCGATCTACCACTACTTCAATGGAGTGCTTATCGTTCTTCTTTAGTGTCGGCAATTGATCCACTTCAAAGATCTCTGCTTTGGCAGTATTGGTTGTGCCGCCACCAGAGCGCACACGAAAGCGAACAAAGCCTTGGGCTTGGAGATCTTGGAATAAGTCAATGAATTCGCCTTTACGCTCACTAACTACCGGAGCCAGAATCATGAGCTTGGTATCTTCAGGCATTGCTAAAACCGTATCCACCATTTGAGAGACACTTTGCGCCTCCAATGGCAGATCGTGGTCTGGGCAATGCGGGGTACCGGCGCGGGCAAAGAGTAAGCGCAAGTAATCATGAATTTCTGTCACTGTACCCACGGTTGAGCGCGGATTATGGCTAGTGGCTTTTTGCTCAATTGAGATTGCCGGGGAGAGACCTTCTATCGTATCGACATCAGGCTTTTCCATTAACTGCAAGAACTGGCGTGCGTAAGCCGATAAGGACTCTACATAGCGACGCTGGCCTTCGGCATATAGGGTGTCAAAAGCCAATGAGCTTTTGCCTGAGCCAGACAGGCCAGTCAAAACGACCAGTTTCTCTCTAGGGATATCTAGATTGATGTTTTTGAGGTTGTGCGTGCGTGCACCGCGGATCTTAATTTCGTTATTCATGATTTTTTAGCGTAACTTGTTAATATAGCCCTTTCCCATGAATCCTTCTGAACTTCGCTCCACTCTGGCCTTAGCAGGCATCTTTGGCCTCCGTATGCTGGGCCTATTTCTGCTTTTGCCGGTTTTCAGCATCCATGCACACGGTTTGCCGGGCGGCGAACATGCTCTATGGGTTGGATTAACCCTGGGAATATTCAATATTGTCCAGGCCTGCTTCTATATCCCTTTAGGCCGGCTTTCTGACCGAATTGGCCGAAAACCTGTCGTTTTGTGGGGCTTGTCTTTATTCGTTGCGGGTGCCTTAATTTGCGCTGCTCAAGACGATCTTCTTTGGATTGCTATTGGCCGCGGGGTAATGGGCGCTGGTGCGGTCTCAGCTGCGATTTCCGCTTGGGTTGCCGATTTAACGCGTGAGCAGGTGCGCACTCGGGCTATGGCCTTGGTGGGAGGGAGTATTGCTCTATCTTTTGCTTTGTCGCTCGTGATTGCTGCCCCAATCTATCGATTAATTAGTTTGAGCGGAATTTTTGTAGTCTTAGCGGTATTAGGTATTGGTGCGATGTTTGTTGCTTATTACATTCTGCCAAGTTCTAAGCCCGAGCCAAGGGTGCAACAAGCAAGCCTGAAGGAAGTCTTTTTGCGTCCTGAGTTAATGCGTCTTAATGCCGGCGTATTTGTTTTGCATGCAACTCAAGTAGCGATGTTCTTAGTGGTACCGCGTTTATTGGTGCAAGCAGGCTTGCCCTTGCCATCACATTGGCAGGTTTATCTCCCTGTTGTTTTGCTCTCCTTTTTCCTAATGGCGCCGATTCTAATTTTTGGCGAAAAGAAGCAGCAGCTAAGAACCATCTTATTGGTGGCGATTGTGTTGCTCCTGATTGCTGAATTTGTATTTACAAGCACTCACTCTATTATTGGCATTGCGATTGCATTGTTAATTTACTTTGTAGGTTTCAACTTACTTGAAGCGTTACAGCCATCATTAGTCTCTCGTTTTGCCAAAGAATCTAAGGGCACAGCATTGGGTGTTTACAACACTACTCAGTCGATAGGCCTCTTTACAGGTGCTGTCATTGGAGGATATTTGATGGATAGCCACGGTGATTTATCGGTCTTTGTTATGGGTGCAGTATTGCTTTTATGCTGGCTTATAATTGCTTGGTCGATGCGTGAATTGCCTGCGAAAGTAGTCGTTTCAAAGGATGAAGTGGCAAAGGCATAACCGTAGCTTCATTGGTTTAATTAAAGCTAGTAGTTTATTTTTTAGTAGTAATAACAGTAGTATTTTTCTTCGGGAGACAACATGGCTTCGGTAAATAAGGTCATCATCGTAGGTAACGTAGGGCGCGACCCAGAGACACGTTATATGCCAAGCGGCGACGCAGTAACCAATATTTCAGTAGCGACATCAGATCGTTACAAAGATAAGCAGTCTGGCGAAATGAAAGAAACCACAGAATGGCACCGCGTTGCATTCTTTGGCAAGCTTGCAGAGATCGCTGGTCAATACCTCAAAAAAGGTTCACAAGTTTATGTAGAAGGTCGTTTACGTACGCGTAAATGGACTGATGCCAGTGGCCAAGAAAAATATTCCACCGAGATCGTTGCAGAAACAATGCAAATGCTGGGTGGTAAGCCAGTGGGTGGCGGTGGTGATGGTGGTGAAAGTTATAGCCGCTCAAAGCCGGCTGAGCAGTCTGCACCAGCATCCTCAAATGCTGCATCCCTAGGCGCAATGGATGACGATATTCCGTTTTAATTGGTGCGTAAGCAGTTATTTGACTGCATAGCAATCAACCCCAGCAAGCATAAGCTTCCTGGGGTTTCTTTTTGATGTAGGCGTTTGCGATGCTTAATTTGCTGTATTCACCTTAAAATGTGCTCATGAATCTCCTAGGGGCAATCAAATCTCCACTTTTGGCATCTGTAGCCATTTGCATTGGCGTTTTGCCACAGTCATCCTTGGGAGCCCCCTTTTTCTTTCCAGACATGAACCCCTCTTTTGTTAAAGGGGATCCTCCGGATTGGTTAAACGAAGGGCGAGGTAATGACGGATACCTCACGATTAGTTCTGAAGTAATTCCTGTGAGTAGTTGTACGCAAATGGCTAGTCGTAGTTTTTGGGGATCTGATAAAACGCAACTCGTATTATCGGTTGTGACTCAGGGCTTCAAGGGTAAGCTCGATAAGTTAGAAATTCCGATTGCTACCTTTGATGGAAGAGAGGGCGGTTCTGAGTGCGCCTCATTGAGTACCACTCCATTATTAATAGTGCCCATGACGGTGCTGGGAACTTATTCCATATTCAATCCAGGAGCGCTCTCCTTAGTGCTCAATGTCAGAAGTTCAAGTGACTCTAATCAGGATTTCATTGGTTCTGCCAAATTGCTATTGGGGGCTGCTGCAATTGTTGCAACTGGTGGTTCAGCAGCTGCGATCGGCGGAATTTCAGCAACAGTTGGAAACTCAGTGGTAGGTGAGACCCAAAAGAAAGCTAATAGTCTTTTACAGGGAATGATTGACGCTAAGGTGCCCGTTACTTTTAATTGGTCAGAATTGCGCAAAGGGATTCGAGCGGTTGAAATCCTAGTTTACAAAGCGGATCAAAGTGTTGGCAGCCTGAGTGACAAGCAAATTCTGCAATTACAAAAAGATCCTAAATCTGAAAAACAACTTCTGTTTACTGTAAAACTGGAGTTTCAATTTTTTCGCAGCGTGTTTTATCCAACAGTGTCCCAAATTGAGGGATTGGCAAGTCGAGAAAATCTTTCATCTGAATACATTTTAAATTTCCAAATGCCTGGCTCAGGACTCAATTTTATGCAGATCTTAAATAGCTCAGCACCTAGCCTACTTCAGCGTATTTCTAAAGCAGAAGGCCTTGATTTGGCAAAAGCTTGTTCATCGGGATTTACAAAACTTAAGGCTGCTGGGCTTGATGATGTCGATAGTGCCATTGTCATGAAATCATTTATTGACGAAGCGAGAGATGATGCCGATTGGTATGCAAATCCAGCGCTAGTTAAAAGCTGTTTCTCGCAAGCGCCTAGTATTCAAAAAAATCTTGAGCTGATTTATGGGCCCAGCGTAGCACCAGTAAAACAGGTGACCGAGCCTTAGTTATTGCCTAGCGTGGCGCGTATTGTCAGGCCAGGGCGCATTGTGATCGGTGCGGAAGGGGTTGATGTCTAGACCACCGCGTCGGGTGTAACGAGCGTAGACGGAAAGTTTCTCCGGTTTGCACTGGCGCTTGATGTCGGTAAAGATGGTTTCAACGCAATGCTCATGAAACTCTCCCTTTTGCCTAAATCCGATTAAGTAGCGCAGCAAGCCTTCTTCCAAAATCGGACGACCTTGATAGCGAATTTGCACGCTAGCCCAATCGGGTTGACCTGTCACCGGACAATTGGATTTGAGTAAATGCGAAACCAAGCATTGCTCGATGGGTCCAAATGATTCATTTACTTCAAGCAAGCCAGGATCTGCAGATAGGCTCGGATCAATTTCGATATCCAGACGGTCCATGAGAACGCCACTCATCTCTTGTATTCCTTTTTTAGCAACCGCTTCAGTGGGATTGATGCGAGTGGCAATCTTGCTACCAGCTACTGCCGATAAATCGGCGATCAATCTTTCGCGGATTTCCGCTTCATCTTCAAAGCGAGCGTTATTCAGGCTATTTAAGTAGAGCTTGAATGATTTGGACTCAATCATGTTCGGAGAGTCAGCTGGTATCTGAAATTCCGCTAGAGCAATCTGGGGTTTCCCTTTTTTATTGAGCCAGCCAAGTTCAAAGGCATTCCAAATATCAACACCAACAAAAGGTAAGGCTTGATTGGGCTTGATATCAAGCTTAAGGCGATTCTCTGAACGCGGAATAGGAAAGAGCAAACTCGGATCGTATTGATCGGGATATTGCGTTGCTTGACCAAGAGAAAGTGTGGACATTAGCTTTTAGGTTTATTGGATACGCCAGATACGACATGACCAGTAGGCGCTACTGATGCAGCAGATTGGCAGTGACCTGTTTGATCATCAAAGAAGAAGTCTGGCTCAAATTCGCGCAGGAACTCACTTTTGGAAAGTCCGCCGAGGAACATGGCTTCATCCACATCGATACCCCAAGCCATGAGCGTACGAATAGCACGCTCATGTGCAGGCGCTGAGCGAGCGGTGACTAAAGCGGTGCGAATGCGCATGCCCTTCTCACTAGTGGTGCGTTGCAAGCGATGCAGCGCTTCTAGCAAAGGTTTAAATGGGCCCGGTGGCAGAGGGATCGCAGCTTTTTTACTTTCGTGGTCTACAAAGGCAACCAAGCCTTCACTCTGAAATACTTGCTCCGCCTCATCGGAAAACAAAACAGCATCTCCGTCAAAGGCGATACGGATTTCATTGGGATGAGACTCTGCAGTCTTGCTAGATTCTGGATAAACACGTGCAGCAGGAAAACCTGCGTCAATCGTGGCACGCACATCGTCTTCGTTAGCTGAGAGAAATAAGTTGGCATGTAGCGAGCGAAGGTAGTGATAAGGTGGGCGCCCCCTGGTAAATACGCCGCGCTCCAAATGAAGGCCATGATGTTCGGCTGAACGGAATACGCGTAAGCCGCTAACTGGATCATTGCGAGAAAGAATCACTACCTCAACACGCTGCTCACCCTCTTCGTTGAAAGCGAGCAACTTCTTTACCAATGGAAAGGCAACGCCTGTTTGTGCAGCTTTAGATAAACGCTCTAATTGGAGTTTCATATAGGCGCTGTCATCTGTGGATTCGAAAATACGATTTTCTTCTTCGAAATCAAATAAGGCGCGCGATGAAATCGCAACAACGAGTTTTCCAGTGAGTGTGTATGACATTTACGAATTACATCTCATTTAAGGAACAGGCGATAAGCGGGATTATCAGTTTCATTCCAGTGTGGGTAACCAAGCGAAGCCAAGAAGTTTTGAAACTTCTTTTGCTCATTTTTGGGAACCTGAAGACCTACTAAGATGCGGCCATAGTCTGCACCATGATTGCGGTAATGAAATAGGCTGATATTCCAATTGGGCGCCATGCTGGTGAGGAACTTCATGAGTGCACCTGGGCGCTCTGGAAATTCAAAGCGATAGAGTAGTTCATCCTGAGCAAGAGTAGATCGACCACCCACCATGTGGCGCAGGTGGGACTTTGCTAACTCATCATGTGTCAAATCGATCGTTGCAAATTTTGCTTTGCGAAAATGCTTTGCAATAGTGGTGCTATCAGCAGCCTTTTGAGTGCCAATACCAACAAAAATATGCGCTTCGCTTTGGTCGGCAATACGGTAGTTGAATTCAGTGACATTACGCTTACCAAGTAACTCGCAGAAGCGCTTGAATGAGCCACGCTCTTCTGGAATGGTGACTGCAAAAACGGCTTCGCGGAATTCACCAACATCAGCGCGTTCGGCAACAAAGCGCAGGCGACTGAAATTCATATTCGCACCACAAGCAATTGCTACCAATGTTTTCTTTTTCAGACGATGCTTCTCGACATACTTCTTCATACCGGCAATGGCTAAAGCGCCAGCCGGCTCCAGAATGCTGCGGGTATCTGTGAAAACATCATTGATGGCAGCGCAGATTTCATCTGTATCAACGGTGATGATGTCATCAACTACGCGTTTGCAGATGCGGAAAGTTTCTTTACCAACGAGTTTGACTGCGGTGCCATCGGAAAAGAGGCCGACATCTTTCATCTCGATGCGCTTATTGGCTTCGAGCGATCTTCTCATTGCATCTGAATCAACCGACTGAACGCCGATCACTTTGGTTTTAGGGCTAACTGCCTTGACGTATTCACCGATGCCTGCAATCAGGCCACCACCACCGATAGCGACAAAAATGGCATCGATAGGATCTTGATACTGCTGAAAAATTTCTTGGGCAATCGTTCCTTGTCCAGCAATGACATCAGGGTCATCAAAAGGATGGACAAAGGTTAAGCCCCGTTTTTTTTCCAATAATTCAGAGTATTGGAAGGCATCGCTATAGGACTCACCATGCAAGATGACTTCAACCCAAGACCCGCCGCGCGCCTTGACTGCTTCAATTTTGACGCTGGGGGTGGTGAGGGGCATCACGATGACTGCCTTGCACTTCATTTTGGCTGCTGCCAAGGCCACGCCTTGGGCATGATTCCCAGCTGAAGCTGCAATAACCCCCCGTTTCAGGGCTTCTGGGGGTAAATGGGCCATTTTGTTATAGGCGCCACGCAGTTTGAAGGAGAAAACCGGCTGGTTATCCTCTCTTTTGAGTAAAACTTGATTACCTAAGCGCTTCGTGAGTTCGGGGGCTACTTGGAGCTCTGTTTCCCTGGCCACATCGTAGACTCGGGCCGATAAAATTTTCTTTAAATAGTTCGTTGCCATGCGATGAGCGTACCATGAATGGGCTCTAAGCCCTTAGATTTGCAAGGGTTTATCGCCTTAGACCAACATCTTTCTTGGTTTCCTGCCAATATCAAGATCCCTCAATTAAAATGCATATTTATCAAATATGACGCTATGAACGCTCCATTAGCTTTGAACCAGTTGTTGGATGCCGAAGCGGGCTCACCCCGCCTCCGCGAAATCCCCTACAACTACACCTCTTTTTCCGATCGTGAAATCGTTATTCGCTTGTTGGGTGAGGAGTCATGGCGCGTTCTGAATGATTTGCGTGGAGTGCGTCGCACTGGCCGCTCGGCTCGCATGTTGTTTGAAGTTCTGGGTGACATCTGGGTTGTGCAACGCAATCCTTTCCTGCAAGATGACTTATTGGATAACGCCAATCGTCGCAAATTGTTGATTGATGCTCTTTGGCATCGTCTTGGCGAGGTGAAGAAAAGATCTAGTGGTGAATCTGCTGAGCAAGTTCAGGTTTTGTTGAAAGCCGCACATCATGCGGTTGAAAGTTTTGAGCAGGGCTTTAAGGAAGTTACTGAAATTCGTAAGCGCGCTCGTAAAGAGTTGGGCCGCATTACTGCCTCTGACAATATTTGTTTTGATGGTGTCTCACGTGCAGCGCATGTGACTGATGCAACAGACTGGCGTGTTGAGTTTCCATTGGTAGTGCTTAAGCCGGATTACGAATCTGAAATCCCTGGTTTAGTGAAAGCCTGTGTTGAATTGGGTTTAACCATCATTCCTCGCGGAGGTGGTACGGGTTACACCGGTGGCGCTATTCCTCTCTACGCTATGTCGGCAGTGATTAATACTGAGAAGCTTGAGCAAATCGATGCCGTCAAACTCAAACACTTACCGGGTGTAGGGCATGAAGTTTCTACAATCTTTACTGGGGCTGGTGTAGTCACTCGTAGAGTGTCAGATGCTGCAGAGCGCTCTGGGCTGGTGTTTGCGGTCGACCCAACTTCAGCTGATGCGAGTTGTATTGGCGGCAACATTGCCATGAACGCTGGCGGTAAGAAGGCGGTCTTGTGGGGCACAGCACTTGATAACTTAGCTAGCTGGCGCATGGTCGATCCAGAGGGTAATTGGCTAGATATCGAACGTCTTGACCACAATCTGGGAAAAATTCACGTAGTAGATAAAGTGCGTTTTCAACTGACTTGGTCTGATGGCTTGAGTGAACCCGGCGAACGCATTCTTAAAACAGAAACTTTGGAAGTGGAAGGTAAGCGCTTCCGTAAAGAAGGCTTAGGTAAAGATGTGACTGATAAGTTTTTATCAGGCTTACCTGGCGTTCAAAAAGAAGGCTGCGACGGTTTAATTACCAGTGCTACTTGGATTTTGCATCGCATGCCTAAATACATGCGTACGGTTTGCTTAGAGTTTTTTGGCCAAGCACAAGAGGCGATCCCAAGCATTGTAGAAATTAAAGCCTATCTCGATGGCTTGAGTAAAGATGGTGGACCAATTCTTGCTGGCCTAGAGCATTTGGATGATCGTTACTTAAGAGCGGTCGGATATTCCACGAAGTCCAAGCGTAATGCTTTGCCTAAGATGGTATTAATTGGCGATATTGCTGGCGATGATGAAGAGGCGGTGGCTGCAGCGACTAGTGAAGTTGTGCGCATGGCTAACAACCGAGTGGGCGAAGGCTTTGTGGCCGTTAGCGCCGAAGCACGTAAGAAGTTTTGGCTAGATCGTGCGCGTACTGCTGCGATTGCTCGCCATACCAACGCTTTTAAGATCAACGAAGACGTGGTGATCCCATTGCCACGTATGGGTGAGTACACCGAGGGCATCGAGCGCATCAATATTGAACTCTCGCTTAAAAATAAATTACAAGTTTTAGATGGTCTCGAAGCATTTTTGACAAAGAGCGCCTTGCCGCTTGGTAAAAATGACGAAGACTATGAGATCCCTAGCGCTGAAATCTTAGGTGATCGTGTTCAGCAAGCGTTAGAACTGATTGCTAAAGTCCGGGCGCTTTGGTCAGACTGGTTGACACAGATGGATACGTACTTCCCAGATCTGCAGAATTACAGTTTACGTGCTTCATGGAAGACTGAGGTTCGTGCTGAACTGAGAATCATTTTTGGCGGCTTGGCGTTTGAGCCCATCCTCAATGAATTAGAGGCTATTCACAAAAACATTTTACGTAAGCGTGTTTTTGTGGCCCTACATATGCATGCTGGTGACGGTAATGTGCATACCAATATTCCGGTGAACTCGGATGACTACGAGATGTTGCAAGATGCACATCGTGCAGTCGATCGGATTATGAAACTGGCCCGCTCATTAGATGGCGTGATTTCGGGTGAGCATGGGATTGGTATTACAAAGCTTGAGTATTTGACTGAGGAAGAGCTCAAAGATTTCCGCGCTTACAAAAAACGTGTAGATCCTGAAGGCCGCTTCAACAAAGGCAAGTTAATGCCGCATGCGGATCTCAGCATTGCCTACACTCCGAGCTTTGGTTTGATGGGTCATGAGTCCATCATCATGCAGCAAAGTGATATTGGTGCAATTGCAGATAGCGTGAAAGATTGTTTACGCTGCGGTAAGTGCAAGCCGGTGTGCTCTACACATGTGCCGCGCGCAAACTTGCTTTACAGTCCACGCGACAAAATTTTGGCAACCTCGCTGTTAATCGAAGCCTTTTTGTATGAAGAGCAGACACGCCGTGGCGTATCGATTCGTCATTGGGAAATGTTTGATGACGTTGCAGCGCATTGCACTGTATGTCATAAGTGCTTAACGCCATGCCCAGTCAAAATTGACTTCGGTGATGTCACCATGAATATGCGCAACTTATTGCGTAAGATGGGTCAACAACGTTTCAATCCAGGAACAGCGGCATCTATGCTCTTCTTGAATGCCACTGATCCAGACACAATCAAGTTGGCACGTAAGACTATGATTGGTTGGGGTTATAAGCTTCAGCGTTTGGGCAATGATGTATTCCGTAAGCTGGCGCGTAAGCAAACTGCTCATCCACCTGCAACGGTTACCAAGCCCAATATTAAAGAGCAGGTCATTTTCTTTGTAAATAAGAAGATGCCTGGTAACTTGCCGAAGAAAACAGCACGTGCACTTTTAGATATTGAGGACGCAAATTACGTACCAATTATTCGCGATCCAAAAACGACTTCTGCGGATACAGAAGCGGTGTTTTATTTCCCGGGTTGCGGCTCTGAACGTTTGTTCTCGCAAGTAGGTTTGGCTACGCAAGCAATGCTGTGGAATGTGGGTGTACAGACGGTATTACCACCAGGCTATCTCTGCTGCGGTTACCCACAGCGCGGCAATGGCGACTTCGATAAAGCAGAGAAGATGATTACAGATAATCGCGTCCTCTTTCATCGCGTTGCGAATACCCTGAATTATTTAGACATTAAGACAGTCGTAGTTTCGTGCGGTACTTGCTACGACCAATTAGCGGGTTATCAGTTTGAACAGATCTTCCCGGGTTGCCGCATCATCGATATTCATGAGTATTTGCTCGAGAAGGGCGTTAAGCTCTCAAATGTCACTGGCGTGAAATATATGTATCACGATCCATGTCACTCACCGATGAAGTTGCAGGATCCACTCAAGACAGTGAATGAGTTGATTCAACTTGAAGATGGCAAAGCCATTCAGAAGAATGATCGCTGCTGCGGTGAGTCTGGAACGCTTGCTGTAACTCGCCCCGATATTTCGACTCAGGTCCGCTTCCGTAAGCAGATCGAGATGGAGAAGGCTGCTAATGAATTACGTAAAGACGATTTCACTGGCGATGTCAAAGTGCTAACAAGCTGCCCTTCTTGCCTACAAGGCCTTACCCGCTTTGATGCGGACAGTGATACGACTGCTGATTACATCGTAGTTGAAATGGCGCAAAAATTATTGGGTCCTGATTGGATGCAGGATTATGTGACCAAGGCAAATCAAGGTGGTATTGAAAGGGTATTGGTTTAATGATTCCAACGAATGTTGTAGTACATCAGCAGTCAAAAGTTTTAGAGCTCTCTTATGAGAACGGCAATACTTATCGTCTTCCTTTTGAGTTCTTAAGAGTAGTTTCGCCCTCGGCTGAGGTTCAAGGCCACGGGCCTGGACAGGAGACTTTGCAAACCGGTAAACGTGAAGTCCTCATCGCTAATCTTGAGCCGGTAGGTCATTACGCATTGAAGCCTTCTTTTTCAGATGGCCATGATTCTGGTTTGTATTCATGGGATTACTTGCAATTTTTGTGTGAGAACCATGAAGCGCTTTGGAAAGAGCATTTAGATAAATTAGCTGCTGCTGGATTAGACCGAGATGCTCCAATGGGCGTTGCTGGTGGCAAGTCTTGCGGTAGTCATTGAGTATTTCATCAGATAGAGCAAAGAATATGAGTAAAACTCACTTTGGGTACCAAAGCGTTGATGAGGCTGAAAAAGCAGGTAAGGTCGCAGAGGTATTTCACTCTGTAGCTAGTAAATACGATGTGATGAATGACTTAATGTCATTCGGTCTTCATCGCTTGTGGAAGAAAGTCACCATTGCTCGTGCGCAAGTTCGCCCTGGGCAAAAAGTTTTAGATATCGCTGGTGGTACAGGTGACTTGGCTGCGGCATTTGCACGTGCGGCAGAATGGGGTCATAACCCAGAGGCGCAAGTGTGGTTAAGCGACATTAATGCTTCCATGCTTGGAGTTGGTCGCGATCGTCTTCTAGATCAAGGCTTGGCTTTGCCCTGTGTTCAGTTTGATGCAGAGAAAATCCCTTTTCCCAATAATCATTTTGACGTGGTGACCGTAGCTTTTGGTTTGCGCAATATGACTCACAAAGATGTTGCTTTGGCAGAGATGTTGCGGGTCATTAAGCCAGGCGGTCGAGTTCTGGTGCTGGAATTTTCTAAGCCAGATGCTTTTTTACAGCCAGTCTATGACACATACTCTTTCAAGGTTTTACCTTGGTTGGGTGAAAAAATTGCCCAGGATTCTGAGAGCTACCGTTATTTAGCCGAATCCATTCGGATGCACCCAGATGCTCAAACCCTTAAGGAAATGATGTTGCAGGTCGGTTTTGATGAGGTGGATACCCATAGGATGACTGGGGGTATCGTTGCGCTCCATATTGGTATTAAATACTAGTGAATTTGTAGTTTTTAGCAGTCGAGAATTAAAGAAGTTTCATAGGAGATTAAAAGATGAATAAGCATTTTTTCAAGGCAACTTTATTAAGTATCAGCTTAATTTTTGCCACGGTTGGTCATGCTGATGCCGCTCGTTTAGGTGGCGGTAGAAGTATTGGTAAGGCACCAAGTGCGCCAATGCAAAAACAGGCTGCTCCTGCACAAAAACCAGCTCAACAAGCTCAACCAGCTACACCAGCCACGGCTCCTAAAGCACCGGCACCTAGTCGCTTTGGCGGCATGGGTGGAATTCTTGGCGGGCTTGCTGCGGGATTGGGCATCGGTTACCTCTTATCTCATTTTGGTTTGGGTGAGGGCGCCGCTTCTTTGATTACTGGATTGCTGATTGCAGCCTTAGCAGGTTTTGCCATCATGTTTGTAATGAGAAGAATGATGCCTGCTTTATCGGGCGCTAATAAAGGTCCTCAAGTAGCTTCCCAGGGAATGCAGCGTGCCAATATGGATCAGGTACCAAGGCATGAGCCTGCATTTACACCAGCTGCAAATGCTTTTGGCGGTATTGCTAGTGAGCCAGCGCCATTCCAATCCACCTTGCCACCCGGTTTTGATGAATACGCATTTTTGGATAATGCAAAGCAATATTTCTCCACCCTGCAAAAAGCATGGGATCAGGGTGATTTAGCTGCTTTGCGTGAGTACACCACGCCTGAAATGTTTGCAACGATTGAGCAAGACCTATCAGGTCGTGCTGATAGTGCTAACCAAACTGATGTAGTTACCCTCAATGCACAGTTATTGGGAATTGAAACGGCAGACAATACTTATTACTGCAGCGTTCAGTTCACAGGCATGATTCGTGAACAAGCAGGCGCACAAGCAAATAATTTTTCTGAAATCTGGAACTTAAGTAAGCCTGTAAGCGGTCCTGGAGGCTGGGTACTAGCGGGTATTTCTCAGTTAGTTTAAGCTTGAGGTACTTTCCCTTGAAAGCCCGCACTTGTGCGGGTTTTTTACGCTTATGACTACCGCTTCTTCTGCTACCCATCACATTGCCGCTTCTGCTGTCTCTCAAGGCATTAATCACGTGCTTAAAGCCGAGCCATGGGCTATGGCAGAGTTGGCTCGACATGCTGGCAAAGTAATTTTGCTGGGTTTGCCAATCGGCAACTTGTGTTTTGAGATAGCGCCTGAGGGCTCTTTGGTTGCTGTGAGCAATATTGATGCTCCATCTCTTGAGCTGGAAGTCTCTTCTGAAGTGCTGAGCGTTTTAGCTGGAGGTTCAGGTAATTTACGAGAGCAGGCTATGAAGTCCGTCAAGATCACTGGCGATGCTGACCTAGCGCAATTATTAGGTCGCTTGGCAGGACAAATTCGGTGGGAGTATGAAGAAGATCTGGCGCGCTTCATCGGGGATGCGCCTGCTAATTTTGCTGTACGCCAAGGTAAGAAATTTGTTTCTGCCGGGAAAGCTGCAGCGACTGACTTACTTGAGAATGTCATTGAGTATGTCAGCGAGGAAAGAAGAGTGCTTTTGAATAAACGAGATTTTATGATTCATAAAGATGAATTAAACACTTTGCGTGATGCAGTTGATCGTATAGAAAAGCGCATCCAAATTTTAGAGCGAAAAGGTTAATTCATTGTGCGTCGTCTAGCCCGCCTTTCCTTTATTTTCTTTACTGCATGGCGCTATGGCATGTTGCCATTACTGCGCGATATTCTGAAGCCTGGTATTCGTCGTTGCATATTGACTGTCATTTGTTGGACCTCTCCAGGCCAATCTTTACCTAGAGGTGAGCGGATTCGTTTGACCCTAGAAGCATTGGGTCCAATCTTCGTGAAATTTGGGCAAGTACTTTCTACGCGTCGCGATTTATTGCCTGAAGACATTGCCAACGAGTTGGCGAAACTACAGGATCAAGTCCCGCCTTTTTCTAATGAAGAATCTTGCCGCCTCATTGAACAGGCGCTTGGACAATCCATCGAGGAAGTATTCATTAGTTTTGATGCAACTCCCGTGGCTAGTGCCTCTGTGGCCCAAGTGCACTTTGGCTTATTACGTGGAACCGAGAAGCATCCAGAGTGGGAGGGCCGCGCAGTTGCTATTAAAGTTCTGCGCCCTGGCATTCTGCCAATCATTGATGGCGATCTTGCTTTGCTTTATGACTTAGCAAAAATTATTGAGAGACTCTCTGAAGATGGGCGTCGATTAAAGCCTCGTGAAAATGTTGCTGAGTTTGATACTCATCTGCATGATGAATTAGATCTGATGCGCGAAGCAGCAAACGCAAGCCAGTTGCGTCGCTACTTTGTCGATTCAAAGAAGCTGATGATTCCAGAGATGTATTGGGATTTATGTCATACGAATGTCATTGTGATGGAGAAGATGGATGGCATCTCGATTGGACGAACAGCAGATTTACGCGCTGCTGGCGTTGACTTCAAAAAGCTTGCAGCTGATGGCGTAGAAATATTTTTCACCCAAGTATTCGAGCATGGCTTCTTTCATGCGGACATGCATCCTGGCAACATCATGATCAGTCTTGAGCCAGAAACATTTGGTAGATTTATTTCTTTGGATTTCGGTATTGTTGGCGCGCTGAGCCAGTCTGATAAGAGTTATTTGGCATTAAATTTCCTCGCCTTCTTTAATCGCGATTACCGTCGCGTTGCTGAATTACATATTGAGTCCGGTTGGGTTCCGGCAAATACGCGTGTTGAAGAACTTGAGGGAGCGGTGCGTTCTGTTTGTGAGCCTTACTTTGATCGCCCACTGAAAGAAATTTCTTTAGGGATCGTGCTGATGCGCTTATTCCAAACTTCCCGACGATTTAAGGTGGAAATTCAGCCGCAACTCACTTTGCTTCAGAAGACCTTATTGAATGTTGAAGGTCTTGCGCGTCAGCTTGATCCAGACTTAGACCTCTGGAAGACTGCAAAGCCAATTTTGGAAAAATGGGTCAGTCAGCAACTTGGTTGGCGGGCTTTGGTTGACGGCATTAAGGCTGAGGCGCCAAGTTGGGCGCAAATCTTGCCGACCCTGCCGCGTTTGATTGCGGAGAGTTTGGCGCAGGCACGCATCCCCCGTAGAGAGTCAAATGCTGAATTGGAGGTCTTAAAAGGCCTTTTATTGCAGGAAAGACGTACCCATCGCCTCTTGGCGGGTGCTTTGCTATTTGCCGGCGGTTTTTTGGCTGGGATTCTGATAATCGGCCTTGGTCTTTACTAGTCTGTCGCCTGCCGGCGCTTAAACCGCTAAAATGCCAGGTTAGGCAAAGTTCAAGCATAGGCAAATGAAAAAATACTTCATCGCAGGCATTCTGGTGTGGGCACCAATTTCAGTCACCATTTGGGTGATTGCATGGGGTTTGGGCCTGCTCGACGGTGTTTTTGGCTCTGTTATGCAAGCCCTTATCACCATTTTCCCCAATCAGTTTGCTGGAGATTTACGGCATTTCCGTGAGTTGCCGGGTGTCGGCATTCTGATTGTTATTGCAGTCATCATGATTACTGGATTACTTGCAATTAGTTTTGCAGGGCAATGGTGGCTGAAGATATGGCACCAGTTCATGAATCGCATTCCTATTGTGCGATCAATTTATTCCAGCGTTCAGCAGGTCTCCTCCACACTATTTTCTGGTAGCGGCCAAGCTTTTAGCAAAGCATTATTAATTCGTTATCCCCATGCAGATTCTTGGGCGATTGCATTTCAGACTGGTATGCCAGCTAAAGAAGTAGCTGCGAAGTTGGGTGAGGACTATGTCAACGTATTCCTACCAACCACACCAAATCCGACTTCTGGATTTTTTATGATTGTCCCTCGTGCGAACACCATTGAATTAGAGATGAGTGTCGAAGCGGCGCTCAAGCATATTGTTTCAATGGGATCTGTTCCTCCCACTAGTTCAACTAGTTTGCCCGTGATTGGGCCAAACCATCATCTTTGATTTATAGGAAATTGTTATGTCGATGCGAAGCCATACCTGCGGTCAGGTAACTGAATCACTCATTGGTCAGGAAATTACCCTGTCTGGTTGGGTAAATCGACGCCGTGACCACGGTGGCGTAATTTTTATTGACCTACGTGATCACCAGGGTTTTGTGCAGGTGGTATGCGATCCAGATCGTCCGGAAATGTTCGCTTTAGCTGAGCAGGTTCGTAACGAGTTTTGTATTCAGATCAAAGGCTTGGTGCGTGCGCGTCCTGCTGGTACCGAGAATAATGATTTAGTGAGCGGCAAGATTGAAGTGCTTTGCCATAGCTTGGTGATTTTGAACGCATCTATCACTCCTCCATTCCAATTAGAGGATGAGAATTTATCTGAGACCACTCGCTTAACTCACCGCGTTCTAGATTTACGTCGCCCGCAAATGCAAAAGAATTTGCGTTTGCGTTACAACGTCGCCATGGAATGCCGTCGCTACTTAGATGCTGCTGGTTTCATTGATATTGAAACGCCGATGTTGACCAAGAGCACTCCTGAGGGTGCGCGTGACTATTTAGTCCCTTCACGTGTACATGATGGTCAATTCTTTGCATTGCCACAGTCCCCTCAATTGTTTAAACAACTGTTGATGGTGGCTGGTTTTGATCGCTACTACCAAATTACGAAGTGTTTCCGTGATGAAGATTTACGAGCTGATCGTCAGCCTGAATTTACTCAGATCGACTGTGAAACTGCCTTCTTAGATGAATTAGAAATTCGTGACTTATTTGAAAATATGATTCGCCATATTTTCAAAACTACGATGAATGTGGAGTTGCCAAATCCATTCCCAACAATGCCATATTCAGAAGGTATGGCACGCTTTGGTTCTGACAAGCCTGATTTACGTGTGAATTTTGAATTTACTGAATTGACTGACTTAATGAAGGATGTCGATTTCAAGGTGTTCTCTGGCGCAGCAAATCAAGAAGGTGGTCGTGTAGTTGGTTTATGCGTTCCTGGTGGTGCTGAAATTAGCCGTAGTGAAATTGATGACTACACACAATTTGTAGCAATCTATGGTGCTAAAGGTTTGGCTTGGATCAAGGTGAACTCTGTTGCTGAAGGTCGCAATGGTTTGCAATCACCAATCGTGAAGAACTTGCATGATGCTGCCATTGAAGGCATCTTGAAGCGCACTGGTGCTAAAGATGGCGACATTATTTTCTTCGGCGCTGATAAAGAAAAAGTGGTGAATGATGCCATCGGTGGATTGCGCTTGAAGATTGGTCATTCCGCTTGGGGTAAAGAGCATGGTCTTTCTACCGAAGGTTGGAAGCCATTGTGGGTAGTGGACTTCCCAATGTTTGAATACGATGAAGACAACGCCCGTTGGGTTGCATGCCACCATCCATTCACTAGCCCTAAAGATGAGCATATGCAGTACCTCGAATCCAATCCTGGTAAGTGCTTAGCTAAAGCCTATGACATGGTTCTGAACGGTAGTGAGATTGGCGGCGGATCTGTCCGTATTCATCAAGAGGTAGTACAGAGTCAAGTATTCCGTGCCTTGAAGATCGGCGCTGAAGAAGCGCAAGCTAAATTTGGATTCTTGCTGGACGCCTTGCAATACGGTGCGCCTCCGCATGGTGGGATCGCGTTTGGTTTGGATCGCATTGTCACCATGATGACCGGTGCTGAATCTATCCGTGATGTGATTGCCTTCCCTAAAACGCAGCGTGCACAGTGTTTATTGACTCAAGCTCCTAGCCCAGTAGATGAGCGTCAGTTGAAAGAGCTACACATTCGCTTGCGCCAGGCTGCTCCAGCTGCTTAAGCAAAAGAGTATTTAAAGTATCTTGAAAATCCCCATTTCGGTTTTAGTTGTTATCTACAAATCGAATGGGGAGGTCTTGCTGATAGAACGGGCCGATAAATCGGGCTTCTGGCAATCTGTTACCGGAAGTGTTGATTTCGCTGATGAAGATCTTCATGTCGCAGCTGCGCGCGAAGTCCTTGAAGAAACTGGTATTGATATTCAATCTCTCCCTGCAGACTCTTTACGAGATATGCAGCATCAGATCGAGTACGAGATTTATCCGCAGTGGCGTATCCGCTATGCTCCTGGTGTCACTAGAAATACCGAGCATTGGTTTTCACTACTGGTGCCGAACGATACTCAAGTCCAATTAGCCCCCCGGGAGCATGTCGCTTATCAGTGGCTTCCATTTACAGATGCTGCTAAAAAGTGTTTTTCTCCTAGCAATGGTGCAGCCATTCTGCAATTGTTCTCTGCACCTTAGTGCAGAAGTGACTAAGATAGAGTGATGAGACATTCATCAGGGCATCATCATTCAGCAGGCGATTCAAAACCATCACAGGGGAGTGACTGGAAAGTCATTCGAGATTTACTCCCTTATTTGTTGGAATACAAATTTAGGGTTGCCATTGCGCTGACCTGTTTGGTAGCGGCCAAGGTTGCCAACCTTGGCATTCCGATTTTGATGAAGCAATTGATTGATGCTCTCAATATCAAGGCAGATTCTCCACAAGCATTGTTGGTAGTCCCGGCCGGATTGATACTGGCCTATGGCCTTTTAAGAATCTCCGCCTCTTTGTTTACTGAGTTGCGTGAGTCTCTCTTTGCACGCGTTACCCAAAATGCGGTACGTAAAGTAGCGCTACAAGTTTTTGAGCATTTGCATTCTTTGGCCCTGAGCTTTCATTTGGCTCGTCAGACTGGCGGGGTGAGTCGAGATATTGAACGTGGTACTCGCGGCATCCAGTCTCTGATTTCTTATTCCCTATATAGCATCCTGCCAACTTTAATTGAGTTTTGTTTAGTGCTTGGTTACTTTGCCTATGCCTACGATATTTGGTTTGCTGCCATTACGCTGGTTGCTTTAGTTCTCTATATCGGCTTTACAGTTGTCGTGACTGAATGGCGGACCCATTTCCGTCGCACCATGAATGATATGGATTCCAAGGCTAATCAGAAGGCGATTGATTCCCTCCTCAATTTTGAGACCGTCAAGTATTTTGGTAATGAGGCTTTTGAAGCGAGTCGCTACGATCAAAATTTAGTGCGTTATCAAGCAGCTGCAGTGAAGTCTCAGAAATCTTTAGCACTCCTCAATTTTGGTCAGCAGACGATTATTGCAGTTGGCCTAGTCATGATCTTGTGGCGTGCTACCTTGGGCGTGATTGACGAGTCTATGACCTTAGGTGATTTAGTGTTGGTAAACACCCTGATGATTCAGTTATACATTCCATTGAATTTCTTGGGTGTGATCTATCGTGAGATCAAGCAGGCGCTCACAGATATGGATCGGATGTTCTCACTTCTCAATACTGAGAAAGAGATTGCGGATGCACCTAATGCGAAACCTTTACTAATTACGAATCAAAGCCGTGGACCTGATATTCGCTTTGAGAATGTTTCGTTTCATTACGATGCCAAGCGTGAAATTCTGAAAGACGTGAGTTTTAATATTCCTGCGGGAACAATTACTGCAGTAGTGGGACAGAGTGGTGCAGGTAAGAGCACCTTGGCGCGTTTGTTATTCCGTTTTTATGATGTTCAATCTGGCAAGATCCTGATCGATGATCAAAATATTATCGATGTCACACAATCGAGCTTGCGCAAGGCGATTGGTATCGTTCCGCAAGATACAGTCCTATTTAATGATACGATTGGTTATAACATCGCCTATGGTAATCCCAATGCCTCTATTGAAGAAGTGCACGAGGCTGCTAGAGCTGCACAGATAGATCGCTTTATCCAACATCTACCAGATGGTTATGACACCCAAGTAGGTGAGCGTGGCTTAAAGCTGTCAGGTGGCGAGAAGCAGCGTGTTGCGATTGCACGCACCCTACTCAAAAAACCAGCGATGCTCATTTTTGATGAGGCAACATCAGCGCTGGATTCCAAAACGGAGCGAGCCTTCCAAGAAGAATTGCTTGGTCTTGCCAAAAACCGGACAACCCTGATCGTTGCTCATAGGCTTTCCACCATTATTCATGCCGATCAAATTTTGGTCATGGATCATGGCCAAATTGTGGAGCGTGGAACGCACATTGAACTCCTGGCTGCCAATGGCCGATATGCTGAGATGTGGCAAATGCAAGAGCGAAGTACTCTTGATTAGAATATCCGTATGAGCCAGCAAGAAACTATTCTCAAAAATGCTTTTGCGGCAGCTTTAGAGGTTGCTGATCCCAAGAAAATCGTCCCAGAATATCTCAGCAAGATCTTTCCCGCGGGTTCAGAGCCCAAAGGAAGGTGTTTGGTGGTGGGGGCTGGTAAGGCAAGTGCCTCTATGGCAACAGCTCTAGAGTCTCACGCCAAGAGTCATTGGCCTGATGCAATCCTTGAGGGCGTTGTATTAACTCGATACGGGCACCACTCTCCAACGAGCCATATTCAAATTATTGAAGCAGGTCACCCCGTGCCTGATCAGGCGGGTATGGATGGCGCTAAAGAAATCTATCGCTTGGTTGCTGAGCTGCAGGCTGGCGATATTCTGATTGGCTTGATTTCTGGTGGTGGCTCAAGCTTACTCACTTTGCCCCAAGCTGGGATCAGTATTGACGATATGCGCAAGACAACTGAGGCGCTCTTGCGTTCCGGTGCGCCGATCGAAGAGATGAATATTGTTCGTAAGCACTTGTCAGCGATTCAGGGTGGTAATTTGGCAAGACTAGCAATTGCACGGGGTGCCCGAGTTGAGGCTTTGCTGATCTCTGATGTCACAGGAGATGCACCCGCGGATATTGCCAGTGGCCCTTGTGCTCCAGATTACTCAACCTATCAAGATGCCTTGGATATTCTGGATAAGTATGAGCTAAATGCCGATGCTATTCCATCATCTGTTTTATCCCACTTAAAGCGTGGTCTTGCTGGTGAGGTTCCTGAGACTTTAAAAGAAGCTGATCTAAAGGGCGCTCTAGTAAACAATCATGTGATTGCTACTGCGTATAAGAGTCTTGAGGCTGCAGCAGATTACGTCCGTACACAAGGCTATGAACCGGTGATCTTGGGTGATACTGTAACTGGTGAGGCTAGAGATGTTGGTATTGAGCAAGCGGCTTTGGTGCGTCAACATTTATCGGCTAAGACTGGTAAACCCATTGCCTTCATTTCAGGTGGTGAGTGCACCGTCACAATTCCTAATGGAATAAAAGGTCGCGGTGGTCGCTGCAGCGAATACTTACTCTCACTGTTTGCCGCTTCTCAGGAGTTTCCTAAATTGGCGGCATTGGCGGCCGATACGGATGGGATTGATGGGAGCGAGAGGAATGCCGGTGCGTGGTTTACTCCCGAGACTCGCTTGGCTGCAAGCCAGGAAGGTCTCATTCCTGCGCAGTATTTAACTCAGCACAATTGCTACGATTTTTTTGCACAATTGGATGCCTTGGTGGAAACTGGGCCTACACTGACGAATGTAAATGATTTCCGCATCATCTTGCTTGATACTTAATTATGACCATTAGCCCAATACAGATTCAACTGATTCAGCCGGACGACTGGCACTTACATATTCGTGATGGTGAAGTTATGAAAGATTTATTGGCAGATACTGCGCGCCAATTCGCCCGCGCCATCATCATGCCGAACTTGAAGCCACCTGTGACGACAGTGGATTTGGCAAATGCCTATCGCGCTCGGATTGAAGCGAGCCTTCAATCATTGGCTGTGAAGAGCTTTACTCCTTTGATGACTTTATATCTCACTGATAACACATCAGCTGATGAGGTGCGCAAGGCAAAAGAGGCTGGCATTGTTGGATTTAAACTTTACCCAGCTGGCGCAACAACCAATAGTGATGCAGGGGTCAGCGATATCAAGCGTTGTTATGCTGCGCTTGAGGCAATGCAGTCTGTCGGTATGCCCTTGTTAGTGCATGGTGAGGTCACTAGTGCGCATATTGATATCTTTGATCGTGAGGCAGTATTTATTGATCAAGTGCTCGAGCCTTTGCGTAAAGATTTTCCTGAGCTGAAGATTGCGTTTGAACACATCACTACTAAGCAAGCTGCACACTATGTGCGTGATGCACAAACTGCTGGAAAAAATACACTAGCTGCAACCATTACTCCACAACATTTACTCATGAATCGTAATGCGATTTTTGCTGGCGGCATTCGCCCACACAATTATTGCTTGCCAGTACTAAAGCGTGAAGAGCATCGCGTTGCTTTGCTAGAAGCCGCAACGAGTGGCAGCCCGAGATTTTTCTTGGGCACCGATAGTGCGCCACACGCCAAGGGTGCCAAAGAGGCTGCTTGCGGTTGTGCTGGTTGTTACAGTGCTTTCAATGCTTTAGGTTTATATGCTGAGGCATTTGAGAGTGTTAACAAGTTGGATAAGCTTGAAGGTTTCGCTAGTTTGTATGGCCCTGACTTTTATTCATTGCCCCGCAATACTAAAAAAATTACTTTGGTGAAGCAGGCACAAAGCATTCCAGCAGAACTACCTTTGGGTGATGCCACGATTGTGCCGCTACGTGCTGGTGAGACCATCGCTTGGACTTTGGCTTAAGCCATTCAATACTTCCCTAATTCATTTTTAAACTTAATTTCTGCGACTGCGTTAGACTGCAGGCGCAGAGTCAATTGGGCAATCGCCGCCTCTTTATTGAGGGGGAGGAAAGTCCGGACTCCATAGGGAAGGGTGATGGCTAACGGCCATCCACGGTGACGTGAGGAATAGGGCCACAGAGACGAGCGTATTTAGTTACGGTGAAACGCGGTAACCTCCACCTGGAGCAATCCCAAGTAAGCAGGCGATGAGGCGTCCCGCTGAGTCTGCGGGTAGGGAGCTTGAGCCGTCAGGTAACTGCCGGCCTAGAGGAATGATTGCCCCTAGATGCAAATCTAGGCGACAGAATCCGGCTTATCGATTGACTCTGCACTTCCCAGCCATTTATTCGTCGTTTAGAACGTCAATGGAATAAGTGATCTCGGCTGTTTTAGCGAGCATAGTTGTGGCTGAGCAGTACTTTTCATGGGATAGCTTCACTGCGCGCCCAACCTTGCTGAAATCGAGATTTTTACCTTTAACCGTGAAATGCAGGTTAATTTTGGTAAATACCTTAGGCTCAGTCTCAGCTCTCTCTGCAGTTAGCTTGACATCACAGGCACTGATCTCTTGGCGTGCCTTTTGAAGGATTAAAACTACATCAAAGGCGGAGCAACCACCAGTTCCAGCCAAAATAAGCTCCATAGGCCTTGGGGCACTATTTTTACCACCAGCCTCTGGCGGCCCATCCATGGTGACCTGATGGCCGCTTCCGGTTTCTGCTGAAAACGCCATTCCGCCAATACCCAACCAAGATACTCGACATTCCATGTTAGTGGCCTCTAAATTAGAAAATTAATCAATATTATCAATAGTTTACCAATAATGTCAGAGCTTTGTTTTGGGGTTGATATTGCTAAAAAACATCAAAAAATTGATTTTGGTCAATATTCTTGCGTTGCACCATATTTCTTGTGTAGAATAACCATATTGGCTGTCAGTCTTATATAAGAGATCGATGTGCCTCCCAGTGTCTCCTCCACTTAAACATAGGTGGATTCCAACCCAGGACTAGATCCTGGGTTTTTTTTGGGTTACAATTCAAGGCTTTACTGGATTACCGAGCCGGTCAGCGGTAATTTGTCGTACCAGTTAAATTGCAGAATCTGCGAGCTTGCAAACATAAGCAGGGCCAAGGTGGACGTAATTTGCTTGGGGTATTTTTTTTGACCATAACAATTTGAGAAATCATGAAAACTTTTTCTGCAAAATCCCATGAGGTAGTGCATGAATGGTTCGTGATTGACGCTACGGACAAAGTCCTCGGTCGTGTCGCCAGTGAAGTGGCACTCCGTCTACGCGGCAAGCACAAGCCTGAATACACCCCACACGTTGATACTGGCGACTTCATTGTTGTCATCAACTCTTCTAAGCTACGTGTTACAGGCACAAAAGGCTTGAACAAAATTTATTACCGTCACAGCGGATACCCAGGTGGTATTAGCTCGACTAACTTCGACAAGATGCAGGACCGTTTCCCAGGTCGTGCTTTGGAGAAGGCTGTGAAGGGTATGTTGCCAAAAGGCCCACTAGGCTATGCCATGATCAAGAAATTGAAAGTCTATGGCGACGCCAGTCATCCGCATGCGGCTCAACAGCCAAAAGCGTTAGAGATTTAAGGAAACCAAATGGCTATTAATTACGGAAATTGGAATTACGGTACAGGTCGTCGCAAGAGCTCTGTAGCACGTGTATTCATTAAATCTGGCAAAGGTGAGATTACTGTTAACGGTAAACCTATCGATGCTTACTTTGCTCGCGAAACATCACGCATGATCGCTCGTCAGCCTTTGGCTCTCACAGCCCATCTAACAACCTTTGATATCAAGGTAAACGTTAGTGGTGGCGGTGAAACTGGCCAAGCTGGTGCAGTTCGTCACGGCGTTACTCGTGCATTGATCGACTACGACAACGCCTTGAAGCCAGCCCTGTCTAAAGCAGGTTTGGTAACTCGCGATGCTCGTGAAGTTGAGCGTAAAAAAGTTGGTCTGCATGGCGCGCGTCGTCGTAAGCAGTTCAGCAAGCGCTAATTTCTTTCAGTCGCTTCAGTTTTATCGAAAGGGTCGCGCAAGCGGCCCTTTTTGTTTCTACAATTAAGGTATTCAAGGAATAAAATTCATCAGTCGGCATTTTGGAGAATGACATGATCAAAGTTGGTATCGTAGGTGGCACTGGATATACCGGAGTGGAATTACTGCGTCTGCTAGCGCAACACCCCGAAGTCAAGATTCAGGCCATTACATCTCGCACAGAAGCTGGTATGCCAGTAGCTGAGATGTTCCCCTCTTTACGTGGCCGAATTGATCTCAAATTTACGACTCCTGATGAAGCTAAGTTGAATGAGTGCGACGTAGTATTCTTTGCAACTCCTCATGGCGTGGCTATGGCACAAGCAAAAGAATTGCTTGCTAACAATGTGAAGATTTTGGATCTTGCTGCTGACTTCCGTTTGAAGGACGTTAAAGAATTTGCTAAGTGGTACGGCATGGAACATGGTTGCCCAGAAATCCTAGCGGAGGCAGTGTATGGTTTGGCTGAAATCAATCGTGAAGAAATTAAAAAAGCTCGCGTAGTTGGTTTAGCGGGCTGCTATCCCACTTCTGTGCAGCTTGGGCTTGCTCCATTGCTTTCACCGAAGTCTACTGGCGGCAAACAACTGATTGATGGCACGCATATTATTTCTGACTCTAAGTCAGGCACTTCTGGTGCTGGACGTAAGGCAGAGATCGGTACATTAATGTCAGAGGCTGGAGATAACTTCAAGGCATATGGAGTTAAAGGGCATCGCCATCTTCCAGAAATTGTCCAGGGCTTAAAAGCCATTGCTGGTCACGACCAGATTGGCCTAACATTTGTGCCACACCTGACGCCAATGATTAGGGGTATTCATTCAACTCTGTATGTTCGCTTGACTGAAGCTGGAATGAAGGTGGATTTCCAGAAGCTATATGAGGATTTCTACAAAGGTGAGCCTTTTGTGGATGTGATGCCTGCCGGCAGTCATCCAGAAACACGGTCTGTGCGGGGTAGCAATGGCTTGCGGATTGCCATTCACCGTCCTGGCGATGGAGATACTTTGGTCATTTTGGTGGTGGAAGATAATTTGGTGAAGGGCGCCTCAGGTCAGGGTGTTCAGTGTATGAACCTGATGTTTGGCTTGCCTGAGACCACTGGATTGACCCAGATTGCCGTTTCACCTTAATGTGGCTACTGGAAAGACCCTTCAGCACGCTTGGAATTAAAAGCCTAAAATAGATCATTGCCTTTTGAATTAGGAGTAAATCATGACCCAATTAGCTACGCAAGAAACTGTACAAGATTTAGCCGAGCCACCAGTTCCATTGGTGTTTACGGATAGTGCTGCTGCAAAAGTGGCTGACTTGATTGCTGAAGAAGGCAATCCTGAATTAAAACTGCGCGTGTTTGTTCAAGGTGGTGGTTGCTCAGGGTTTCAGTATGGCTTCACATTTGATGATGCTGTAAATGAAGATGACACACTCTTTGAAAAAAATGGCGTGACTTTATTGGTGGATTCAATGAGCTTCCAATATTTAGTTGGTGCTGAGATTGATTACAAAGAAGATATCAATGGTTCGCAGTTCGTAATCAAAAATCCGAATGCCCAAACTACTTGTGGTTGCGGGTCTTCTTTCTCTGCTTAAATCAATTTAAATTATTTAAGCAGGATAGCAAGCGCCTAGAATTCTGGGTCCCTTCGCTCCCGTAACGGCTGGCAAATTTGCTGGCCGTTTTTCTTTGTGAGCCCACGCAAGCCAAGCAAAGGCAAGGCCCTCGACTAGCTGAGGGTCAATTCCAGCCGAATCGCTTGTGGTAATTTTTAAAGACTGCATAAAAAGTTCTTGTGCTTTGAATTTGAACAAGCTCATCAAGGCATTATTTTTAGCGCCACCACCGCAGACAATTAGTTTTTGGGTTTGTGGGGCGTATCGAGCCAAGGCATCGAGGGCTGAGTGCACAGTTAGGAACAGTAAGGTTGCTTGGATATCCTCTGGATTGATATTGTCTAAACCAATATATTTTTTCAGCCAATCAAGATGAAACTCATCTCTGCCTGTACTCTTAGGAGGTGCTTTTGCAAAGAATGGGTCAGTCAACATTCTTTCGAGCAGACCTTGATTATAGGTTCCTTGCAGAGCCCAGCTACCATCTTTATCAAATTCATGACCTTGCTGATCAGCGATCCACGCATCCATCAACATGTTTGCTGGACCGCAATCAAATCCAGTTACATTCCCATCTTTGGGAAGTAGTGTCAGATTAGCAATGCCACCAAGATTGAGAACGGCTACATTTTCATTAGAGGAAAATTGTTGCGCGTGAAAGGCTGGCACTAGAGGTGCACCATGACCGCCTGCCGCCAAATCACGACTTCTAAAGTCCGCAATGACATCAATCCCAGTTAACTCTGCAAGAAGCGCGGGATTGAGGGTCTGGTGCGTGTAAGCCAGGTGATGAGCAAGATCCGCTTGGTGACGAATGGTCTGACCATGTGCGCCAATGGCGATGATATCTGCAGGGGAAAGCTTGACTTGAGCAAGCAACTCTTTGACCGCATCCGCATAGGCTGCTGCCAGGGCATTTGCAGCCTGATTTTCACGGTGGATTTCATTTGGGCCGGGACTTTGTAAATCAACAAGGGCTTTACGCAGTTCCGAGCTAAATGGGGTGCTTACGGAGCCCAGGAGGCGAGCCTCCCCTGAGGCATCGATCTTCGCTAGAACAGCATCTATCCCATCTAGGCTAGTACCAGACATCAGGCCAATAAAGAGGGATTGAGGCTTATTCATGCAGTATCAGGACTTTATTCTCAGGAATGCGACAATTATGCTTTAGCAATTTAAATACTAATTTAACCGACTAAGTAAGTCACTAAGCTAACCCAATCAGCATGACGGCTAAACCAGAACATAAATACCCACTGACCCCTGAAGTTTTTGCAGCCCTTGAAGTCACTAAAAGGGGTTGTGACGAGTTATTGGTCGAGGCTGACTGGATCCAGAAGCTAGCTAAAAGCCAAGCGACTGGTACACCTTTGCGTATTAAATTGGGTTTAGATCCAACTGCGCCAGATATTCATTTGGGTCATACGGTTGTTTTGAACAAATTGCGTCAGCTTCAAGATTTAGGTCACACCGTGATTTTCTTGATTGGTGACTTCACCAGCATGATTGGTGACCCCTCTGGACGTAATGCAACGCGCCCCCCACTGACTGCCGAAGAAATTGCTGTTAATGCGCAGACCTACTATCGTCAGGCCAGTATGGTGCTTGATCCTGCTAAAACTGAGGTGCGCTACAACAGTGAGTGGTGCGACCCTCTCGGTGCACGCGGCATGATTCAGTTAGCGGCACGTTATACCGTTGCACAAATGTTAGAGCGCGATGACTTTACCAAGCGCTACCGTAGTGGGATACCGATCTCTGTGCATGAGTTCTTGTATCCACTAATGCAGGGTTATGACTCAGTTGCTCTCAAGAGCGACTTAGAGCTTGGGGGCACTGATCAGAAATTTAACCTCTTAGTTGGGCGCGAGCTCCAACGTGAGTATGGCCAAGAGCCTCAATGTATTTTGACCATGCCGCTACTGGTTGGTTTGGATGGCGTTGATAAGATGAGTAAGTCCAAAGGTAATTACATTGGCATTAGCGAGCCTGCTGGTGAGATGTTCGGCAAACTTTTGAGTATCTCCGATGACTTGATGTGGGATTACTTCACATTACTGTCATTCCGTCCTATGGCGGAAATTGACCTGATGAAGCAAGAAGTAGCTGCCGGTAGGAATCCTAAAGATTGCAAAGTGCTGCTCGCACAAGAAATCGTCGCACGCTTTCATTCGCAAACTGCCGCAGAAAAAGCTTTGGAAGACTTTAATCATCGCGCTAAAGGCGGGATACCAGATGACATCCCAGAAGTAAGTCTCACTGGAGCTCCAATGGGGATTGCTAGCCTTTTGAAGGCTGCAGGCTTGGCACCATCTACGTCTGAAGCGATGCGCAACATCGAGCAAAACGGCGTAAAGATTGATGGCACAACAGTTACCGATAAACAGTTAAAAGTTGATGCTGGTACTTACGTAGTGCAGGTGGGCAAGCGTAAGTTTGCTAAGGTAACTTTAGTTAAGTAGTACTAAAAAATTGACTGTAGACCTCAATACATGAAATTAATGTTTGAGAGAAAAATATGAATCATGATGAGACATTCTCTTAAATACCTTTTAAAGAAATATGCTTTTTATTTTGGCGGTGATCAACCACACGTCTCTTGGTTAGAGCGCTTTAGATCAGTATTTGGAGTATTTGCGGGTCTTTTACTTGTACTCACTATCTCAAGATATCTTGGAGATCTCAGTGGTGTAAATGAATGGCTTATGGCTTCTTTGGGTGCCAGCGCTTTACTGGTTTTTGTACTCCCACAGAGCCCTATGGCCCAACCTTGGGCAGTCATTGCAGGCAACACCCTATCTGCTTTAGTCGGAATCTCAGTAATTCATTTTGTGGACGATCCACTGTTGGCAATGTCATTTGCAGCCAGCTTATCTATTTTAGGAATGTTTATTTTGCGCTGCTTGCACCCCCCTGCAGCTGCAATTGCTTTAATTGTGGTGCTTGGCAATGTCATGCATTATCGGTATGCAATATTTCCGATAATGATAGATTCTGTAATACTAGTTTTGGTTGCGGCAGCCTATAGCAATTTAACTGGTAAAAGTTACCCCAATAGACCAAGCTAGGATTGATAACTTTTCTAGCTTATCTGAATAATTTCAAGATATCTGGCCATCACCAGCAGGTGGCGTTAGGCCAAAATGCTCATAAGCCTGACGTGTTGCGACCCTGCCTCTAGAGGTTCTTTGTAGGTAGCCTTGTTGAATCAGGTAGGGCTCCAATACATCTTCAATGGTGTCACGCTCTTCGCCAATAGCCGCTGCTAAGTTATCAATACCCACTGGCCCTCCATCAAACTTATGCAAGATGGCTTCCAGTAATTTCCTGTCCATTACATCAAAACCACTTGGGTCCACATCGAGCATTTTTAATGCTGCATCTGCCATTTGCTTGGTAATGGTGCCGGTACCCTTGACCTCGGCATAGTCACGTACTCGACGTAGCAGGCGATTGGCGATACGTGGTGTGCCTCTAGCGCGCTTTGCAATCTCAATCGAACCCTCTGGGTCAATATCGGCTTTGAGTAAGCCGGCAGAGCGCGTAATAATTTTGGTGAGCTCTTCAGTAGTGTAGAACTCCAGTCTTGCCACAATACCAAAGCGATCACGCAGTGGATTAGTGAGCATACCGGCACGAGTAGTTGCACCGATTAAGGTAAATGGCTTGAGATCAATTTTGACGCTGCGCGCTGCAGGCCCCTCACCAATCATGATGTCCAGGCTGTAGTCTTCTAGTGCTGGATAGAGAATCTCCTCAACTACTGGAGAGAGTCGATGAATCTCATCAATAAAGAGCACATCGTTTGCTTCCAAATTGGTAAGTAATGCGGCAAGATCGCCAGGTCTATCCAGAACGGGGCCGCTAGTTTGGCGCAAGTTCACGCCTAGTTCTCTAGCAATGATGTGGGCTAGGGTAGTTTTACCAAGGCCAGGAGGGCCAAAAAGCAGTACGTGATCGAGAGCCTCTTGTCTGGCTCTCGTTGCAGTAATAAAGATTTCTAGTTGAGCGCGAGCCTTGGTTTGACCAACATACTCATCCAACTGTTTTGGGCGCAAGGCTCTTTCAAAGACGGCCTCAGAATTACCTGCCGCGCCGCTAACGATACGGTCATTGGCTTCAGGTAAATCTTCGGGAATTGAGCTGAGATCTTCGGTGTGGATTGCCATACTGCAAGTGTAGTGGTGTTTGAGTGCTTAGTTATGAAGACTTCGAGAGGTATTTGAGGCCCATGCGAATACCATCTGAAACGGTAGTGTCAGGCGGTATTTGTTTGAGGGCAAGATGCGCCTCTTTTTCTGAATAACCCAGAGCCAAGAGTGCCTGCAATATTTCACTGCTGGCTTCAATTGTCTGGGGCTTGCCACCCACAATTCCTAAATCTGGAGCTAGCTTCCCTTTGAGCTCGAGGCAAAGACGCTCGGCAGTCTTTTTCCCAATGCCAGGAACCTGAGTCAGGCGTCCCGCTTCTTGCATTGCAATGGCTTGAGCTAATTCATTGACACTCATGCCAGAGAGTACTGCAAGGGCAGTCCGTGATCCAACACCGCTAATTTTGATCAGTTGTCTAAAAGCTTCACGTTCTGTTTCTGTAGCAAAGCCAAAAAGTTGCTGCGCATCTTCTCGTACTTGAAAGTGCGTGAGAAGTGTAATTTTTTGATTAGTCTCTGGTAGTTGATACAGGGTACTCATGGGCACATCGATCTCATAACCAACGCCTTGGCAATCTACCAAGAGGCGAGGTGGGTGAACCGAAACGAGAATGCCTTGAATGCGACCAATCATATAAAGATCTTAACCTGTTTATATTGTTATTTCTTGCTACTCTTTTTGGGCGCAAGGGCGGCAGTAATGGCTTTCGGAATCTGGGCATGATGCGCAGCGCAAATCGCCACCCCTAATGCATCGGCTGCATCTGTACCAGGGGCGCGGCTTAGGCGTAGCAAACGCTTGACCATTTCTTGCACCTGAGGTTTGGTGGCTCTGCCGGTTCCCACGATGGACTGCTTTACCCTAAGTGCACTGAACTCAGCGACTGGGAGCTTGTTGGACACTAGAGCTGCAATCACTGCACCTCGTGCCTGACCTAGCATCAAGGTAGAGCGAGGATTGACGTTCAGGAATACTTCTTCAATAGCAGCTTGCTCTGGGTGGTATGTCTCTAGAACTTCTTTAATGCCTGCATACAAGATTCCTAGTCGATCAGGGAGTCCTTGTGCTGGGTCGCCACTCTCAATCGTCCCAGAGGCTACGTAACTCAGCTTTTGGCCATCAACATCAATAACGCCAAAACCCGTTGTTCGTAGACCTGGGTCGATTCCTATCCAGCGCATGGGTGCTTAGTGTCGGAAGTGACGTGTGCCAGTAAAGATCATGGCAATGCCATGCTCATTGGCCGCCGCAATAATTTCATCATCACGCATGCTGCCACCAGGCTGGATAGCGCAGCTTGCACCACCATTCACAACGACATCCAAGCCGTCACGAAATGGGAAGAAGGCATCGCTAGCAACTGCCGAGCCTTTCAGGCTCAGACCTGCGTTCTCTGCCTTAATGCTTGCCATGCGAGCGGAATCGACGCGACTCATTTGTCCAGCGCCAATACCAAGCGTCATACCCTTAGCGCAATACACAATCGCATTTGATTTCACAAACTTGGCTACGCGCCATGCAAACATCATGTCATGCATTTCGCTTGGAGTTGGAAGACGCTTACTTACAACACGCATTTCGTTTTCAAGGACGTTCTTCGCATCAGGAGACTGAACTAGCAATCCACCGCCAACGCGTTTGAAGTCAAAAGTATTAAATGCGGTACCCAGAGGAATCTCTAAGAGACGCACATTTTGTTTAGCAGCAAATATAGCCTTTGCTTCATCGCTAAAACTAGGCGCAATTAATACTTCTACAAACTGTTTGGAAATTGCTTCAGCTGTGGCACCGTCACATGGCACATTGAGGGCAATAATTCCACCGAAGGCAGAGCTTGGGTCGGTTTTAAATGCTTTTTGATAAGCCTCGAGGCCGTTAGCTGCAACAGCTACGCCGCAAGGGTTGGCATGCTTAATAATGACGCAGGCTGCAGCACCACCAGTACTGCCAGTGAAGCTCTTGACGCATTCCCAGGCAGAGTCAGCATCAGCGATGTTGTTGTAGGAAAGCTCTTTACCTTGTAGTTGCTTGTAATTGGCAAGCGCACCATCGACTGGATAGATATCTTTATAAAAAGCAGCTGATTGGTGTGGGTTCTCCCCATAACGCATCTCTTGTACTTTTTCAAAGGCAAGGTGTAAGGTTTCTGGATAGGCAGAACGTTTCTTGTGATCGAGCTCATCACCTAATGCAGATAAATAATTGGCAATCGCGCCGTCGTATTGAGCGGTATGGGCAAATACCTTTTTAGCTAGAGCTAAATTAGTTTTATAGGAAACCACGTTCTGATTGACTTTCATTTCTTCAAGTACAGGCGCGTAGTCTTCTGGTGAAATGAGTACCGTAACATCTTGATGATTCTTAGCAGCAGCGCGCAACATGGCTGGGCCGCCAATATCAATATTCTCAACCGCATCTTCAAATGAGCAATCGGCTTTAGCAACGGTCTCATTAAACGGATAGAGATTAATAACTAGCATGTCGATCGTATCGATACCATGTTCTTTCAAAGCAGCCATATGCTCAGGGAAGTCTCGACGAGCCAACAAGCCACCATGCACCATAGGATGCAAGGTCTTTACGCGGCCATCCAACATCTCTGGGAACTTGGTGAGTGAAGATACCTCTACTACAGGTAAATTATTTTCAGCTAACAGCTTTGCAGTACCGCCAGTAGAAATCAGTTTGATACCTTGCTCATGAAGGGCTTTAGCGAACGGCACAATGCCATTTTTATCGGAAACAGAGAGTAGGGCTGTGCGGATCATATTTTTCAGAAGGTTGAATTAATAAAGAATTTACGTATGGGGTCCGGCTTATTTCAGGAGTTGGTGTTCAACCAATTTCTTGTGAAGCGTATTGCGGTTGATGCCAAGGTACTGCGCAGCCAAAGATTGATTCTGCTTTGCATGCTGCATGACCAATTCCAGCATCGGTTTTTCAACTACTGCGAGAACCATTTCATATAAGTTAGATGGAGGTGTTCCTTTGAGATCATCCAAATAACGTTGTAGTTGGGTCTCAATGCATTCAGTGATGGGGTGCTTATTCGTCATGGATAAATTAAATAAAAAACTAAATTAGGCTGCTTCTAAAAATAACAAACGATCAGAATGGGATTTCATTTCATTGAAAAAATCATTCACCATTTGTAATTGGGTTTTGCAATCATCGGCGGTATTCATTCTTTGGCGGAAGGCATGGGAGTCACGTAAGCCTTTGCAGTACCAGCCAATATGCTTACGCGCTGTGCGTAGGCCAACATACTCGCCATAGAACTCATAGTGATCGATGAGATGGGCATTCATAATTTCTTGAATTTCATTGATCTGCGGTGTAGGTAATTTGCCCCCTGTTTCCAAGAAATAATTGATTTCACGAAATATCCAGGGACGTCCTTGGGCGGCACGACCAATCATGATGGCATCGGCCTTAGTTTCTTTTAAAACAAACGCTGCTTTTTCTGGAGTAGTGATATCGCCATTAGCAACCACCGGAATGGCAACGCTATTCTTCACTGCGGTAATCGTTTCGTACTCCGCCTCACCGTGATAAAGGTCGGCTTTTGTACGACCATGTACGGTCAACATGGAGATGCCAGATTTTTCAGCCAGACGTGCAATATCAATCGCATTTTTATGTTCGCGATCCCAGCCTGTCCGAATCTTTAAGGTCACAGGAACCGCATCAGGACCTACGCCCACTGCCTGTACTACGGCTTCCAAAATTTGCTGCACCAAAGGCTCGTCTCTTAACAATGCAGAACCAGCTGCAACATTGCATACCTTTTTGGCTGGGCAACCCATATTGATATCAATAATCTGGGCGCCATGATCGACATTAAGTTTGGCCGCCGCCGCCATCATCTTGGGGTCGGCACCAGCGATTTGGACTGCAATCGGCTTAAATTCACCTTGGTGATTAGCGCGACGTTGGGTTTTCTCACTTTTCCACAGCAAAGCGTTAGAGGCAATCATTTCGGATACGGCATAGCCGGCACCAAGCTTTTTACAGAGCTGGCGAAAAGGGCGATCCGTTACCCCTGCCATTGGGGCAACAAATAATCTATTCGCGAGAAGGTGTGGGCCGATCTTCATGGGGTGGGCTGAATTCTGGAGGGCTTCTAGTGCTTAGGAAAGGGTGTCACTTTAGCACAACTCAGTATAAATCTGCCTAAAAAATAGGCAGATTCCATGATTTAGATCAAATGATGAATGCTTGTATTTTGGAGTCTATTTAAGCCTCTTAGCGCCTGCCAAACATCATCTGCCGGGCTAAGGCTGTTTTAACTGGCGGGAGCCACTGGAGGGCCGATAAAGCCAAGCCACGGCCGATCACAATGGGCAATAGATTGGAAGTGAAGATTCTGGCCATGAAGTCGGTTAGGCCAATGGTGGCGGATCGATCGACCTTCCGACTTTGGGCATAGTCCTGCAATGTCGCCTCAATGGCCGTTACAGTTTTTTGATCTTCAGATTTGGAGAAGAGGATGCTGAGTTTTTCGGCCAAGAGATAGGCATCCCTTAATCCAAGGTTAAGGCCTTGTCCTGCAACGGGATGCAAAGTTTGGGCGGCATTACCAATCCAAACCTCATTGCCCTGAGTAATTTCTTTGCGGTAGTTGAGGCCTAGATCATAAAGACGGCGATCTTGGATTTTGAGGAACTGACCAATACGCGAACCAAACTCGGCTTGCAGGCTCTTTAGAAAATCAGCATCACTTAAAGCAAGACGTGCTTGTGAAGAGCTTGGCGTTCCACACCAAACCAGATTCAGAATATTGCGACCATAGTGACTCGGCAGAACTGCTAAAGGCCCTTCGGAAGTAAAGCGTTCCCATGCTTGATGGGGTACTGCATCCTCAACCTCGATTAAGCCAACTAAAGCGGACTGCTCATAGTCTCTGCCGGACTCAACCCAATCTTGGGTTTTAAATAAACCGCCTTCAGCATGCACTACGCATTTGGCTAGAATATGTGAAGTATCGGTATCAGCATTGATGTGCTCCCAAACAAAATTGGAACTCTTTGTTTTAATGACTCTTAAAGCCTGACGCAGTGTGAGATGAATATCTCGATAACGAACGATGTGACCTAGAGCATCTTGCCCAAGCTCTTCGCGAGTCATCAGAGCGCGGCCAAAACGACCTGCTTGTGAGACATGAACTCGATAAATGTCCGCACACTCTGTAGGCCATGCCTTGATGGTGTCGAGCAAGAGTTTGCTACCGTGCGATAAGGCTATCCCTCTGCTATCGGCAGCAGCTAAATCTGCATCATTCATAGGGTTGCGATCGAGCAAGACAATCTTAGCTTCTGGAAATTTTTGCAAGCACCATGCTACGCAGGCTAGACCAACTGGTCCACCACCTTGAATCAAAATATCGAAGCTCTTTGCTGACATGCTTCGCAACTTAATTATTCTTCATCAGTGCTTCAATCTCATCAGCTTTGACTGGTACGCCGCGAGAAATCAATTCACATCCTGAGTCATTCACTACTGCATCATCTTCAATGCGGATGCCAATATTCCAGAAGCGTTCATCGACATCATCTGCTGGGCGAACGTATAGGCCTGGCTCAATGGTGAGGACCATGCCAGATTTAAGAATACGCCATGGTTTTTCAGCGGAATCTGTTGATGTGCTCAGTGGTTCGCGATACGAGCCGACATCGTGAACATCCATACCCAACCAGTGCGAGGTGCGGTGCATATAGAAGCGACGATAGGCGCCAGTCTCAATTGCATTGTCTAAAGAACCTACTTCTGCAAGCTTGAGAAGCTTCTCATCAATCAGGCCTTGAGTGAGCACCTTTAACGCTGCCTCATGTGGCTGCATAAATGTATTTCCAGGTTTGGTTGCTGCAATTGCTGCCTCTTGTGATGCTAGGGTGATGTCATACAGCGTACGTTGCGGCCCTGTGAACCGACCATTCACTGGAAATGTACGGGTGATGTCTGAAGCGTAGCCATCCAGCTCGCATCCCGCGTCAATCAGACAGAGTTCACCACTACGTAGTTCGGCATCACCAGCACGGTAATGCAGAATGCAGGAGTTGGCACCACCAGCAACAATGCTGTTGTATGCAACGCTTTGCGCACCGCTATAGCGGAATTCATGAAGAAGCTCAGCTTCGAGATGATATTCACGCATACCGGGTTTACAGGTTTGCATAGCACGAATATGCGCGCGTGCAGAAATTTCGGCAGCGCGGCGCATGATATCGATTTCATGGGCATCTTTAAAGAGACGCATTTCATGAATCAAACTCTCTACATCATGAAACTCAGATGGTGGGTTAACTCCAGCACGTGCCTGAGACCGTACTTGTTTCATCCAATGACGTAAGCGACGATCTGTTTCAGCGCTTTCTGAAAGACGAATGTAGACCGCATCTTGATCTGCTAATAACTCACCCAATTTTTTATCTAGCTCATGATTGCTGTAGGCATATTCCACGCCCAAGATTGAGGGTGCAGCTTCTGGCCCTAAACGAATGCCATCCCAAATCTCACGCTCTGCATCTTTGGGTCTGCAAAAGAGATGTGATTCCAGTTGTGCTTGTGATGCTGATCCAGCAATCTTTAATACGAGTGTTGCACCTGGCTCTTCAAAACCAGTGAGGTAGAAAAAATCGCTGTCGTGACGATAAGGAAACTCGCTATCGCGATTGCGCGCAGTCTCGGGTGCTGTAGTGATGATGACAATGCCGCCGCTAGTTTTGGCGCAGATCAGCTTTGCGAGTTCAACCCGGCGTTGTTGGTAAATAGTGGACTTATTCATGCGCTGCATTGAGCTCTTGTAATCGTTGAGGTGTACCTACATCGTGCCACGGACCGGCATATTTTTCACCAGACACTCGATTTTTGGCCATAGCCTCCCTGAGGAGTGGGGCTAACTTAGCAGGTACACCCAACTCTACATCTTTAAAGAGGTCTCGATGGTAGATGCCGATACCGGAAAAAGTTAGTTTTTCGGCATCGGCCAGAGATTCAGAGGCCACTTGGGAGCCTTTTAGATAAAAGTCCCCCTCGAGGTGTTGAACTGGATTGGGAACCATCAAAAGATGTGCCAAAGGTTGATTTGGCATGCTTCGTAAACTGGAAATTTGTTCCAAAAGCTGCGCAATCGGTAGATTTGGGCTAAAAACATCCCCATTAATCACTAAGAAATAATCGCTGGGGTTCAGCAAGGGGAGTGCTTTACAAATGCCACCTGCTGTTTCTAAGGCGATAGTTTCTGGAGAGTAGGCAATATTCAAATTAAATTGACTGCCATTTCCTAGGGCTTGCTCAATCTTATTGCCAAGCCAAGCATGATTAATCACTACATTCTCAATGCCTGCCGCACTGAGTGCTTCTAAATGCCAGGCGAGTAAGGATTTGTTTTTAATGGTGAGGAGTGGTTTAGGCAGCTCATCGGTTAGTGGACGCATGCGTTCGCCTCGACCTGCGGCCAGTAAAAAGCAAGGAACGAGATTGCGCTTATTCATGATTGATGATGACTAATTCTGATTGGAGCGTGTCGATTCCAAAATACGTGCCAAGGGCTTTAATTCAATATAGCGATTTGTGGTTGCAATCGCGTACTCGAGTACCAATGGAATATCTTTGAGATAGCCATCTTTACCATCGCGATGAAATAGCCTTGCAAAAATCCCCAAAATTTTGAGGTGTCGCTGCAAGCCCATCCACTCGAAGTCACGATAGAACTGACCAAAATCATCTGGCATTGGCAATCCTGCTTTGCGGCCAGCTTCCCAAAATTTAATGACCCAATCTATCACGCGTTCTTCGGGCCATGCAATGTATGCGTCACGCCAGAGGGAGGCAGCATCGTAAGTAATCGGGCCATAAACTGCATCTTGAAAATCGATAACACCGGGATTATTTTTTTCGGTCACCATCAGATTTCGTGAGTGATAGTCTCGATGAACGTAGACTTTTGATTGAGCAAGATTATTTTGAATAATGAGTTCGAATGCTTGCTTCATTTGAGAGATTTGAAGTTCAGTTAACTCCATCTGCAAATGCTTTTCTAAATACCACTTAGGAAATAAATCAAGCTCACGTTGTAGAAGTGCTTCATCATAGTTTGGCAGGACATCAGGTTTGCTCGCTAACTGCATCTGTACTAAAGCATGTGTCGCATCTTTGTATAGATGATCCGCTCTCTGAGAATTGAGCTCTGCAAGGAAAGTTTTAGTGCCAAGATCGTTGAGTAAAAGAAAGCCCTCGACGACATTTTTTTCTAGAATTTTCGGGACATTTAAACCGGCATTTTCAAGCAATAAATCGACCTTAATAAAGGCATCTAAGGGTTCATGTTGGGGTGGGGCATCCATCACGATCAAAGTCGGAAAATCCGGGTTTTTGGACTCAATCCGGAAATACCGTCGAAAGCTGGCATCTGCCGAGGCGGGGGCTAAAGTGGGGAGATCTAATTGCCAGCTAGGTTCAAGGCCTTTTAGCCAGTTACGGAGGGTGTCTAAGCGAGAGTCAGTCATGGTCGATTCGTATAATAGCGGGGTCTGGATCTATGAGTCATTATCGCCGTCGCGCTGGCCTTTGTGCCCCTCTTTTTTTATCTGTCACCCTACGCGTAATGATGGGGGTTGCATTGTCGCAATTTGCCCACTTAAGTATGGCTCAGGCACCTGCACCTTTACCTCCTTCATCACAGTCATTAGGTAGCTCTGCTAACTCCGTATTAATCCCCGATCGTGGCGATGTCACTGTCTTAAAGTTGGATGATCAATTACGGGTTGGTAAGCCTATCGCTGATGGTAATGCATTGACGTTTACTTCCAGTGATTCGATTGATGGAATTGTCGATCGTGAAATGCGCTTAAAGGGACGTGCGCAAATTCGACGTAACGGTGCAGTGATCAAAGCCGATGAAATTAAATATGATCCTGATTCTGATGTAGCTAACTTATTGGGCAATACTGAATTTTCAAAAGGTAATGCATCTTTCAAAGGACCAAAGGCGCGTTTTCGGGTAGATGCTCGTGATGGTGAAATGGAATCTCCGAATTACGAATTGCGTGATAACAGAGCAAGTGGCAATGCAAAAAAATTAACGATTGAAACTTCAGATGTATTTGTATTTGATAAAGCAACTTATACAACTTGCACCCCAGAAAACTTAGATTGGTATTTCACGGCTAGTACGCTTGAGATTGATAACGAGCAAAAAGAAATGGTTGGTACAAACGGTGTCATGCGATTCTTTGATGTTCCCATTGCTTATGTTCCGTACTTCACTGCACCAACATCAAATCAACGCCGTTCCGGAATTCTGGCTCCGGTAGCCGGTTATAACTCCAATAATGGTATCGATGTGACGACGCCCTACTACGTCAATATTGCGCCTAATCGTGACTTGCTATTGTTGCCTCGAGTAATGGGCCAACGTGGAGTGCAATTGGGCGCTAAGTATCAGTTTTTGGATAAGCAGTACTCTGGCAACTTAATGGGTGACTATCTGCCTTACGATCGCAAAACTGGCACGGATCGTTGGCGCTATGACTGGCAGCAAAGACAGAACTTTAGTGGTGATTTAGTGGGTATGGGTGGTGTCCCCATTGCTGGTGCTTGGACTGGTTATGCCAATGTGGCGCGGGTTTCAGATAACCTGTATCCGACCGACTTTTCACAAAGTATTGCCGGCGCAGTTACCAATCAATTTCGTCAAGAGGTTGGTACTACTAAGAACTTAACCGGAAGTTTAAGCAATTGGACGGTTGCCGCAAGAGCGATGACTTTCCAGACATTGCAGCCTGATCCAACGGTGACTGTGCAATCTCCCTACAATATTTTGCCGAATATCACTGCCACCTATAACAACCGTTTAACTCCAACGGTGGCTGACGCTAGCGGTAAATACATTACCTTGCCATCAGGCCCTGTAACAACGTTTTCAACTGACTACACCCGATTTGCTTACAACATTGGTGGAAACCTACAGGCAACTGCTCCAGGTGCATTTAGCCAAGCAGATCGAACAGTTATTAAAGGTGCAATGTCACTACCTCAGATTACACCCGGTTATTACATCACTCCTAAGGTCAGCTTTCAGTCGAATACTTATAATGCCACCCCATATAACCCTGTGGGAGCGCCAGCTGCACAAGGCTTTACCATACCCACATTCAGTCTTGATTCTGGTTTGGCGTTTGAAAGAGATGCCGCTGAATTAAAGGGCTTCTTTGGGCGCGATATGTTGCTCACCATGGAGCCAAGAGCGTTTTATGTTTATACCCCCTATGAAAGTCAGGCTCAAACTCCACTGTTTGATA
This sequence comes from Polynucleobacter sp. AP-Jannik-300A-C4, assembly GCF_018688335.1. Lineage (NCBI taxonomy): Bacteria > Pseudomonadati > Pseudomonadota > Betaproteobacteria > Burkholderiales > Burkholderiaceae > Polynucleobacter > Polynucleobacter sp. AP-Jannik-300A-C4. Next base: position 1,758,654 of record NZ_CP061316.1, on the reverse strand, counting down.
CGGCAGATGCGGGTTTTGGTGTTACCCAAATTTTTAGTGAAAATACATTTATTGGTAATGACCGTATTGCGGATAACAATAAGCTGACTGGTGGCTTAACTAGTCGGATGATTGAGGCTAATACTGGCGCAGAGCGAGCTAACGTAACCCTTGCACAGCGCCAAGCATTTTCGGGGCAGCGAGTTGGCCTTAATGGAAACATTGCCAATCCAACAACCTACTCCGATACCTTGGGCTCAGCGTCTGTGCGCCTGCTAGGTAACTTTAGTGCAGATATGTTTGGGCAGTACAACACCCAGTTAAATAAATTGGTTCAGACAACCGTTGGTGGAAGCTGGCGTCCTACGCCTGGTAGAAATTTGAATTTTGGGTATAGAAACGTTTGGAGCCCTCCAACACAGGCTTCAGTGCAAAATAATACGCTGGGCACACTAGCTCAGACGACTACTGATCAATACAATATATCTGGGCAGTGGCCTCTCACCCGAGAGGTTTCAGCATTGGGTCGATGGGGTTATGACGCGTTAACAACTAAAACGCTTAACACTTTAGTGGGTTTAGAGTGGATGCGCGATTGCTGGACCTTACGCGGTGCTTACTCTCAAATGCTCAATACCTCACAAATAACCACTACCCAGGTTTTATTCCAAATAGAATTTAGGGGATTTGGTAGCGCTGGTAGTAATCCAGTTGATATCATGAAGCTAAATGTTCCTGGATACATGCCTACTTCCAAGCCTATACCACCTTCAATATACGAGAACTATCAATGATGCGTAGGAATCGATTTAACCAAGCCCTTGCAGCCATGATTTTGGCTGGCACTGCTCTTATGACTCAGTTCGCGCTTGCACAAGATGGCTCAAAGACTGCGGCTGATAGCAAAATTCGTAATATTGATGGTGTTGCAGCGGTCGTAAATACAGGCTACGTGACGCGTAAAGAGATTGATGATCGCATTACGGCCTTACAAAAGCAGGGAACCAAACTTCCTGACGCAGCGACTTTACGTAAGACCGTGCTCGAGCGTCTGATTGTCGAAAAGATCCAACTGCAAAATGCTGAGCAAGAAGGTGTTGCAGTTAGCAACAAGGAACTCGACAAGATTATTGGTGATATAGCGGCTAAGAATAAATTAACAGTTGCTGAACTGAAGGTAAAAATTGCTGCGACTGGAAGCACCTATGATCGCTATCGTGAAATGTTGCGTGATGATGTAATCATTAGTCGCTATCGTGAGCGCGAGGTAGAAGGCAAGATTAAGATTTCTGATGCAGAGGTGGATAATTTCATTACTGACCGCAATCGTGAAGTAGCTGGAGGGGGAAGGGCGGCACGATCTACTCCAGCCGCTAAAGGTGAGCCAGAGGAAATCGATGTAGCTCAGATTTTTATTCCAGTAGATGCGAGTGCAGGTGCTGGTGCTCAGGCCGCAGCAAAGAAGCAAGCAGAATCTTTATTGCGAGAAGCGCGTGGTGATGTCGATTTTTTGCAGCTGGGTGCAATGGCTGCAAAAGACAATCCAAAAATTAAGTTTCAGGAATTAGGTTACCGTACACCAGATCGCTTGCCGCAATTATTTTATGAGGCTGTGAGAAATACAGGTAGCGGGCAACTTGCTAATGCAGTAGTAAGAAGCCCGGCTGGCTATCACGTACTCAAGGTTCTTGATCGTCGCGCCTTAGCTACTGGTGCTCCTGAGCCGCAGCAAGCTCCTCCCCAAGAAGGTACAACTACCCCACAAAACATTATGGTGACGCAGACCTTGTCTCGCCATATCTTATTGCGCAGTCGTGCTGGTTTAACGGATCAGGATGCTGAAAGACGCCTCGCCGGCTATCGAGACCAGGTTCGCGCAAAGACTGCTGATTTTGGCGAACTGGCTAAAAAGTATTCTGAAGATGGATCTGCTGCTAACGGTGGAAATCTGGGTTGGATGGGTCCTGGTGATTTAGTTCCTGAGTTTGATCAAGCTATGAACCGCTTGCAAATTGGTGAAGTCAGCAACCCAGTGAAGACCGAGTTCGGTTGGCATTTGATTCAGGTGCTCGAGCGTCGTGAAGCACAATTAACTCTGGAGAAGCAGCGTCAATTTGCCCGCGCAGCAATCCGTGAGCGTAAGTTCGAACAGGCTTATCAAGATTGGTTACGTGAATTACGCGACACCGCTACGGTGAAGATCATTAACGCAGATGATCCAGCAGCCAGCCCTCGTTAATTTAGTCATTAGTTCTGGAGAGCCCGCAGGGGTTGGTCCAGAGGTTTCTCTTGCAGCTGCTTTAGCCTTCTTGCAAGAGCAGCCCGCAAGTACGATTACTTTGCTTGCTGACCCCAGCTTGATTCCGGCGAGTAAGATTCCTCAAGAGTTATCGAACCGCCTGCAGGTGGAATCGATCGCCTTAGCTACCCCAGCAATTGCAGGTCAGCTCAATCCTAAAAATGCTCAGTATGTCCTGAATATTCTGGATGCCGCTGTTAAGGGATGTCTTGAAGGTCGTTTTGATGCGGTGGTAACTGCGCCTATACAAAAGAGTGTTATCAACGAGGGCAATGTTTCACGTGACGACTTATTTACTGGACATACTGAATATCTAGCTCAGCTTTGCTATCAAGAGCATGTTGTCATGATGTTATGCGCAACATTACCATCAGGTTTTTTAGGTTTGCAGAAAAGTCGCGACCTCCGAGTGGCTTTAGTTACAACCCATTTACCTTTGAGAGAAGTTCCCGGAGCGTTAAATCAACAGTATCTTTTAGAAACGATTCAGATTGTCGATCAGGACTTGCAGACAAAATTTGGCATTGCTAAGCCTGTGATTCGGGTGGCGGGACTAAATCCTCATGCAGGTGAATCAGGCTACCTTGGTCGTGAAGAAATTGATGTCATTGAACCTGCTATCAAAGCTGCTAAAGATCTAGGTATTCAGGTGAGTGGGCCTTATCCTGGTGATACGATGTTTGATGCCAAAGCCTTGGATAGTGTGGATGCATTCATTGCGATGTATCACGATCAGGGTCTCGCACCATTTAAGTTTGTGAGCTTTGGTGGTGGAGTGAATGTCACCTTAGGCTTGCCGATTATCCGGACTTCAGTAGATCATGGTACAGCTCTAGACCTTGCTGGTAAGGGTTTAGCTGACTCAGGTAGCATATTGGAGGCTTTGCGACTTGCCTATCAATTGGCAGTAAATATCAAGAAAAGAATCTAAAGACATGACGCATCGCGCTCGTAAACGATTTGGCCAAAATTTTCTGCAGGATTCTGGAATAATTTATTCCATTATTGCTGCAATCAATCCCAGCGAAAATATGCATGTTATTGAGATCGGCCCCGGTCTTGGCGCACTCACAAGACCTTTGTTAAATAACCTAGATCATTTAGACCTTCTAGAAATTGACCGAGACTTGGTCGCGTACTGGAAGCAAGAGAATCTCAAGGGTCTCAATATCATCGAGGGAGATGCACTTAAGTTTGACTTCCTCGAATGGGCAAAAGCGCGTCCAGCTAATAGTGGCCTGTGTAAGGTAGTTGGTAACTTGCCCTACAACATTTCCTCGCCATTACTCTTTCATCTTGTTTCTGCTGCCCATGCGATTGATGAGCAGGTATTCATGCTCCAAGCTGAAGTGGTTGAGCGCATGGTCTCTAAGGCTGGCGGTTCTGAATTTAGCCGGCTATCTGTCATGCTGCAAGCTCGCTACGATATGGAGCAAGTTTTAGAAGTCCCGCCCGAAGCTTTCGACCCACAACCTAAAGTGAATTCAGCAGTCGTGCGCATGATTCCGCGACGCGACTTCAACTTAAGTGATGCGCAGTGGCATGCCTTGGAAAAGGTCGTGGCCGCAGCGTTTTCTCAGAGAAGAAAAATGCTACGCACCAACCTATCGGCTTTTGCTGATCGACTCTCTTTATCTGAATCTGAATTGAAAGCGCGTGCTCAGGATATTCCGGTGGAGCGCTATATTGAGTGGGCTAAAACTTTAGCCCACTAAGTTTCTAGCTTTGCTGGTAAGCGCTAGGATCAATCACGCGCATTTCAGCCTCAATCCATTTCTCAACTTCTTGATGCAGTTGTCCGCCCGTTTTTCCGACGGAGGTGATGGCAGGTCCGATTGAGAAGATGACTGTTCCAGGTTGCTTTAGAAAGCTATTCTTGGGCCAGCATCGACCTGCATTATGAGCAATGGGTATAACCAGTGCCTCAGTAGCACTCGCCAGTCTTGCGCCACCTTTGCTATATGGCTGGTGGGATCCGGTCGGTGTTCTAGTGCCCTCTGGAAATAACAAAATCCATTTGCCTTCACTCAAACGTTTTTTACCCTGACCAACAACGGAGAGGGCGGCAGTTTCTTTGCTATTGCGATTAATGTGAATCATCTTGAGCAAAGCCAAGGCCCAACCAAAGAAAGGAATCCAAAGCAACTCTCTTTTGAAAACAAAGCAGACTTGCTTAGGAAGCTTGGCAATATAAAAAATGGTTTCGTAGGCAGACTGATGTTTGCTCAATACAACAACCGGTTTATCCAAAACCGCCATCATGTTTTCCATGCCGCGAATTTCGTAACGAATGCCACAGAGGGGTTGCAAAATCCAGATCACGACCTTATTCCACAGACCTATAAAGCGATAGCGATTTTCAGGATTCAGGATAGGAAAAACGAGAATGCAGAGCACTGACCAGATCGGCGTAAATATCAGCAAGAAGAGCGTAAATAGGGCTGAGCGAATAAAAATCATGTTTCTATTAAACCTTATCTAGCAGGAGTGCGGTCGCAAATGCCATCAAATCTGCATGAATCTGTGTCCCCTCAGGGAGGCCACCCTTTTCCAAAGTTTTATTACCTTTGCCGGTTAAGACTAAATGCGGGCTAGCACCTAAGGCGATGCCCGCTAGAAGGTCGCGCAAGGAATCGCCAACAATTGGTACCCCCAATAAAGGACTGTTACTATGATTTTTTTTATAACGCAATGCAATTTCTTTCATCATTCCCGGCAAAGGCTTGCGGCAATCGCATGCATTGGCATCGGTATGGGGGCAGAAAAAAATACTATCGATGTGACCACCTAAAGGCTTGAGCAACTTGTCCATCTTGGCATGCATGGCATGGAGATCGTTAATATTAAAGTAGCCTCGTGCCAAACCAGACTGGTTCGTCGCCACAGCAATTTGATAGCCAGCTTGATTGAGTAGTGCAATTGCCTCAAGGCTGCCAGGCAGTGGAACCCACTCATCGCTCGACTTCACATAATCATCCCGATCTTCATTGATCACGCCATCGCGATCCAGAATGATGAGTTTAGAAGAGCTGATGCTCATGCTAATTTGCCGAGATCGGCAATGAGATTCATTTTCTGGTGAAGTTGTTGCAGGAGAGCCAAGCGGTTATCACGCAGCTCTGGATTTGGATCCATCACCATCACATCGGCAAAGAATTGATCAATCGGGGCGCTGAGAGCTACGAGTGCTTTCAAGAGATCTACGAACTGACGCTGCTCATAGGCGGTACTCAGTGTTGGGGTGAGTTTCTCAAGCGCCTGATGGAGAGCGATTTCAGCAGGAACTTGTAAGAGATTGCCGGAACAAGCCGCCGGTATAGCAGTTACATTCTTTTTGAGAATATTGCTGATGCGTTTATTGGCAGCTGCTAACTGAGCAGCTTCCGCTAAGGCATTAAATTCACGCAATGCAGATAAGCGATCAATTAAATCATTGAGTTGAGCGGGTGACTGACTTAATACAGCATCAATCTCTTCGGTCGTGAATGGCTTGCCTGCAACCGCTTGGTCGCGTAAGTAAGCGCGCAGACGATCAATGATGAAGGCGTAAATATCTTCACCCTTAGCTTTTTCTTGAACATCTTTTTGTGGAAATTGTTTACGAGCCAGTTCAATTAATTCAGGCAGGCTAAGGCTCAGGTTCTTCTCTAGCAAAAGACGGCAAATACCTAAAGCGTGCCGACGCAAGGCATATGGGTCCTTGTCACCTGTCGGTGCAAGACCAACACCCCAAATGCCGACCAATGTCTCTAGCTTGTCTGCAATAGCGAGAATGGTGCCGATTTGAGTCTGTGGAAGCGCATCTCCAGCAAAGCGGGGCATGTAGTGTTCGCTGCAAGCGGACGCGACTTCGGCATCTTCGCCATCATGCGTTGCATAGTAGCGACCCATGATGCCTTGAAGCTCTGGGAACTCGCCAACCATATCGGTTAGTAAATCGGTTTTAGCAATTTCAGCGGCGCGACTTGCTAAGGCCTCATTAGCTGATAAGGCTTTGGCAATACCTACTGCAATTCCTTGAACGCGCTTAGTGCGATCCAATTGATTGCCAAGCTGATTGTGATAAACCACTTTTCCAAGATCAGCTACACGGGATGCTAACGGGCGCTTTTGATCTTGTTGGAAGAAAAAGCGCGCATCGGATAGGCGCGGGCGCACTACACGTTCGTTACCAGAAATAATCGCTTCTGGCTTATCAGTCTCGATATTAGAAACAATGAGGAAGCGATTGCGTAACTTGCCTTGCTTATCAGTCAATGCAAAGTATTTTTGATTGGTCTGCATCGTCAGAATCAAGCACTCTTGAGGAACCTCCAAGAACTCCTGATCAAAATGACATTCATAAATTGCTGGCCACTCAACCAAAGCGGTTACTTCATCCAATAGGCTATCTGGCATCAGCACTAAATCAGTACCAGCAGCTTTTAATAATGCAGATTCGATAAATGCACGACGCTTATCAAAGCTTGGCAATACTTTGGCATTAGTGCTGAGATCGGATTCATACTGATCTGCGGAGGCGATCGTAATATGACCTGGAGCTAAAAAGCGATGACCTTCAGTTTGATTGGCTGCATCAATTCCTAGTGCGCTGATATTAAGGACTTGTTTGCCATGCAAGGCAATAATGCGGTGTGCAGGTCGAGCAAACTCAACGTCAGCTAATTCACCATTTTTTTGTAGCACTTGATAGTGCATCATTTTTGCGATGGGTAATTTACTGAGTGTTTGCTCAAGCGCTTGTTGAGCGGTTTGTTCTAGTGCTGCCCCTTTAGCGACGACATTGAGATATAGCGCTTCATTTTTTCCTTCACCTGATTTTTCCAGGGTGGAGAGATGGATATCAGCGTAACCCAAAGAGGCTAATTTCTTTTGTAGGGGCGCAGTAGCTTTGCCTTCAGCATCAAAAGCAATGCTGGTTGGCAGTAATTTTTCGCGTACTGGATAGTCTGGCGCTTGGCTCAAGACATTCGTAACTTGAACAGCAAGGCGGCGCGGTGTAGCGAAGCCAGTAGCAACAGAATTTTCACTTAAGAGGCCAGCGGACTTCAGTGTGGAATAAATACCATCACTGAAGGCGTCACCTAAGCGTCGTAATGATTTTGGTGGCAACTCTTCTGTAAATACTTCAATCAGAAGATTGTCTGATTGAGAGAGGGAATTCGGTGTACTCATAATTAGATCGAGCTGATTAGGCTTTGGATTGACGTTGGCACATCGGGAAACCTAACTTCTCACGGGACTCAAAGTAAGCCTGCGCTACTGCACGAGATAGGTTACGGATGCGTCCGATATAAGCAGCACGCTCAGTCACTGAAATAGCGCCGCGCGCATCCAGTAAGTTAAAGGTGTGTCCAGCCTTGAGTACCATTTCGTAAGCGGGTAAGGCTAAGGGTACTTCCATCAAACGCTTGGCTTCACTCTCGTAATTGGTGAAGTTTGTAAACAAGAGGTCGGTATTCGAGTGCTCGAAGTTGTAGCAAGATTGCTCCACTTCATTCTGGTGATACACGTCGCCATAAGAGATGCCGTCGGCCCAAACGAGGTCATATACGTTGGAGCAATTTTGGATGTACATCGCTAAGCGCTCAATGCCATAGGTGATTTCGCCTAAAACAGGTTTGCAATCAATACCACCTACTTGCTGGAAATAAGTGAACTGAGTTACTTCCATGCCGTTAAGCCAAACTTCCCATCCTAAGCCCCAGGCACCCAAGGTTGGGTTTTCCCAATCGTCCTCAACAAAGCGAACATCGTTTTTTTGAAGATCAAGACCTAAAGCAGCAAGCGAGCCTAAGTAGAGCTCAAGAATATTTTCTGGTGCAGGTTTCAGCACTACCTGGTACTGGTAGTAGTGCTGCAAACGGTTTGGATTTTCTCCGTAGCGACCATCTTTTGGTCTGCGTGAAGGTTGGACGTAAGCCGCTTTCCATGGCTCAGGGCCAATGGCCCTCAAGAAAGTAGCTGTATGAGATGTACCGGCACCGACCTCAAGGTCAATAGGTTGCAATAGGGCGCAACCTTGTTGGTCCCAGTAATCTTGGAGTTTGAGAATGATTTGCTGAAAAGTAAGCATGATTTACCTGGCTAAGCCTTTGATTTTACATGGCTAAGCAGGTGAACCATGAAATCGCGATTAGTTTCGTTTATGGCGAATCAGACCTAGGATGAGCAAGAGGCAAGAAAGGCTCAAAATGGGGGCATTTCCCCAAATGACATAAGGGGTTTTGCCAGAGTAGGCTTGAATCTTCAGGCTGAGCGCGCCTTGGGTAAATTCGCCAAGCTGAGATAGCACTTTCCCGTCTGGGCCAAGGGCTGCCGTAATGCCGGTATTTGTGGCTCGCAGCGCTGGGAGGCCAGTCTCCAGGGAGCGTAACTGGGATAGTCTTAATTGCTGCGCTGGTGCTTGAGAGTCCCCAAACCAAGCTAGATTAGTCATATTGATCAACAGGTTAACGGGTTTACTGCTCTGATCAATTCGGGATGCTAGCTCCCCGCCAAATACGTCCTCATAGCAAATCGTGATGGCCGCATGAATTGATTCCTTGCCGGAACGAATGATGCTGAAGGGGGCTTGATCTAATGTGCCGCGTGCAAAGTCGCTCATAGGAACATGGAAAGCATTCACAAACCAATGAAAGCCGGGCGGAATAAATTCACCAAAGGGTACCAAGTGGGATTTGTCATATTGATAGCTTGGAGCATTAGGAGAGAGTCCAAGAGCCCGATTGGTGTACTTCGGATTACTAGAGCCAGCCACCTCTCCAATCAAACCAAGCAAAATATTGCTGGAGGTATTGGTAGAAAATTGTTGGAGCGAGCCCAATAATCCTGCAGGTAGATTACTTTGTAGCCAAGGGTATGCGGTCTCTGGAGTAATGATGAGGTCGGCTGCCTGACTTTCGATGGCATTGGTATAAAAGCTAAACTGGTCTTCAATGGATTTGGGGTTGAACTTGAGGCTTTGCTCAAAATTACCTTGAATTAAACGAACGCTCAGTGGCTCGCCAACTGGGTTTGTGAAGGTCCAGAAGCTGGCGAGTTGTGCAAGTGCAATCGTAGAAATAATGCAAGCACTGCTAAAGAACATATTTTTCTTTAACTGACTGATTTCCCAAGAGACCCACACCACTAAAAATGTGCAGGCTAGGCCGCCCAAGAGTGGCGCAACTGGCGCGAAGGGGCCGTTAAATTGCGCTTCAGCAAGCCCCATCCAAGGAAAGCCTGTAAATATCACGCCACGAAAATACTCAACGCAGACCCAGCTTGCTGCTAGAAGCAAGCCAGTGATACGAGAGCGTTTAAAGATGACTAGCGAGAGGGTGCCGACTGAAAAATAGATGGCCAAAAAGGCAGATAAGAGCAGGACGGCAAACCCAGAAAGAGCTGCATGCATACCACCGACATCATGCAGGCTAATGTAGATCCACCATAAGCCCAGAACAAAGTAGCCTAGACCAAAAGACATTCCGGAGATAAATTGATTTTTAATGGACGATCTTGCTTGCTGACTCATCCTCCACCAAATCAAGCTGAGAATGGGGATTTGTATCCAGCCACCATAAGTGAGCTCAGCAGCAGCGGCTAGCAAGGCTCCCAGAAAAAATAGCAGCAACACATTGATGCCATTACTAAACCTGGTTGATTGCTGATCAATCAAATTAATTCTCAGGGAAGTTTTTTAGGAAGTTGTCGCGCGAGCAGAATATGGATCTGTCTTGGGTCAGCGCGCTGAACCTCAAACTCTATTCCGTCGATCTCAATCAGTTCGCCCATCTTTGGTACTCGACCAAGATGTTGAATGACTAAGCCGGCAATAGTTTCAATATCTTCATCGTGAAATTGAGTGCCTAGAGCCTCATTAAATTGTTCTAGCTCTGTAATGCCTTTAACTCGAATATCGCCATTATCTAAAGAGATCAGGTTATCTGCCTCTTCATCAATATCATGCTCATCTTCAATATCACCAACAATTTGCTCGAGCACATCTTCAATTGTGATCACACCAGCTACGCCGCTGTATTCATCTACAACAATAGCCAGGTGATTACGGTTGTCTTTGAAGTCGCGCAGCAAAACACTTAAACGTTTAGATTCTGGAATGAAAACTGCGGGGCGGAGCCAATCGCGTACTTGAAAATCTTTTTCAGAAGAGTGGCGCAATAAGTCTTTTGCAAGCAAGGTGCCAATGACATTGTCGCGACTACCTTCGAATACGGGGAAGCGTGAGTGGGCTGCAGTAATTACACTCTGGATAATTTCAGGCAGAGATTGGTTGATGTCAATCCAATCAATCTGAGCTCTAGGAATCAAAATATCGCGAGCGCACAGTTGCCCCACTTGGAATACGCCTTCGATCATGGAGAGGGCATCCGCATCAATCAAGCCCTCGGACTGTGCTTCTCTGAGGGTCTCAATAAGTTCTTGGCGACGTTCTGCTGGGCTGGTTGGCTGTGGCGTTAAAAAATCGGCCAAGCGTTCTAAAAGGGATTTATTGGGGTCAGGCATGTAATAAGAATATCGTAAAAATATGTAAATTCAGTGAACGAGGTGTTGAGGATGCTTTAAATGGGTGCGTAAGGGTTTGTGAAACCCAGGGATTTGAGAATGGCGATTTCTTTGCTTTCCATTTTTCTTGCTTCAGCATTGCTCTCATGGTCAAGTCCTTGGGCATGCAAGCATCCATGAACAATGAGGTGAGCTAAGTGAGTCTTAGTAGTTTTAGCTTGCTCCTTTGCCTCTTTTTGAATTACGGGAAGGCAAAAAATAATATCAGCAGTCAATGTCTTTTTAGTTAGCTCATATGGAAAGGTGAGTACATTGGTTGCGTAATCTTTGTTCCGAAAAGCAAAATTCAACTTTTTACCCTCAGCAGCATTGACGAAGCGCAAGGTGATAAGACCGCTCAGGTGGGTGCTAGATTTCACCCATTTTTTAATTGCTGCTAAAGAGGCAATCGTCAGCACTTTATCTTCAATGGGAGCACTAGCAAATTGAATATCAATTTCCAATTTTGAGGAAGTCGCTTGCTTGACTGCCATCTTAATGGGTATGGGTTGAAGCGAGTTCGCTAATAAGCTCACCTCGGAGAGTGTAATTGAGTACTTCGGTAATGCGTATGTCTACCATTTCACCTAGGAGGGATTCAATATCTTCATTTGGTGCAGCAAAATGAATCACGCGATTGTTAGCAGCGCGACCTTGTAGATTTACACCATCTTTTGCTAGGCCTTCAACGAGTACTCGCTCAGTATTGCCCAACATGTTTTTACTAATTTGATTTGCTTGTAACTCCACTAGGGCAAGCAATGTTTGTAGTCGCTTGAGTTTGACCTCATAAGGCGTGTCATCACTCAGGTTGGCAGCAGGTGTCCCGGGACGTGCGCTGAAAATAAAGCAAAAGCTGTTATCAAAATTAAGCTCTTCCACCATCTTCAAGAGCTTTGCAAAATCCTCATCGGTCTCGCCTGGAAAGCCCACAATGAAGTCGCTAGAGAGTGTCAAGTCGGGCCTCACTGCGCGCATCTTACGAATAATGCTTTTGTATTCTAGAGCGGTATAGCTACGTTTCATGGCGGATAAAACCGAGTCGGATGCGTGTTGTACCGGAAGATGCAAATGACTCACCAACTTGGGAACTTTGGCATAGACATCAATTAAGCGCTGGGTAAATTCTTTGGGATGACTGGTGGTAAAGCGAATTCTTTCGACACCTGGAATCTCTGCAACGTATTCAATCAAGAGTGCAAAGTCTGCGATTTCTTCCGTATCACCCATTTTGCCCAAATAGGCATTGACGTTTTGACCGAGTAAAACAATTTCTTTTACGCCTTGCGCAGCTAGGCCTGCTATTTCAGTTAATACATCATCAAACGGACGCGATACTTCTTCGCCACGAGTGTAAGGAACTACGCAATAGCTGCAATACTTTGAGCAGCCTTCCATGATGGAGACGTAAGCAGAGCCACGAGTTTGGCGCGAGGCAGGTAGGTGGTCAAACTTTTCTATCTCCGGGAAAGAAATATCTACCTGAGATCTACCGGTTTCGCGACGTTGAGCGATCAGATCAGATAGGCGATGTAATGTTTGCGGACCAAAGACGACATCAACATAAGGCGCCCTGCTAATAATTTGTTGACCTTCTTGACTGGCGACGCAACCTCCAACACCAATTAATAAATCGGGTTTGGTTTTTTTGAGTTCACGCAAGCGACCTAAATCAGAAAATACTTTATCTTCTGCTTTTTCACGAATAGAGCAGGTGTTCAGTAGAACGACATCCGCATCTTCAGGCGTGTCAGTCATGACCATGCCCGCATCGGCATGCAAGAGGTCGGCCATCTTGCCCGAGTCATACTCGTTCATCTGACAGCCGAAGGTTTTGATATAGAGCTTTTTCATATGCCGTTCTCAGGTTTATAACTGGGGGCCAAGCTCAAATTTTACAAAAAACAAATTACAGCAAGCGCAGAGCCAAAATAGCAACAATCGTTGGAGGCAATGCGCCTAGGAAGAGATACAGTGCAGAAACTGCGCCATTCGGGAAGTGACTGCGCAAGATCGCCAAACCAGCTGGATTCGGTGCGTTAGCAATAACGGTTAAGCCGCCACCAGCCACCGCGCCACCTACCAAAGCTAATTTGAATTCATCCGAGGTACCTGTGACTAGGGATCCCAGGTAGGTCAATGCTGCATTGTCTGTAATTGCAGTAAGCGCGGTTGCTCCGTAGAAGACTGCTGTTGGACTCATTTTCTCGAGCAGTGGCTGCAGCCACCAACCTTGTAGGGCACCTAAGACTACCAAGCCAGCAAGGAAGAATCCAACCAATAAGGCCTCACGCAAAATCAACGGGCTTTGATGTTTTGGATAAGCAGTGGTGTAGCCAATAAAGAATAACAAGAGCCACATGAAAATAACTGGGTCATGTGCGAAGTAAACAATGCCTGCTAAAAACAGCAAATGAACTGAAGTAACGGTGAACGGAATTTTTTCAGGAATCTTTTTCTCTTCTGGTTCAACGAGCTGGCGGTGGAACAACAGTGTCAGGATTAGTGAGTTGATAAAGATCGCCGCACTACATGCTAGGCCAAAGTTAAAGAACATGAAACTGCTTGACCAACCCCAGGTAGAAGCTACCATCAGTACGGGCGGCGCAGCAAAATTGGTCAACGTACCGCCAATCGAGACGTTGACGAAAAGTACCCCTAAAGTTCCAAAGAGTAAGGGGGTAGAGCATTTATGTTTGTATACCAAATCACGCAATAAGAAGGCTGCAAGAGTCATCGCTGCTGGCTCAGTAATAAATGAACCCAGCAATGGTGTTAAGAACAAGGTGAGGAAGTACAACATGGGGGCTTCACGAGTTCGTAAGGCCACATGTAAAAACTTACCCAAGCTATAAAGAAGGTGGGTTGCAAAAGTCAGGATAGGCTTGCTACCGGCAGCCACCATGATGGCGAATACAAAAAGCGGCTCTGTGAAATTACGCTTGCTTGCGTATTCTCTGGCGCTATCAAGGCCAGTCGTAAAACCGATATAAATTAGCAGTACTGCTGCCCAGAAACCAAAGACAATTTCTACTTCGCCAAGTAGGTGCCATAAGCCCGAATGCAGACGAGAATTTTTGGCTAGAGTTTCAAAATAGGAAGTACTAAAGGTGTGCAGTACTGCTATCGCAAAAATAATACTGGCACCGAGTTCTGTAGGGGTAAAGTTCATGGGAAGATATTATCAGACTGTAGTTTTAACTAATTCGATTTTTGTTTGACTGCCATTAATCACTATCTATACAGGGGTAAATATGAGTTTAATTCTGGGTTATGAGGATTTAATCGCCAATGCGATGGCTCAGATTGAAACGGTGCCCTTGGATCAGGCCAAAACCCTGCTTGATGATGAAAATACTGTTTTTGTCGACATTCGGGATGTTCGGGAATTAGAGCGAGAAGGCATGATTCCCGGTGCTTTTCATGCTCCTCGGGGGATGCTGGAGTTTTGGGTGGACCCTAAAAGTCCCTATTTCAAGCCGATTTTTGGTGAGGGTAAGCGTTTAGTGCTTTATTGCGCCTCGGCTTGGAGGTCCTCCTTGGCCACCGAAACTCTTCAAAAAATGGGAGTTCCCCGTGTTTGCCACTTAGAGGGCGGTTTTAGCGCCTGGAAAAAGGCGGGACTTACTGTGGCTGAAAAGCACCCAAAACCCCATTCCGCCTAGTCCACCCCATTTTGAGCCTTGAAATGCTGGATTTTGACCCCATCTAGGGTCAATCTAGTTGATTGGTATTCATTAAGGGGGTAGCTACATGACTGTTGCTAGTAAAGAGACTTTGGGCTTTCAGGCCGAAGTAAAGCAATTATTGCAGTTGATGATTCATTCCTTGTACTCCAATAAGGAAATTTTTCTTCGTGAGTTAATTTCTAATGCGTCTGATGCTTCAGACAAGCTCCGCTTTGAGGGGATTGAGCATCCAGATTGGTATGGTGATGACCCTGATTTAAAGATTAAGGTCAGTTTTGATAAGGCGGCTAGAACCGTCACCATTTCTGATAATGGTATTGGCATGAGTCGAGATGAGGTGATTGCCAATCTAGGAACGATCGCTCGTTCCGGAACAAAAGAGTTTTTCTCAAAACTCTCCGGTGATCAGCAAAAAGATGCAGCCTTGATTGGTCAGTTTGGTGTTGGTTTTTATTCAGCATTTATTGTTGCTGATCGCATTACTGTAGAAACTCGTCGAGCTGGTTTACCAGCAGCTGACGGTGTGCGTTGGGAGTCTGATGGCTCCGGTGAATTCACTGTAGAAAGTATCGATCGCCCACAACGTGGCACATCCATCACAATGCATTTGCGCGAAGGCGAAGATGACTTCCTTTCTACACATAAGCTGAAGTCAATTATTCGCAAATATTCCGATCACATCTCGCTACCTATTCAGATGAATAAAGAAGAGTGGGATGCAGATAAAAAAGAGCAGGTAATCAAGGATGAGCTTGAGAGTATTAATCAGTCCAGTGCTTTATGGGCGCGCTCCAAATCAGAAATTACCGAAGAGCAGTACAACGAGTTCTACAAGCATCTATCCCATGATTATGAAAACCCACTCTGCTATTCATTAAATCGGGTAGAGGGTCGCAGCGAATTTACACAACTGTTATATGTTCCAGCGCGAGCGCCATTTGATTTATGGGATCGAAATAAACGTGGTGGGATCAAGTTGTATGTAAAGCGAGTATTCATCATGGATGATGCTGAGCAACTGATGCCTATGTATCTACGTTTTGTCACTGGTGTGATTGACTCAACAGATTTGCCATTGAATGTCTCTCGTGAAATTCTGCAAGAGTCGCGTGATGTGAAGGTTATTCGGGAGAGTTCAACTAAGCGTGTGCTGAGCATGCTGGAAGAGCTAGCTAATAGCGATGATGAGGCCAAAAAAGAAAAGTACCGCACTTTCTGGGCGCAGTTTGGACAAGTGCTGAAAGAGGGTGTTGGCGAAGATCAAGTGAACCAAGAGCGTATTTTGAAACTCTTACGTTTTGCAAGCACGCACTCTGACTCAGTTGATCAAACAGTTTCATTAGCAGACTACATATCCAGAATGAAAGAAGGTCAGGACAAAATTTATTACGTCACTGGCGATTCATTTAACGCTGCCAAGAACAGCCCCCACTTAGAAATCTTCCGCAAGAAGGGCGTTGAAGTTTTGCTGCTTTCTGACCGTGTGGATGAATGGATGCTTTCTTTCTTTACAGAGTTTGATAGCAAGCAAATGACTTCAGTGGCTAAGGGCGGACTTGATCTGGGTAATCTTAGTGATGAGAATGAAAAGAAAGAGCATGAAGAAACTGAAAAGAATTTCAAGGACTTGCTCGATCGAATGAAAGCTGCCTTGGAAGACAAGGTCAAGGATGTGCGTGTCACTTTCCGCTTGACTGACTCTCCAGCATGTTTAGTTTCTGATGAGAATGAGCTCTCCGGTAATTTATTACGGATGCTCAAGGCTGCAGGCCAGCAAGCGCCAGATACAAAACCTATTCTCGAAATCAATCCTGAGCATCCTTTGCTCCTCAAGTTGAAATCAGATGACCAACATTTTGATGAGTGGACGCAGGTCTTGTTTGATCAAGCGCTCTTGGCAGAAGGTGGTCAATTAAATGATCCTGCTGCTTATGTAAAACGGATTAATCAATTGCTGTTAAGTTAAGTCTGTAACTGAGGCTTTAAAAGAAAAACCCGACTTGCGAATAACAAGTCGGGTTTTTTATTAACCACTCTAAATCTACAGCACTACCAATACGAATGATGTCGGATTAGTTTGGTGCTTTAGCCGGTTGATTATTTTTGCCAGCGTTGTAACCAGAGTTGTATTCAGATGCTTGCTCTTTTTTGTAGGCATCGTATACATAGCCAGATGCTGCACCAACTGCAGCGCCACCAACTGCACCCCAAATTGGGTTGCCGTGAAAAATAGCTGTACCAACTGCACCTGCAGCTGCGCCGATACTAGCGCCAGATAAGGTACGTTGTTCTGTGTTGCTCATATTTGAGCAACCTGCGATTGCTAGGGTTGCAGCAGTAATAGCGATAATTTTTTTCATATCAACTGTTCCTTATGTCTATAGATTAAATATGCTGAGTAGCTTGGATTATTTTTTGGCGCAAGGAAAGCGTGATGCCAAGAAGCCCAAGAAAACGCCAGCTGCCGGTTTGTCTGCAGCCTGTTGGTTAGCATCAGCAAATTTTACAAACTCACCAATAACCTCATCACGGGCTGGAGCTGGTTGCTTAACGCAAATGTAAGGCTTGGCACGTTGTGGGTGACGTGTTGCTAAGTAAGTGTCATAAATAGCTGTTGTGTAACCAATGCAAAAGCTACGGGATTCTGGGCTGGCTGGTAATTTGCAGACCTTTGCCAGTTCTTGCGTACTCAGAACAGGAATTTTTTCCTGTGCTTGTGCCAAGCCAGAAAAAGCAGCCAAAATAGCCAAAATTGATAAAACTTTTTTCATGGGTTCTCCCTCGGGTGTATATATTTTGATCATAAACCATATTGCTACGCATAAATTGCACTAAATGAGTGCAATTCCAGAAAAATGTGCCCTATATATTCCCCATAATGATGCACAAAATATCAGGGAGGTACTTCAATGGAAGTCTTGAAATCAGGCAGTGATGTCCTATTTATATTGCTCGGCGCCATTATGGTTTTGGCAATGCACGCGGGGTTTGCTTTTTTAGAGCTCGGTACAGTTCGCAAAAAGAACCAAGTCAATGCTTTAGTCAAAATCTTGGTCGACTTTGCTGTTTCGACCATCGCTTATTTCTTTATTGGTTACAGCATCGCTTATGGCGTGAACTTTTTCTCAGGGGCAGAATTATTAGCCGAGAAAAATGGCTATGAGTTAGTTAAATTCTTTTTCTTATTGACCTTTGCTGCTGCAATTCCAGCCATTATTTCTGGTGGTATTGCAGAGCGGGCGAAATTTAATCCGCAATTAATTGCAACCTTTCTCTTGGTAGGCTTTGTCTATCCATTCTTTGAGGGCATTGCATGGAATCAGCATTACGGCATTCAGGCTTGGATTAAGGGGTTGACTGGCGAAGAGTTCCATGACTTTGCGGGCTCTATCGTGGTCCATGCAGTAGGAGGATGGATTGCGTTGCCGGCAATTATTTTGCTGGGTGCGCGTCGTGGACGTTACACCAAAGAAGGTCATATTGCTGCACACCCACCCTCAAGCATTCCTTTCTTGGCTTTGGGCGCTTGGATTTTGGCGGTAGGTTGGTTTGGCTTTAACGTGATGAGTGCGCAGACCATTGATAAGGTCAGCGGCTTGGTAGCGATGAACTCTTTGATGGCAATGGTTGGCGGTACTTTGGCTGCATGGGTGATTGGTCGTAATGATCCTGGCTTTACCTACAACGGCCCCCTAGCTGGTTTAGTAGCAGTCTGCGCTGGATCAGACTTAATGCATCCATTGGGCGCATTAGTCGTGGGCTTAATTGCTGGCGGTCTATTTGTCTATATGTTTACCTTGGTGCAAAACCGCTGGAAGATTGACGATGTATTGGGCGTTTGGCCATTACACGGTTTGTGTGGTTTGTGGGGCGGTTTAGCGGCTGGTATTTTTGGAAGTAAGGCGCTTGGTGGGATGGGTGGCGTTAGCTTCTTAGGACAGTTCATTGGTAGCTTCCTGGGTGTGGCAATTGCTTTGGTAGGGGGTATTGTGGTTTACGGCCTCTTGAAAGCATTCTTGGGTATCCGTATGTCACATGAAGAAGAATATGACGGTGCTGATTTGAGTATTCATCGTATTTCTTCTACGCCGGATCGAGAGCCTAACTGGTAGGCTTTCATAAATATAGCCATTACCTATAATGGGTCATGGCTATATTTGAACTAGACGGAAATGCCCCCCAGTTAGCTGAGGGGGCTTGGGTTGCCGAGAGCGCTGAAGTAATCGGCATGGTTGAGCTCCAAAAAAATGCGAGCGTTTGGCCTCAGGTAGTGGTACGCGGGGACAACGACCATATTCAGATTGGTGAGGGTAGTAATGTGCAGGATGCTTCTGTCTTGCATACTGACCCAGGCTATCCCTTAGTCATTGGCAAACACGTGACTGTTGGTCACAAAGTGATGCTGCATGGTTGTCAGATTGGTGACGGCAGTTTGATTGGTATTGGCGCAGTTATTTTGAATGGCGCCAAAATTGGTAAGAACTGTCTTGTGGGTGCAGGCGCTTTAATCACCGAGGGAAAAGAGTTTCCAGATGGTTCGATGATTTTGGGCACGCCCGCAAAAGTGGTGAAGTCACTCAGTCCAGAGCAAATTGCAGGCATTAACGATATCGCAGGACGCTATGTACAAAATGCTCTGCGTTATCAAGCGACACTACGCAAGATTGCGTAATTAAGACTTTTCCCGTGATCTACGTATTTAACGTTCTCTTCCCCGTATTTGCACTCATCTCATTGGGCTACTTAAGTGGCAAAAGTGGTAAGTTGGGCGCCAATGCATCTATTGAGCTCAATCGATTTGTTATCTGGCTTGCGTTACCCGCGCAGCTCTTTAACTTCGCAGCGAATAGTGGCTGGGAGAGGCTCTGGCAGCCTGGATTTATTGCTGCCTTTTTAATTAGCGCCTTGATTGTTTTTGTTCTCGCACTCAGCTTCTATTGGTATCAAGGGCGCGACTTGGCAGCAGCAAGCTTTGCTGGTTTGAGTGCCTCTTATTCGAATACTGGTTACATGGGTATTCCGTTATGTCTACTAGCGCTTGGTCAAGATGGTCTAGCCCCCGCCATCATTGCTACTTTCCTGGTGTTTATTCTGTTTGCATTGGCGACGATTCTGATTGAGATCGACATGTTGTCGCATAAAAAGTCCCATGAAATAGTTTTTAGTGTGCTGAAATCTTTAGCCTCTAATCCGCTCTTGGTATCACCTGTATTAGGTCTAGCATGGGCTGCTTCTGGTTGGGTGATTTACGATCCATTGGCGCAAGTGCTTTCATTTTTGGCGGCAGCAGCAACTCCTTGCGCATTGGTATCAATCGGATTATTTCTAATTCGTAAAGATGAAAATGCTTCGAGCAAAGTTTGGGGTATTAGCTTTGGCAAGCTGATTATTCAGCCAATCATTGCCTGGTTAATTGCTGGCCCTCTTTTGGAATTGCCTACGCTATGGGTCAATGCTGCGGTGATCTTAGCGGCCATGCCAACTGGCACAGGACCATACATGCTGGCTCAGTACTACATGGCAGATGGCAGAGTGATTTCTCGTGTAGTGCTTGTTACTACTGTTGGATCACTACTGACCCTCTCGCTATTCCTTTGGTGGAATAGAGGGGTTTAATCCCTCCGCATCAATTTGTTTTTCCCAGGCTGCATCAATGAAAGCCGGTAGGGTCATACATTCATCAAATATCTTCATAAGTGTGGGGTAGGTTTTCATATCCAACTTAGCACTGAGCGCATTAAAGATTTGCGGGACAAGGCAAGCATCAATCAAGCCCGGTTGATCTCCAAAAGAAAAGCGACCTACTCTAGAATCTGAACTTAATTGTTTCTCCAGGTTCTCTAAACCCAGCATCATCCAATGCCGACTCCAGATATCTTTGTTCTCAGCGCTAACACCTAAGTTTTTCATTAAGTAGCGCAGTACTCTCAAATTGCCAATAGGATGAACATCGATAGCGATATCCATTGCTAAAGCGCGCACCCAAGCCCGATCGATTAAATGCTTAGGGAGTAGTGGCGGGTTGGGATGCGTTTCTTCAAGATACTCAATGATTGCTAGCGATTGATGAATGGCATGATCACCTTCAATTAAAAGAGGCACTAGGCGAGTAGGATTTTTAGCGGTGTATTCAGCGCTAGTGTGTTCGCCACCATTCTTGAGAAGATGAATTGGAATGATTTGATGATCGACCCCTTTTAAATTGAGGGCAATGCGCACTCTAAAAGCTGCTGAGCTACGCCAAAAACTATAAAGTTGGGTTTTCATAAGAATTTCCTGTGATCGTAAGTCTCAGTATATTCAGGACTTCATTGCTCGTCTCACTCGAGTGCTTTAGACTTAATGTCATGGATCAAATTAATTTCTGGATTGGCATGATCGCCACAGTCGCCTTTGCTGTTACAGGGGTTCTAGCAATTTCCGATCGTGGCGTCGATTTATTTGGCGTTTTAGTTTTGGGCGTGATTACAGCAATTGGTGGCGGTACGATTCGTGACATGATTTTGGATGTCCCAGCTTTTTGGTCAATTTCGCAAATTTATATCTGGGTTGCTCTTGGTGCTTGTGTGTTGACGTTTGTGGCGGAATCGTTTTTTACTCAACCGCAGATCTATCGGACGATGCTTTACATAGATGGTCTAGGCGCGGCTTTATTTGGGATTCAAGGAGCGGATAAGGTCTGGAATCTAGGATTCGGTTTACCAGTAGCCCCTGTCATTTTGGGTGTGGTTACTGCTATTGGCGGTGGACTATTGCGAGATATCTTGGCGGGTAGAAAAACTTTACTCATGTCCCATGAGTTATATGCTATCCCTGTGACTATTGGATGCACCCTCTATGTATTAGCGCTGAATTATTTGCCGCAATACACGCTAGAAGCTTCGGTTGTTTGCATGCTCGCCATATTTGGATTACGCGTAGCTGCCATTCATTGGGATCTACGCGTACCCAAATTATTTATTACTAATAAGCGCTAACTGCTCCATCGCTACGTGGGTCCCAGCCGCCACGCAAGGTTCCAGAGGGCTCTCGAATAATGCAGCCTGCATGCCCTACAGTTTCATCAAAAGCATCTAGCATTTCAATTTCATGTCCAAGAGCATGGAGCTCTTTAGCAACCCAAGGGTTAAAACGCGACTCGAGTTTTAAGCTATCGCTGGTTTGTCCCCAGGTTCGTCCCAATAGCCAGCGAGGACGACTAATTGCATCTTGAGGATCAAGTCCATATGTGGCTGTGCGCGTAAATACTGCACATTGTGTTTGGGGTTGTCCATCGCCTCCCATCGTTCCATAAACCATGGAACGTCCGTCTTTAAATAAAGCCATGGCTGGATTTAATGTGTGGAACGGCTTGCGATAGGGCTCTAAGTGATTCAGTGTTTTAGGATCCAATGAAAAACTACAGCCACGATTTTGCCAATTGACGCCGGATTTCGGTAACACAATTCCTGCGCCAAATTCATGATAGATACTTTGAATGAAAGAAACGCAGTTGCCTTCACCATCGACTACGCCCATCCAAATCGTGTCGGCAGGGCCCTTACCTTGACCCCAAGGCAAGGCTCTTTCAGGGTCAATATTTTTAGCGAGTTTTTTTAAGAAAGCGGGCGCTAAGAAAGATTGTGCGTGCTTTGTCATGTAAGCCGGATCAGTGACATATTGATCCCTAACTTTAAAAGCTTGCTTGGTAGCTTCAACACAATGATGTACATACTCGGCACTGTCTACTTTGAAGCGCTTTAAGTTGAGTTGATCCAAGATTCCCAAAATCATCAGCGACACGACACCTTGAGTTGGCGGGGTCATGTTGTAGACATTCCCTAGGCTGTGTTTTAACTCCAGTGGATCAATTAATTTTGCATGGTGACGATGCAGATCGCTCAGTCTTAATGGACTACCTAGCTCAGTCAGTTCTTTAGCTAATAGCTCTGCTAAGTCTCCGCGGTAATAATCCTCAGTTCCTTTGCGGGCAATTTGGCGCAAGGTCTTAGCCAGGCGATCTTGTTTAAAGATGTTGCCAACGGCAGGCGCTTGGCCGTTTACTAAAAAGGTATTTGCAAAACCTGGAATATCAATGAGCTCTGCACGCTTCTTGGCAGTTAAGCTTGATTGACTGTGGGTAACTGGCACACCAGCTTCTGCGTAGTAGATGGCATCTGCCAAGAGGCGGGAGAGCGGAAGCTTGCCGCGAAGACCTTGTTGAGAAAGTTTCTGAGCAGCACCCCAGCCAGAAATAGTGCCTGCAACAGTATTGGCTGCAACAGCACCTCTAAATGGAATCGCTTTGGTAATGCCACGCTCTGCGTACCAGTTTTTTGTGGCTAATCCAGCTGCAGCTCCGCAAGCGTCAATGCCCCCCATTGCCTTTCCGGGTGAATGCACTACCCAGAATGAGTCTCCACCAATCGAATTCATGTGGGGATAGACCACTGCAATCGTTGCGGCAGCAGCAATCATTGCTTCTAAAGCGTTCCCACCCTCTTTCAGAACCCCTAGGGCTGACTCAGATGCAAGTGAGTGTGGCGCTACAGCCATTCCGCGAATACCCCATTTTGGTTGCATTATTTGTATATCTCCTATTGCAGGTTTGAGTTATTAATTTAGTAAAGGTAGTTTAGATTCTTGCAGACACCAAATTGAAGCATCAAATCCCATCATCCCAAATAAAGTGCACTTTATGCACTGCATTAGGGAATGTACTGACCTTCTCATGTTGAATATGCTCTACATTGGATTGGTAGGAAAAATATCATTTATTGCATTGCAATGCTGACAAGTCATTTCGGAAATCTTGATGTCCATCAACTTTTAACCATATGTGTGTAGTTAGTATTTTTTTAGGAGGAGTCAATTATGAAAACAAACCGTCGTAAGTTTCTCAGTACAGGAATTGGTGCAGGTGTTGTTGGGGCTACCTTGGGCGCTCCAGCCATTGTGCGAGCGCAATCATCACAAACTTTTAACTGGAAGATGACCAGCGCCTACCCAAAGGGTGCACCGTTTTATATGGACGGCCCAGGTAGCGCAACTGACTTAGCGAAACGGATTGGCGAAATGTCCAATGGTCGCTTAAAGATTCAAGTTTTTGGCGCTGGGGAATTGATTCCCGCATTTGAGGGTTTTGATGCTGTTCGCTCTGGTACGGTGGAGATGAATCATGCTAATAGTTATTTCTGGACCGGCAAAACATTTGCAGCTCAGTACTTTACAGCTGTGCCATTCGGCCTGAATTTCCAAGGGATGAATGGTTGGCTATATGACGGTGGCGGTATTGATCTCTGGAATGAAACCTATGCCCCTTTTGGCATGATTGCAATGCCTTGCGGTAATACCGGCGTGCAAATGACTGGATGGTTCAAAAAGAAAATTAATAGCGTTGCTGATCTCAAGGGTCTGAAGATGCGTATTCCTGGGCTTGCTGGTAAGGTCTATGCCAAGTTGGGTGTTGATGTGAAGGTATTGCCGGGCGGTGAGATTTTCCCGGCGCTTGAGCGTGGCGTGATTGATGCAGCTGAATTCGTTGGCCCATTTCAAGACCGTCGTCTTGGATTGCAAAAAGCAGCTAAGTTCTACTACACCACTGGTTGGCATGAGCCAGCAACTACTTCTGAGCTTTTGATTAATAAAGCAGCTTGGGAAAAGCTACCTAAAGATCTTCAAGCAGTTGTGCAAAACGCATCTGCTGCTTGTAATGTTATTGGTGAGGCATGGTGTCAGCGTAACAATGCCGAGGCAATGAAAGATTTGGTTGAGAAGCAAGGCGTTACTGCTCTGCAATTGCCAGATTCAGTAGTAGCTGCGATGCGCACTGAAACGAAAAAGATTTTGGACGAGTCTGCCGCTGCTGATCCTATGACTAAAAAAGTACATGATTCTTATTTTGCCTTTAAGCGCAATTACGATTCCTGGGCTTCTTACAGCGAGGCAACGTACCACAGCAAAGTTCGCGGTTGATTTTCGTTTTAATCATTTAAGTTAGGAATATCAGTGCATCCTTTGTTATTAAAAATCGCATTGCGTATCGAAGGCTTAATTGATTTCACTGGCAAGGCCACGTCTTACGTGGCCTTGGCCATTGTGGGATTAATAACAGTTAACGTTTTTTTACGCTACACCATGAGCATTGGTTCGGTGTGGGCGCAAGAGCTTGAGTGGCATCTATTGGCGGCATTAATCTTATTCGGTATGAGCTATGCCTTATTGCGTGGCGATAATGTTCGGGTAGATTTGTTCTACGCCAATTATTCTCCTAAGACTAAATATCGTGTCGATATTATTTCTGCAGTCCTCACAATAATTGTGGCGCTGCTATTTATCTACTTGTCCTCATCATATGTTGTCCAGTCTTTCTCGATTGGAGAAATGTCGCCCGATCCAGGAGGTATTCCTTATCGCTGGATTGTGAAGGGATTAATTCCAATTGGCTTTGCTTTACTGGCTTTGCAAGGCGTCGGGGAGCTCTGTCGGGTGATTCTGAATGGCTATAGCACCAAAGGAGGTCAGCATGTTTGATATGCATGTGATGGCCATTCTGATGCTGATAGGCTTTTTCATTTTATTGATGGTTGGGGTTCCAGTTGCCATTACTTTGGCAACAGTCGGATTCGTATTTGGATTTTTAGGATTCGGAACATCCTTGTTTAACTTATTGCCAGCCAGAGTATTTGGCATTGTGGCGGGTTATCAATGGCTTGCAATTCCCTTGTTTATTTTTATGGGAATCATGCTGGAAAAATCTCGGCTAGCAGATGATTTGCTTGATGTGATTGGGCACATAGCGGGCGGTGTTAAGGGCGGTATGGCAGTTGGCATTATCTTGTTCGGGGCTTTGATGGGTGCTACAACCGGCATTGTTGGTGCTACCGTCATCACCTTAGGCTTGTTGACCCTACCAACCTTAATACGACGTGGCTATAACAAGAGTATTGCCTGCGGTGCAATTTGCGCCTCTGGTACTTTGGGTCAAATTATTCCACCTAGTCTCATTTTAATTTTGCTCTCCGACATCATGCAGTTGTCGGTTGGTACTTTGTTTGCCGCTGCAGTAGGACCGGGGCTCATTTTGGTAGTGGTTTATATAGTCTTCATTTTGATTTTAGGTTGGCTTAAGCCTGACTTAATGCCACCTATTCCTAAGGAAGAACGCAGCCGTGTTTCGGGTAAAGAACTCTGGGTGCGTTTTTGGAAAGTCGTAGTCCCGCCAATTATGTTGGTGGTTGCAGTATTAGGCTCTATCGTTGGTGGTGTTGCTGCGCCAACCGAAGCTGCAGCGATGGGTGCCGTCGGATCAATTTTGGTAACTTTTTTATCTGGTCGCTTTAAGTGGGATATTTTGAAGCAAGTTGCAATAGACACCACCAAGATCAGCGCGTTAATGATGTTTATTTTAATTTGCGCACAAGTATTTGCCTTGTCCTTCAGGGGGCTTAACGGAGAAGAGCTTATCTCTGGGATGTTTGAGGTGATACCTGGCGGAATTAATAGCGATATTTGGTTCATGCTCTTGCTAATTTTTGTACTCGGCTTTTTTATTGAGTGGATTGAAATTAGTTATATTGCTGTGCCATTGTTCCTCCCCATTCTTTTGGCGCAAGGTGCAGATCCTGTTTGGGTTGCAATGATGATCACCGTTTGCCTGCAATCATCATTCTTAACTCCCCCATTTGGTTGGGCACTCTTTTATCTCAAAGGGGTTGCTCCACCTGAGGTGAAGATTAGGGACTTATACATTGGTGTCTTGCCATTCCTGTTTATGCAGGGCGTAGCATTGTTCTTAGTTTTCTACTACCCACAAATTTCACTTTGGTTGCCTAAAGTAATTGGTTGGTAGAGAAGTAAATTAAAGAAAAGAGGGGGCTATGCCTCCTCTTTTTTTTTGATCAAAATTTTTTTACTTTGATGGGGAATTACCCTAATTCTGATAAATGAAAGTAATTTTCCAAGAGATAATCTGCAACTGAAAAAAATTAATAGGAATGTTGTAGATGTCACGATCAACTAAGGTCGCCCCCATGACTGCTGAGGAACGCAAAGTTATTTTTGCTTCGTCTTTGGGTACGGTTTTCGAATGGTATGACTTTTATTTATATGGCTCATTGGCCGCCATTATTGCTAAACAGTTTTTCTCAGGGCTAGATCAGGGTTCCGCTTTTATTTTTGCCTTGTTGGCTTTTGCTGCAGGCTTTATCGTGCGACCTTTTGGTGCTTTGGTATTTGGACGGCTCGGAGATCTGATTGGTCGTAAGTACACCTTCCTAGTTACTATTTTGCTAATGGGTGTCTCAACATTTGTTGTTGGCATCTTGCCAAATTACGATTCGATTGGTGTGGCTGCCCCAGTCATCCTCATCGCATTGCGGATGCTGCAGGGCTTGGCTTTGGGTGGTGAATATGGTGGTGCCGCCACTTATGTTGCCGAGCATGCACCCCATGGTCGTCGCGGTGCATATACATCTTGGATTCAGACAACGGCTACTTTGGGTTTGTTTTTATCCCTGTTAGTGATCTTGGGCGCTCGTGAGTTAACGGGTTCTGATTTTGAGGTTTGGGGATGGCGCATTCCATTTGTCGTATCCATTGCATTACTTGGCATATCGATTTGGATTCGACTGTCCATGAACGAATCGCCTGCTTTCAAAAAAATGAAAGAGGATGGCAAGCTATCTAAAGCGCCGCTGACAGAGTCGTTTGCCCGATGGAAGAATTTAAAGATCGTTCTCTTGGCCTTGTTTGGCTTAGTGGCTGGTCAAGCAGTGGTCTGGTACACGGGTCAGTTTTATGCTTTGTTCTACCTTACTCAGGTACTCAAAGTAGACCCCACGACAGCTAACCTCTTAATCGCTGCTGCCTTAATCATAGGTACACCATTCTTTATTATTTTTGGAACCTTGTCAGACATGATTGGTCGCAAGGTCATCATTATGGGTGGCCTGTTGTTAGCTGTTGTGACTTACATTCCGGGCACGCCAGTTTCTGTGTTTAATGCATTAACCCACTTTGCAAATCCTGCCTTAGAAAAAGCAATGGTTACTGCGCCAGCAACAATTACTGCGGATCTGAGCGAGTGTAGTTTCCAGTTTAATCCGACTGGCACAGCTAAATTTACGAGCTCATGTGACATTGCTAAGCAGGTTATGGCATCAAACTCTGCCAGCTACAAAACAATTCCTGGGTCTGTGGGAAGTACTGCCATCATCAAAATTGGTGAAACTGAAATTCAGGCGTATTCAGCAAAAGGAATGACTTTAGAAGAGAGTCAGACGAGAGACGCAGAGTTTAAAAATGCTATCCGTAACGCTCTAAATTATGCGGGCTATCCAGCGAAAGCTAATCCTGAAGAAATCAGTTACGTTCCAGTACTCCTGTTGTTAGCCTATTTAGTTATTTTGGTGACAATGGTCTATGGCCCTATTGCAGCAATATTGGTCGAGATGTTCCCAACACGTATTCGCTACACCTCAATGTCCTTGCCCTACCATATTGGTAATGGCTGGTTTGGGGGTTTGCTGCCAACAATATCATTTGCCTTGGTTGCTCAAAACGG
The DNA here is from genome assembly GCF_018688335.1 of Polynucleobacter sp. AP-Jannik-300A-C4. Classification (NCBI taxonomy): domain Bacteria; kingdom Pseudomonadati; phylum Pseudomonadota; class Betaproteobacteria; order Burkholderiales; family Burkholderiaceae; genus Polynucleobacter; species Polynucleobacter sp. AP-Jannik-300A-C4. Next base: position 1,730,597 of record NZ_CP061316.1, on the reverse strand, counting down.
CAATATCTACCATGGTCTTTGGTATCCGATCATCATTGCTGCCATTACATTGGTGATTGGCACCTTATTTATTCGTGAGACAAAAGATGTTGATATTTATGCGAACGATTAGTTAATCTTTTGCTCTGTCAAAAACCCGATCAGCTTATGGTCGGGTTTTTTGTTGTCAAATTAATCCCAAAGATCTTTTTGATTGCCGCGCTGAAAGAGGGCTTTGTTTTGACTGGCTATCGAGGTCAGTCTTTGTCCAGGAGTGAGGGTAATGTTGTCACCTGCTGCAAGCATTCCTGGCTTATTAACCCGCAAGTACCAGCCACTTTTTCCGGACTGCAGCATTGCCTTGGCTGCGCCTTTGTATTTCATCTTTGCGTTGAACTTAAAACATGGCTCTCTGAGTTTGACAACTGTAAATTCAAGTTCACCAATAGTCATCTTATCCCCCACAAATACTGCATCTTCAAGAAGCCCTTCTATGGTGAAGTTCTCACCCATAGAGCCTGGCTGGAGATTGACTATTTTCTTGGTTTCCCTATTGAGAAGTTCATTCCAAAATGCATAGTGTTCGATTGGATAAACATATATCGCTTTTTCAAGACCGCCATGAACTGATAAATCTGCTTGCTCGTCGCCCACAACACCTAAGGATTTGATTTCTACTGGGGTTGCCTGGCTTAGCGTGCTCACTGGCTTTTTATTGATCGCAGAAGCTACGCTTGAGTAATCGGGATGATTTAGTCCAAATAAGGGGCCTGATTTGCCAATAGAGATTGATAGTAGTCGCATAGAGATTCGCTGATAAGATTGAACGATCACATGAAGAAAGCAAATAATGCAACTGTATAGGATCGTAGTAGGGGTGATTCTGGGTATTTGTCTGAGTCAGTCCGCCCTAGCAAAATGGGAGGAAGAGCGCGACCTCACCGTCAACGGCAAAGATGAGCTTGTCTACTACTTTAAAACCAATGAGCAGGGGCAAAAGCTCGTACTCGATAAATATATTAAGCGCCTCATTTTTATTCGGCCCGACCGCCTTCATAAGCGCACAATCCGCTTAATCAAGATCGACGATCAAGCTATTGAAGTGATGAGCGATCCTTTCTCACGCTACCCTGAGCAAACCGCAATTACTTTTGAGAATAAGGATGAGGTGCTTAAAAAACTCTTTTTGGCTAAGAAGATTGAAGTTTTTGTTCGGTATAACCGAGATGAAGCCACCAGCACTTTTCAAATCAAGTAGCATCCTAGCTCAGACCTCACATCAGCTCACCTATTAAAACTCTGGAGCCCTTTTGGACTTTTCATACCTCATCGATCTATTTCTACATCTAGATAAAAATCTGGCATTAGTCGCTAACCAGTGGGGCGTTTGGATATATGCCCTGCTATTCGCCATCATTTTTGTTGAAACTGGTTTAGTAGTGATGCCCTTTTTGCCCGGTGATTCTCTGCTATTTGTTGCAGGCGCCATTGCAGCAGTAGGGGGCTTAGATTTATTTGCTTTGATGGCCCTGCTAACTGCAGCTGCAGTAACGGGTGATGCTCTGAATTACTCCATCGGTAGAAAGATTGGTAACCGGGTTTTTTCTTGGGAAAACTCACGTTGGTTTAATCGGAATGCGTTTGATAAGGCACATGCTTTTTATGAAAAATATGGCCCAATCACTATTGTTCTGGGGCGTTTTATGCCATTTATTCGTACTTTCGCCCCCTTTGTAGCTGGGGTGGCGCATATGCGCTATTCCGTCTTTGTTTTCTATAACGTGATTGGCGGCATTGTTTGGGTTTGCAGTTTGACCAGCCTTGGTTTTTTCATTGGCGATCACCCCTGGGTAAAAAGCAATTTCTCTCTAGTGGCGCTGGCAATGATTGTCATTCCGGGCTTACCAGCTCTTTGGATTTTCATGAAAGAGGTCTTTAAAAAACTCTCTCACAGCACTAAATAAATTGATCGACTTAGTCAAATAAGCTAAAATCTTAGCTTCGGCGAATTAGCTCAGCTGGTTAGAGCGACGGAATCATAATCCGCAGGTCCGGGGTTCAAATCCCTGATTCGCCACCATATCTTCAGGCCATTGCCCAGCGGCAGTGGCCTTTTTCTTAGGTGTGACTGCTTGGGCGTAAGCGATGGCTAAATTTTGGAACTTTGTGCTTTTCCAACTTGGTTGGTTTGCCTGCATTATTGGCGCCGCCAATCATCAGGTGTTTTGGCCTGTTGTCATTACCTTACTCTATCTGACTATCCACATTGCACGCTCCAATCAACCATCGTTGGAGATGAGTCTATTATCAAAGGCAACCTTATACGGAGTAAGCGCTGACTCACTTGTATCTTTAGCAGGATTTTTAATCTTTGAGGATGCTTGGCCAAGCAGCTATTTGTCACCCGTTTGGATGTGGGTGCTCTGGGCTTTGGTTGCCAGCACAATCAACGGGTCACTATCCTGGTTGCGTGGAAGACCCATTCTGGCAGCAGTATTAGGTGCAATTGCAGGCCCAATGTCTTATGAGGCAGGCATCCAAATGGGTGCTGGAGCATGGGGGCCACAAGGGCAGGTGGGCGGCCTCATATTTTTAGCAATTATTTGGGGCGCTGCAATGCCACTTTTCCTATATTGGGATCGCGTAAGAGTGACCCTAGATAAAAATCAGCCATAGAGTCAAAAAAGTTTCTTGCAAATACTACTGTTTTTATATACAGTGACTTCTAAGTTGTTAAAAAGTACAGAAACTTCGGGAAAAAGCCCAATACATAGCGAAAAGGAATTAAAAAATGGCCTTGGATGATAAGAAGAAATCAGCCTCATCAGAGTTTGACGGCATGAGTGGAGACAAGCAAAAGGCATTAACAGCTGCTTTGGCGCAAATTGAAAAGCAATTTGGCAAAGGCTCAATCATGAGATTGGGTGATGCAGAGATTCATCAAGATATTCAGGTAGTGTCTAGTGGTTCATTGGGTTTAGATATAGCCCTTGGCGTTGGTGGTTTGGCACGTGGGCGCGTGATTGAGATTTACGGCCCAGAATCATCAGGCAAAACAACACTTACCCTGCATGCGATTGCAGAGATGCAAAAAATTGGTGGAACTTGCGCCTTTATTGATGCCGAGCACGCCTTAGATGTTCAGTACGCCTCGCGCTTAGGTGTAGACGTTAATAATTTATTGATCTCTCAGCCTGATACTGGTGAGCAGGCATTGGAAATTGCAGATGCATTGGTGCGTTCAGGCTCAATCGATTTAATCGTGATCGACTCAGTAGCAGCCTTGGTGCCAAGAGCAGAAATTGAAGGCGACATGGGCGATTCATTGCCAGGTCTGCAGGCGCGCTTGATGAGTCAGGCATTGCGTAAATTAACTGGCGCAATTAAGCGTACGAACACTACAGTCATTTTCATTAACCAAATTCGAATGAAGATTGGTGTGATGTTTGGCTCCCCTGAAACCACTACTGGCGGTAATGCGCTGAAGTTTTATGCCTCTATGCGTCTAGATATTCGTCGCATCGGCAGTATTAAGAAGGGCGACGAAGTGGTCGGCAACGAGACTCGCGTGAAGGTAGTGAAGAATAAGGTCTCACCTCCATTCCGCGAAGCCATCTTCGACATCATGTACGGCGCCGGCATTTCTAGAGAAGGTGAAATTATTGATATGGGTGTTGAAGCCGATATCGTAGAAAAATCAGGCTCTTGGTATAGCTATAACGGTGATCGCATTGGTCAAGGAAAAGATAATGTGCGCGAGTTCTTAAAAGAGAACCCAGCCATTGCACAAGATATTGAATCGAAGATTCGTGCGAAATTGGGTGTCAAAGCTGGCACAGCAGTAGTGAGCGATGTTTTGAGTGAAGAAGAGGAAGCGTAATTCTTCAATGTCAGAATTAGGTAGCACTGTTAAGAAAAATAAAAAACAAAGCCCGAGTCTCAAAGCTCGGGCTTTGCGCCTTTTGTCTATGCGAGAGTACAGTCGCAAAGGGCTGGCCGCAAAGCTCGAAGAGTCTGCCGCAAGGATGTTGAAGTTTCAGAGTCCCGCAGAGGATTCTGAGGTGCTTGAGCCAGTCATTCCGTTGACCACACAAATTGAAGCCGTTTTAGATGATTTTGAGGCTCGCGGTTGGTTGTCTGACCAGCGCTTTGCAGAGGCTCTGGTCCGACGCCGTAGCGAGCGCTTTGGAACACGAAAAATACAGGACGAACTTGCTCAGGCCGGGGTGGATAGTGCAAAGACCATCGATCTCCTCAGGAATCTCAAGGAAACCGAATACCAGCGTGCCCATGACTTGTGGTTGCGCAAGTTTGGTGCATTGGCAATTGAACAAAAAGAGCGGGCTCGGCAATATCGATTTCTGGCCTCCAAGGGCTTCAGTTCTGATGTAGTCTCCAAGGTGGTCGCAGGACGCCCTGACTAGGGCAATTACGGAGCCAAAAACCCCAAGTTGATGCATTGCAGCATGATAGACTTACAAAGTCGGGTAAAACGCTCGCCATTTTTTGGTTGGAAAGAAAAAACCAAAAGCAGGCGGCTGGTTTTATACGTTCTTATCGCTTGCTAAAAAAGACACCGTTTCGGAGTAATTATGAAAATTCACGAGTACCAAGGCAAAGAACTTTTGCGCCAATTTAATGTGCCTGTTCCAAATGGCATACCTGCATTTAGCGTTGATGAGGCTATTAAAGCTGCCGAAAAGCTAGGCGGCCCAGTTTGGGTTGTTAAAGCACAGATTCATGCAGGTGGTCGCGGTAAGGGTGGTGGCGTGAAATTAGCTCGCAGTATGGACGAAGTGAAAAAGTACGCTTCTGAAATTTTGGGGATGCAGTTGAAGACCCATCAAACTGGCCCAGAAGGTCAAAAAGTAAATCGCCTCTTGATTGAAGATGGCGCTGACATCAAAAAAGAGTATTACTTCAGTATCGTTACTGACCGCGGAACACAAAAGAATGTGATCATGGCGTCCAGCGAAGGCGGTATGGACATTGAAGAGGTTGCTGAATCTCACCCAGAAAAAATTATCAAAGTATTTGTTGATCCATTGATTGGTTTGACAGATGCAGATTGCGACATCATTGCTAAAGGCATTGGCGTTCCTGATGCTTCTATTCCAATGGCACGTGACGTGTTCAAGAATTTGTACAAGACTTACTGGGAAACTGATGCTTCATTGGTTGAGATCAACCCATTAATTCTTGAAGGCAACGGCAAGATCAAAGCTCTGGATGCTAAATTCAATTTTGATCCAAATGCTCTCTATCGTCATCCAGAGATCGTGGCTTACCGCGATATCGATGAAGAAGATGCGGCTGAGATTGAAGCTTCTAAATTCGACTTGGCTTACATTTCACTCGACGGCAACATTGGTTGCTTGGTGAATGGTGCTGGCTTGGCAATGGCTACGATGGACACCATTAAATTGTTTGGCGGTGAGCCAGCAAACTTCTTGGACGTTGGCGGTGGCGCAACAGCAGAGAAGGTTACTGAAGCATTCAAGATCATGCTCAAAAACAAGAGTGTTGAAGCTATTTTGGTGAATATTTTCGGTGGCATTATGCGTTGTGATGTGATCGCCGATGGCGTAGTGACAGCATGTAAAGCGGTGAACTTGACTGTACCTTTGGTTGTTCGCATGAAGGGTACCAATGAGGAGTTGGGCAAGAAGATTCTTGCGGACTCTGGTTTACCAATCATTAGTGCCGATTCAATGGCAGAGGCTGCTACCAAGGTAGTTGCTGCTGTTGCGAAAAACAAATAATCAAGGAACTTCAATATGTCTATTTTGGTAAATAAAAATACTAAAGTAATTACTCAAGGTATTACTGGTAAGACTGGCCAATTCCACACTGAGAAGTGCCAGGAATACGCAAATGGTAAAAACTGTTTTGTGGCGGGTGTAAATCCTAAAAAAGCAGGCGAGTCTATTTTTAACATTCCAATTTATGGAACTGTAAAAGAAGCCGCTCAACAAACTGGCGCTACTACTTCTGTAATTTATGTTCCGCCTCCTGGCGCTGCTGCTGCAATATGGGAAGCTGTTGAAGCTGACTTAGATTTTGTTATCTGTATTACTGAAGGCATTCCAGTCAAGGATATGTTGGAAGTGCGTAATAAGATGCATGCAAAAGAAGCTGCTGGTGGTAAGAAGACATTATTACTAGGGCCAAATTGTCCTGGAATCATTACTCCAGACGAAATCAAAATCGGCATCATGCCTGGCCATATTCATAAAAAGGGACGTATCGGTGTTGTTAGCCGTTCTGGTACTTTGACTTATGAGGCAGTTGGTCAATTAACAGCGATTGGTTTAGGACAGTCCACAGCGGTTGGTATTGGTGGCGACCCAATTAATGGCCTGAAGCACATCGATGTGATGCGCATGTTCAACGAAGACCCTGAGACAGATGCAGTCATCATGATTGGTGAAATTGGTGGGCCGGACGAAGCCGAAGCGGCTCGCTGGTGCAAAGCCAATATGAAGAAACCGGTTGTTGGCTTTATTGCTGGTGTAACGGCGCCTCCTGGAAAACGTATGGGCCACGCTGGCGCATTGATTTCTGGTGGTGCAGATACGGCCGATGCCAAGCTTGCCGTTATGGAAGAATGTGGCTTTAAAGTAACAAGAAACCCTTCAGAAATGGCTGCTTTGCTCAAAGCCATGTTGTAATCAAAGAGACATGCCGATTCGTCGGCATGTTTTTTGTAGCACCTTGTAGTTAAAACTAAAATATAAAAGTACGGAGACATTATGGATTTTTCAGCATTTTCAGATGCCGCTTTTTGGGCAGCATTACTCTCAATCATCATCGCCAATATTTTGTTATCTGGCGATAACGCAGTTGTGATTGCTTTAGCATCTCGCAATTTGCCGCCCGCTCAACAAAAGAAAGCCATTTTTTGGGGTAGCGCTGCAGCCATCATTTTGCGTGTGGTGCTCACTATTACTGCAGTTGCTTTATTAACCTTACCGTACTTAAAAATCGTCGGTGGTTTGCTATTGCTCTACATCGGTATTCAGCTTTTGTCTGATAGCGGCGGCGAAGAGCATATGGAAGCAAAGACTAGTATCTGGGCAGCTATCCGCACAATCTTAATTGCTGATTTAGTAATGAGCTTGGACAACGTTTTGGCGGTTGCAGCAGCAGCCCAAAAGGGACCTGAAGAAACTCGCCTATTGCTCCTCATCATTGGTTTGGCAATGTCTATTCCGTTGATTATTTTCGGTAGCGCAATGTTGCTCAAAGTAATGGAGCGTTTCCCAATCATCATCACTCTTGGTGCTGGACTTTTAGGTTTCTTAGCCGGCGGCATGTTAGTTGATGACCCTGCTATTAAAGATAGCATTCAAGCTGCACTAGGTGATGCAAAACTAGCCTTTGAAGTGGTTGGTATTGCGATTGTGATTTTAGTTGGTAGCTACTTTAAGAAAAAGAATGCCGCTAAAGAGGCACACTAATTTTCTTCAGCATTAATCAGAAAAAGCCGGCCTTTAAAGCCGGCTTTTCTTACATTTGGACGTGTTGAGCTTGTTGGGTATAGACTGGATGATGGGGTATTTAACCTCAGGAGCTTATAAAAATGTCTACGCAAGATCAACAACAAGAATCCGGTTTCACCTTAATTGAGGTGATGGTAGTGGTAGCCATCATTGGCATCTTGGTTGCAGTAGCTGTTCCTAAATATCAAGATTACATTGCCCGAAGTCGCGTTGTGGAGGGTCTGAATCTTGCTTCCACTGCTAAGCTCGCCGTCACGGAGGTATTCTCCAGTCGAGGCGCTGTTCCAATGGATGAGGCAACTCAAGGAGCCTTTACTTTTGCACCAACTCGCAATGTCAAGTTCATTGAAATTGATCCTTCTGGAACCATTGCCATTGGTTATCAAGCCAATGTGGCACCTGTGGGTAAAAACACCTTGTATCTCATTCCCACAAATGAGCCGGATGCGATCATCCCAAGTGCCATGGATTTATCGAGGCCTGAGTCCTCATCATGGTCAGGAGGATGGTCTTGTAGAAGCCCAGATAGCAACTTATCTCCCCAATTAGTGCCCTCAGAGTGCCGACTCACTAAGTAACTTTCTTTGCTGCATAGAGCTAGGGTATCGGGGTTTGGACAAGAGAATGACCTACTTATTTGATCGTAATCAAATAAGTAGGTCAGATCGTATAGACAGTAGCCTAATGACGCGATAAATTGAGTGGTTAAAGTGAAGCAAAGAACAGAGGAAGCCTTGAAGAAAACTAGCCCATCTCGCAGTTTGATTGTGAATCTGACCCAGCAGATGATGCAGGTTCTGCCGTTTTCTGAAATGAAGCCAGAGCATGTAGATTTCTTCATTGAAAATTCGCAGGAGGAGTACTTTGCGCCAGAAGAGGTATTTCTCTCTCCGCAAAGCCCTCCTGTCAATAGATTATTTTTTATTCGTAAGGGCAGCGTTGTCTCTCGTCGCGGTCTTTCCAATGAAGCTGGCGAGGCGCATGAGTTTGAAGCGGGCGAGCTCTTTCCGGTCAGTACTGCAATGGCTGGGCGCCCCCCAACTGCAACATATGCCGCAATTGGTGATTGTTTCTGTTTAAGCATTTCAACCGATGTGATGCGGCGCTTGGCAGAAATGTCGCCCCAGTTTGCTGACTTTCTAAGTCAAAGCATTATGAAATTCTTAGAGCGTTCTTGGCAGGTATTGCAGAGAACCTATACATCACAAATTTTCTCAGAGCAGTCTTTAGAAACCCCTTTGGGAGATTTGCCTCGTAAAAAACCATTGTGTGTCACTCCTAATACCAGCATCAAGGAGGCGCTCACATTAATGCATGAGCGCAGAGTTGGTTCGATATTGGTAGGTGACTCAGAAGAAGGTCTGCAGGGCATCTTGACGCGTTATGACATCTTGGGGAGGGTGACGATTCCTCAGATTGATGTGCAACTTCCCATAAAAGATGTGATGACCAAAGGGGTGAAATCACTCACTATCCGCGATACTGCTCAGGATGCAGCCTTAATATTTTTGCAGCTGGGTATTAGACATATTCCGGTAATGGATGGTAGTGAGGTGGTCAATATTCTCTCGGAGAGAGATTTATTTGCGATGCAGAGACTCTCGCTAAAGCACATCAGTATGGCGATCCGCTCTGCACCAGATTTAGCGAGCGTAGCGCTGTGCGCAAAAGATGTTCGACGTTTTGCGAAGAACCTTATTGGTCAAGGGGTTCAGGCTAAGCAGTTAACCAGATTAATTAGCGATTTGAATGATTTAGTGTGTGACAGGTTGATTGAGCTATACGCACACCAGCACAACATTGATATGAAGAGTTTTGCTTGGATTGCCTTGGGTTCTGAGGGCCGCTCTGAGCAAACCATTGCAACCGATCAAGACAACGCCCTGGTGTTTGCGGGAGAGGCTAGCGATGCTGTACGGGAAAAGTATCTTGCTTTTGCTCTAGATGTGAATAAGGCCTTAGACGTTTGTGGCTATCCATTGTGCAAGGGCAATGTGATGGCAAGTAATCCGAAGATCTGTTTAAGTGAGGCCGAGTGGAATCGTAAGTTTGCCCATTGGATTGATGAAGGTTCTGGTGAGAATTTATTAAACGCCAGCATTTACTTTGACTTTAGAAGAGTTGCGGGCAATCCCGACTTACTTCTGAAAATGAAGGAAATCATTCTGACTCATGCCCCTCCCAATCTGCGTTTCCTGAAGCAGTTGGCAGACAATTCATTACGTATGAAGGTGCCTATTACCTGGCACGGCGGTTTGGATACGATTAAGCTCGATGGTAAGCAGTGCATCGATTTGAAAAAACATGGCACTGCTATCTTGGTAGATGCGGCACGAATTTATGCTTTGGCAAACGCCATACCTGAAACCAATACCAGAGAGCGTCTCATAGCAGTGGGCCAGGCTTTAAAAATCCCTGAGGCAGAGTACATGTCCTGGGTGACGGCATTTGAATATCTGCAGATGCTGCGTTTATCGATTCAGATTGATGGTCATGAAATCGATGGCAATCCAAATGCCATTGAGCTCAATAGCTTGAATAATATTGATCGACGTATTTTGAAGGAATCCTTGAGCGTCACACGAAACTTCCAGCAGCGCCTCGAGCGCGCATTTGGTCAATAAACATGAATATCGATTGGATTAAGGGCTTGTGGGGCGCGGCACCCATGGATCCTTACCGTTGGGTTGTACTGGATGTAGAGACGACAGGCTTAAACACCCGTAAAGCCAGTTTGATAGAAATTGCTGCCATCTGCATTCATTTAGATCCAGTGACCCAAACTCTAAAAATTGACCTGGCTGATAGCTTTGAGATTGTGCTCAAGCAGCAAGCCAGCAAAACATCCGATAAAGAAAATATCTTGCTGCATGGCATTGGGGTGCAGGCTCAAAAGGCGGGTGTTGATCCAGCTACTGCGCTACTCCAGTTTGAGGAGTGGATTGGTAATGCTCCATTGTTTGCCTTTCATGCGGTATTTGATGAGGCGATGATTCAAAAAACCTTTAAGCAATTCTTAGGGCGAAAGCTAAAGAATCCCTGGATTGACATTGAGCCATTGGTAGCGAAGTGCCACCCTGAAGTAAAGGCTAAATACATGGATGACTGGATGCAGTTTTTAGGGATTGAGTGTGCAGTACGTCACCAGGCTGCAGCTGATACCTTTGCCACTGCAGAAATCATGATGCAGATTTGGCCACTATTAAGACAGCATGCCAGCTCAATTGAAGAGATTGAGCAGCTCGAGAAACGTCTGCGCAAATTACCTCGTCACTAGTAAACCCCGCGCAATCCCTGAAGGGCTGGGATTTGACTCAATTAAGTACTTGTTTCTTATAAGGAAATCAGGGGTTAATACCTAGCAATTTTTAGGGTTAATACTAGTTATTTCTTTTGCCAATACCCACGATATTAGCGATTAATGATAAATAGCTGCGTATTTTGCGGTTATTGATCGGATAGGACTCTGGGGAAACCTGGAATTATGGTTATAACTAAAGCGATTCTCTGGAGGGAATATGCAACATTCTCATGACGCTCACGGCTACTGGAAAGCAACCCTGAGCTTATTGACTAAGATCCTGATTGTTTGGTTCCTAGTTTCTTTCGGCGCCGGCATTTTATTTGTTGAACAAATGAATGCATTTCATCTTGGTGGATACCCACTTGGATTTTGGTTTGCTCAACAAGGTTCCATAGTGATCTTTATCGCCTTAATTTGGTGGTACAAGAGCAGTATGGGCAAAATTGACCGTCAGTTCGACGTTCACGAAGACTAACAGGAGATTTTCATGGAATTACAAACAACTATATATCTCATGGTTGGTCTGAGCTTTGCGCTCTATATCGGTATTGCGATATGGGCACGTGCAGGCTCTACTAGTGAGTTCTACGTTGCCGGTGGTGACGTTAACCCAGTAATGAACGGTATGGCGACAGCTGCTGACTGGATGTCTGCTGCTTCCTTCATTTCGATGGCTGGCTTGATTTCCAATATGGGCTACGGCGGCGGTCTCTTCCTTATGGGTTGGACTGGCGGCTACGTTCTCTTGGCGCTTTTGCTGGCTCCATACCTGCGTAAGTTCGGTAAGTTCACAGTCCCACAGTTCATTGGCGATCGCTTCTACTCTAAGACAGCGTCTACAGTGGCAGTTCTGTGCTTACTCGTAGCTTCTTTAACTTACATTATTGGTCAAATGACTGGTGTAGGTATCGCATTTGCTCGTTTCTTGGAAGTGTCTTCTGAGACTGGTATTTATATCGGTATGGGTATTGTGTTTGCGTACGCTGTGTTCGGTGGTATGAAAGGTATTACTTATACCCAAGTAGCTCAGTACATGGTGTTGATCGTTGCTTACATCATCCCTGCGGTATACATTTCATTGGCATTGACTGGTGTTGCAATTCCACAGTTTGGTTTGGGTTCAAACTTGACTGGTTCAGATGTTTCCTTGTTGGCACGTCTTGACACGGTGGTAACTGAACTTGGATTTGGTCAATACACAACCACAACTGCTGGTAGCAAGCTCAATATGTTTGTGTACACACTCTCATTGATGATTGGTACTGCTGGTTTGCCACACGTGATCATGCGCTTCTTTACTGTGAAAACAGTTGCTGATGCACGTTCATCTGCTGGTTGGGCATTGATCTTTATTGCCGCTTTGTACACAACTGCTCCTGCTGTTGCAGCAATGGCTAAGTACAACTTGATTGCTACAGTAAATACAGCTGTTGCAACTAACGGTGATTTATATGCTGTTGAATCAAGCATCAAAGCTGACGCTCGTCCAGCATGGATGTCTCGTTGGGAAAAAACTGGCTTGTTGAAGTGGCAAGATAAGAATGGTGACGGTCGTGTTCAGTACTACAACGACAAAACCAAAAATCAAGCTACTGCTGACAAAGCTGCTGCTGCTGGTTGGAAAGGCAATGAGTTGACAGTGAATGCTGACATCATCGTGTTGGCTAACCCTGAAATTGCGATGTTGCCAAACTGGGTTATCGGTCTGGTTGCAGCAGGTGGTTTAGCTGCCGCGCTTTCTACAGCTGCTGGTTTGTTGATGGCGATTTCTGCTGCGATTTCTCACGATTTGATCAAGAACGTATTTATGCCTGAGATTAGTGAGAAGGGCGAGTTGATGGCCGGTAAGATTGCGATGGCAGTATCGATCGTCATTGCGGGTTATCTCGGCTTGAATCCGCCAGGGTTTGCGGCGGGTACTGTGGCCTTAGCATTCGGTATTGCTGCTAGCTCCTTGTTCCCTGCAATCATGATGGGTATCTTCTCCAAGAAGATGAACAAAGAAGGTGCAATTGCCGGTATGCTTGCTGGTCTATTCATCACCTTGTTCTATGTGTTCGCACACAAAGGTCTTTTCTTCATCAAGGGTACTGAGTATCTTGGTCTCATTGGTGGTGCGAATAGCTTCTTCGGTATTACTCCAGAAGCCTTTGGTGCGATTGGTGCAGGTGTGAACTTTATCGTTGCCTTCATGGTTGATAAAGTTACTAAAGAGCCACCAGCACACATCCAAGCAATGGTTGAAGCTGTACGTATTCCACGTGGTTCAAAAGCAGTAGATGGCGCACACTAATTAGAGTGCATGTCATTGTCGGTACTAGTTCGCTAGTGCCGACTAATAAAAAAGGCCCCCGCAAGAGGGCCTTTTTTATTAGTCTAAAATGAATCGACTTTAATTAAAGAGGTATTCAATGGTTTTTGATATCAGTACAGCCCTGACATGGATTTTATTTCTTGCCATGTTCCCTATCGCGTTTTACTGGTATCGCCGCGCCTGGAGGGTGCTGGTCAAGAAAGACTACTCAGAGGTAGCGCTGAAGGGCGGCAAGTCGCCTAAAAATCCTCATAAATTTGCCCTGATTGTTGGTGCTCTCAATTTGCTCGGGGGCTTAATCATGACTTACGCCATTTTTGGCGTCGTGGTTTTAGGTTTACCTTATGAAACCTGGTCAGCAATTGCTGGTTCAACCTTGTGGATGAAGATTATTTTCGATTTTATTATTCGCCGCCATGCTCATATGGAGCCTTGGGGTAGAAAGAAGAGTTAAATCAATGCCCTGACGGGCATTTTTTATTTCTTCTTCTTGTTCATTCCATATTTGTCTTTGAAGGCTTCCCTGCCGAGGATGACGTAATTTGAGATTGTGCTGAATACCAAGGCAAACACAATAGCGAAAAATAAGCTGATGTTTTCGTTGAAGTACAAAATAGTCATGGTGATGCCAACACCTAAGCTGGCAAGGATTGCAATACCGTTTTTACTGAGTTTTCCTGCCATATATCCTCCAAAATTATTCGGCAATTTTCCATTCGCCAGACTTGCCACCACTCTTCTCCAAGAGCTTGACATCACCCATGACCATGCCTCGGTCTACTGCTTTGCACATGTCATAAATAGTGAGGAGGGTAACTTGGACTGCAGTGAGGGCTTCCATTTCTACGCCTGTAGGTCCGGTGGTTTCAGCTCTCACTTGGCAGCTAATACTGCTGGATTCTGGGTGTAGGAGAAATTCTAGGCTTACATGAGTCAAGGCCAAGGGGTGGCAAAGCGGGATCAGGTCAGATGTCTTTTTAGATGCCTGAATACCTGCAATTCTGGCGATACCGAGAACGTCACCCTTTTTATGCGTTCCTTCCTCTACCATTTTGAAGGTGCTCGGCAACATCGAAATCTTGCCGCCAGCAAGGGCGATTCGGTGGGTATTGGGTTTGTCCCCCACATTAACCATATGGGCTTGGCCGGAGGCATCAAAATGAGTTAGTTTGTTCATGGAATAGGTTTTACCATATAGGGATGGAAGTCATAAAGACATCGCAAAAATCATCGCTATTTAAGCGAATTTTGGCTGCTCAGCTCATTCTGAGCTTAGCTTGGCCAAGCGCTGGCTTTGTTTATGCCGCTGGTCCTGCCACTTCCTCAATCACAGGGGATGTCTCGGTTCAAGGTGAGTCTGCAGCATTGCAGAACCTGGGTAGAGCAGTTCAGTCGCCCGACGCCCGCTCTTCAAATCTGCCCTCACGCAACACACCCCTAACTCAGCCAAGCTTTGTGCTCCCAGATATGGGTGATCCAGGTGGCGATAGCTTAAGTCGTATGGACGAGAAAAAGTATGGTGAGATGATCATGCGCCAGATTCGTCCGGATCCAGATTATTCCAATGACTTGCCTATCTATGATTATTTAAATCAAATGGAGCGACGCTTATTGCAAGCTGCAAAACGTTTGCAATTGGGTGGGGCTAATGAGCAGGGCAGTGGCGCCTATAACTTTGAGGTATTCGCTGTTAAAGATAGCAGTATTAATGCGTTTGCATTGCCTGGTGGATTTATTGGTTTTCATACAGGCTTGTTGGTGAGTGCTGAAACAGATTCAGAGGTAGCCTCAGTGATGGGGCACGAGACCGGCCACGTTTTACAGCGTCATCTAGCGCGTCAAATGGATAAGCAAACCACCAACACGATGATTGCTCTTGCAGGTATCTTGTTGGGCGCCTTAGCCGCCTCACGTAATCCAGGCGCTGCTTCTGGATTGATGCAGGGTGGCCAGGCGGTGGCAGTGAATAATCAACTCTCCTACTCTAGAGATGCTGAGCGCGAGGCTGATCGCATTGGATTTCAGATTCTGGCGGCAAGCGGTTACGACGTGAATGGTGCTCCGGGATTCTTCCAGCGATTACAAAAAGCTACTGGCATTATGGATAGCGGCGTTCCATCCTATGTACGCACTCACCCATTAACTACCGATCGTATTGCGGATATGCAAGATCGGGCTCGCAATATCACCAGCCGAAATGTGCCCACTGCGGTCGAGTTTTATTTCATCAAAGCGCGTGCTCGTATCGAGCAGTCTGGAAGCTCTAGTCAAATGTATGACTTAAGAAACACCTTTGATAGTTTGAGTAAGCAGTCTTCTCCAGGCAAACAGATGGAAGGTTTTTATGGGCTAGCGCTCGTTGCTCAAAAGCAAGGTAAGTTTGATCAGGCTGCAGGCTATTTGCAGCAAGCACGCAATCTAGCTAATAGCGCAAGTGCACCGGGGTCTCCCATACTGAGGCAGAGCCTCTCCCTAGACATTACTACCTCTGAATTAGCATTAGCTAGAGGCAAAAGCGATGAGGCATTGCAAATTGCTCAAGCAACTTTAAAGGCTTTTCCACAATCTTATGCTGCTGGCGCAGCGATGATGAATGCTTACCTGAAACTAGGCCGTACTAACGACGCTATTACCTGGTTAAAGGCGCGCACTAGGTTGCAACCTAGTGAGGTAGTTTGGTGGACCATGCTATCGAATGCCTATGATCAGGCAAAGAATGTGCCAATGCGCCATTACGCTCTTGGAGAAAAGTATGCGTTAGAGGGTGCTTGGCCATCCGCCATTGAGCAACTCAAGATCGCTAGATCTTCTGGTGGCGCTGACTTTTATCAGGCTTCTAGTATTGATGCACGTCTGCGCGAAATGCAAAAGGAATATCAAGAAGAGCTGAAGGAGCAGGGCAAAAATATGCCCAGCTAATTAATTGCTAGGTGCTTTGATGAAGTGAAAGCGCTCACCCAGTTCCTTTGAATGAATGGGTTCGATCGGTAAACTTCTGCCATTCCACTGCCAAGAGCCTCTGTAGCTACAGGCATCTTCCTGAACTTGAGATTGCTCTGAGAAGAAATCTAAATCATGATCATGTAATAACGCAACTGATAAAAATTCTGTTTTGGTGAACGCAGTGACATTGATTTGATCGGAGCTTGATTGTGGGATCAGGCCAGTGATGTAGATATTGCCTTTTTCATCACTCAGAGCGCCATGCGGTTTTATTTCTGTAGCGCACTGGGTTAATAACTGAGGACCACTTTCAGTGGGAATAATTCTGGCAATCCATGGCGTGGCATCTAGCGTGATGAAAACCCGTTGCGGCCCATTTTGGAAAAAATATCTACCCAAGGAATCGCATGCGTAATTTCTGGAGATAAATTCATTGAGGGCTAGGTGCTGAATGACACTTCCAGCCAATTGATTGGCTTGTGCAAATTCATCACGCATGCGCCATTGACCTCGACGATCCAGAGCTAACCATCCAAAGCAGTGTGGAACATTAGGCCACTTAATGAGAGATCGAAGTACTTGCTCATCCATAAAGCGGCAGTCTTTGAGCCATCACGAATTAGTGAAGTCCGTGCGGAGTAGATGGGGCATCAAAAGTATCTTCAGTTGAATGGCTTGCATGCAGGTGGGCAATGCGCCAGCCCTGACTATCCTGCAGTAAGACCAAAGTGATGTTGAGGAAGAACTCCGCTTCAATTTGATCGGCACGCAGATGCACGGCTTCAGTAGTGTCGTAGACCGCAGCACCTAAAACAGAATGGTTAATACAGGCAATTGGCTCTAAAAAGAGAGCTTGCTTTGCCAGCAGGCGCTCTAAACCCTCCCGAATTTCTGCATGTCCACTTAAGCGTTGCCCCTCGGGGAGTACGCAAGTAATTGAGTCATCATCTAGCCAGATTGCCAAGGCGCCTTTGACGTCACGATGCTTCAAGGCATCACGCCAGGCATCCACCACTTCATCGGCATTATGAAAAAGTCTGGCAAGTTTGGTCATGGCTTACTTTCTGGTGATGTGTATCGCGACAAAATTAGTGGAGTGATTGAACGGCGCTCAATACAGTCGTGGGCAAAATATCTTTTAAGCATTTGAGATGCCCAAGTGGGCACTCTCTTTTGTGGCAGGGGCTACATGGCAAGTTAAGCCAGATGACTTTTGCCTTATCAGATAGTGGTGGCGTATGGCGAGGATCGCTTGATCCAAAGATCGCTACTTGCGGAACTTTTAATGCTGCGCCGATATGCATTAAGCCAGAGTCGTTGCTGACCAGTGCTTTACTCATACCAATGAGTGCAATTGCTTCATCAAGTGAAGTCTCGCCACACCAGTTCTGAATTTGAGAGGTATTTGTTACTTGAGAAATAATTTCCTTACCGAATTCGTGATCACTCTTGCTGCCCAAGAGAATGACATGCGCATCAGATTCATGCGTGATTAATTGCTGCGCAAGGGTTGCGAAGTGATTGGTGGGCCAGCGTTTTGTTGCTCCAAACTCTGCGCCTGGACAAAACACATAGATAGATTTTTCATTTATTCCCGCTGTTTGCAACTTAGTGCTGACAGATTGTTTGGCTACGGGTGAGATGTTGAGTTTAGGATCCGCTGATTGATTGATATCAATCTCTTGTGATGGCCGTATTACATTGCCAAGTGCAAGGTAATGATTCGCCATCGGGGGGCGATTGGTCTTACTGGGATTATCTAAAGCAAAATTGATGAGTCCAAAACGCATCTCTCCACGATAGCCAATCCGTAGCGGAATATTAGCTAGCCAAGGAATTAAGGCGGACTTGAGACTGTTGGGAAGAACAAAGCAGGCATCGTATTGATTTAATTCCAGTTGCCTTGCTAGCTGCTTGCGTAGACCCCACTGCAATTGCTTATGCTCTAGGCGCGCCTCTATGACTTGATGCACTTCAGCGCAGGCGCGATAGATGGGCGCAACCCAGGGGCTTGCTAAAACATCAATCTGTGACTGCGGGTAACTTGCTTTGAGATTCGCCAGCAGAGGCTGGGACATTACGGCATCACCAATCCAATTGGGAGCGATGATCAGAATACGATTCATATGAGGTATCCCGATACAGCACCCCAAATAGGGGTGCTGATGGACTTAGTGTCCGTGGGGTTCGGTACCTGGAATGAGTTTGTACTCAGTGCCGCAATAAGGACACTTTGCCTCACCCGTTTTAGCCACATCCAGAAATACGCGTGGATGTGAATTCCAGCTAGGAGTTTTATTGGTTGGGCAATGTAAAGGCAAATCGGTATTGCCATTCACCATCACAACTTGAGCTTCACTCATTCTCTGATTTCCTATTACTTAACGTAAGTTAACCAAGACTTGTACTTATCGCTTCTACCGTAGACCGCATCAAAGTAGGTCTTCTGAATTTTCTCGGTAATAGGACCACGCTTGCCATCACCAATAGTGCGATCATCCAACTCACGAATTGGCGTTACTTCTGCAGCGGTACCAGTAAAGAAGGCTTCATCAGCAGAGTAGATCTCATCGCGGGTGATGCGTTTCTCTCGCAATTCAAGGCCGAGATCTTTGACGATCTGAATAATGGAGTCACGAGTAATACCGTCTAAGCAAGAAGCCAGATCTGGGGTGTAAACGATCCCGTCACTCACCATAAAGACGTTTTCACCGGATCCCTCGGATACATAACCTTCTGTATCCAGTAGCAGGGCTTCATCGTAGCCGTTAGCAGTTACTTCTTGGTTCGCCAAAATGGAGTTGATGTAGTAGCCAGAAGCCTTGGCGCGCACCAATGAGGAGTTCACAAAGTGACGTGTAAATGAGGAGGTTTTTACGCGGATACCCTTATTGATACCATCTTCACCCAAATAAGCGCCCCATTCCCAGGCGGCGATCGCGGTATGGATGCTGTTACCTTTTGGAGAGATGCCGAGCTTTTGGGAGCCAATAAAGATAATTGGGCGGATATAGCAAGATTCCAGCTTATTGCTATTGACGACCTCAATAATGCCGTTGGTGATTTGCTCAGGGGTCCAAGGCATAGTCATTTGGAAAATCTTAGTTCCATTGAATAAGCG
Source organism: Polynucleobacter sp. AP-Jannik-300A-C4 (assembly GCF_018688335.1). Taxonomy (NCBI): domain Bacteria; kingdom Pseudomonadati; phylum Pseudomonadota; class Betaproteobacteria; order Burkholderiales; family Burkholderiaceae; genus Polynucleobacter; species Polynucleobacter sp. AP-Jannik-300A-C4. The sequence continues at coordinate 1,711,434 of NZ_CP061316.1, read as the reverse complement.
CTTAACGTGCTCTGGAAGGCGGAAAATGGCGGTGCCCTGGGGGGTTTTGTAGGCTCGAATGCCTTCAAATACGCCCATTCCGTAGTGGAGACTGTGGGTTAGCACATGAATATTGGCCTCACGCCAGGGAACGAGCTTCCCATCGGACCAAATAAAGCCATCGCGGTCGGACATCGACATTTTCTCTACCTTTTAAATATGTAATAAATAGGGTGATTCAATTCGGTAAAACTGGGTGCCATGCTGCTAGGGAGCCCCTAGGCCTGGAATACGTCTCAGCCTTTATTGTAGAGCAGGGAGCGGGGCGGGGTAGTCCAATTCCCTTGGGGTCTCAAGCCCAGACGATTTAGAATGGAGCATTCCCAGTAAACCACTAAATTTGCCCATTCTCATGCCGGAAACTCTCTTTAAAGTAAAACGTCTCAGTGATCTCGCTGCAGCAGGTCTGCTCAAGGGAAAGCGGGTTTTAATCCGCGCTGATCTCAATGTGCCTCAGGATGATGTGGGCAATATCACAGAAGACACCCGGATTAGGGCCTCTATGCCAGCGGTGCAAATGTGCTTGGATGCTGGTGCGGCTGTCATGGTCACCTCACATTTGGGTCGCCCAACTGAGGGCGAATTCAAGCCCGAGGATAGTTTGGCTCCGGTAGCTGACCGAATTGCCACCCTCTTAAATCGTAAGGTTCCCTTAATTAGCGATTGGGTTGATGGTGGCTTTGAAGTCAATCCCGGTGAATTGGTGCTGCTAGAAAATTGTCGTCTCAATGTGGGCGAGAAAAAGAATAATGATGAGCTGGCTAAGAAGATTGCCGCTTTGTGTGACGTCTACGTCAATGATGCATTTGGCACTGCTCATCGCGCCGAAGCAACTACGAATGGCGTAGCTAAATTTGCCCCGCTTGCTTGTGCTGGACCATTGATGGCTGCTGAGTTGGATGCTTTGAGCCGTGCCCTAGCAAGTCCAAAGCGCCCATTGGTAGCGATTGTGGCTGGCTCTAAAGTATCTTCAAAACTGACCATCCTTAAAGCTTTAGCTGACAAAGTAGATGAGTTAATTGTGGGTGGTGGTATTGCAAATACCTTTATGTTGGCCAAAGGCTTGCCCATTGGTAAGTCATTGGCAGAGCCAGACTTAGTTGATGAAGCACGAGAGATCATGGAGCTTATGGAAAAGCGCGGCGCGCACGTTCCGATTCCTGAGGATGTCGTGGTTGCGAACGAACTCTCTCCATTGGCGCGCGCAAACCGTGTGCCTGCTGATCAAGTCGCAGAAGATGACATGATTTTGGATATTGGCCCTAAAACTGCTGCACGTTTATCCATCATGTTGGCGCATGCTGGCACGATCGTTTGGAACGGCCCATTAGGCGTGTTTGAGATTGATCAGTTTGGCGGTGGCACCAAGATGTTGGCTGCAGCAATCGCCCATTCACCTGCATTTTCCATTGCAGGTGGTGGTGACACCTTGGCTGCAATTGCGAAGTACGGTATTGAAAATCAAGTGGATTACATCTCTACTGGCGGCGGCGCCTTCCTGGAATTCTTGGAAGGCAAAACCTTGCCAGCCTTTGCAGTATTAGCTGAAAGAGCGAAAGACTAACTATGTTGAGAGCAACAAAAATCATTGCCACATTGGGCCCTGCTTCAGAAAAACCAGAAGTATTGCGCGAGATGATTCGAGCAGGCGTGGATGTCGTGAGAATGAACTTTTCTCATGGCACTGTTGCTGACCATAAGGCGCGTCATGATTTAGTGCGTAGCATTTCTGCAGAAGTAGGAAAAGAAGTGGGCATCATGGCCGATTTGCAAGGCCCAAAAATTCGCGTGGGTAAATTTGTTGATAGCAAAATTCTTTTAAAGGAAGGTGCACACTTTGTTCTGGATGTCGCATGTGAGCTGGGTAATCAAGAGCGTGTCGGTCTGGATTACAAAGAGTTGCCACAAGATGTCAAGCCAGGCGATCGCCTTTTACTAAATGACGGTTTAGTTGTGCTTCGTGTTGAGAATGTTAAAGGCGGAGAAATCTTTACCCTCGTCGAGCAAGGTGGCCCACTTTCAAATAACAAAGGTATTAACCGTGCTGGTGGCGGTCTGACTGCACCAGCCCTGACAGAAAAGGATATTGCCGATTTAGATGCGGCGATCGCGATGGGCGTAGATTTTCTGGCAATCAGCTTTCCTAAGGATGGCGCAGATATGGCCTATGCCCGTAAGTTGGCAGATGCCGCTAGCGCAAAGCATGGTGTTGGCAAAGTGCGCACGATTGCGAAAGTAGAACGTGCAGAGGCGATTGAACCTGATGCATTGAACAGCATCATCGCGGAGAGTGACGGCATTATGGTTGCGCGTGGTGACTTGGCTATTGAAGTGGGTAACGCTGCTGTCCCAGCTTTGCAAAAGCGCATGATTAAGCTGGCACTTGAGGCTGATAAATTCACGATCACAGCAACGCAAATGATGGAGTCCATGATTAATGCTCCAGTACCGACGCGTGCTGAAGTCAGTGACGTAGCTAATGCGGTATTAGATGGTACGGATGCGGTGATGTTGTCTGCAGAATCTGCTGCTGGTATGTATCCCGTGCAAACGATTAAAGCGATGGCTGAGATTTGTGTTGAGGCTGAAAAGTCTGACCGTGTAAAGCTTGATACCGATTTCTTGGACCAAACCTTCTCACGTATTGACCAAACAATTGCCTTGGGCGCGCTATTTACAGCGCATCATCTCAATGCCAATGCGATTGCTGCTTTAACAGACTCAGGATCTACCGCGGTTTGGATGAGTCGACATAATATTCATTTGCCTATTTTTGCCTTAACTTCAAAGATTGCCACTCAGCGTGCATTGAGCACTTATCGCAATGTATTCCCTGTTGGCTTGGACTACACCAAGCAACGTGATACCGCCTTGCAGGAGGTTGAAGATTGCCTGAAGAAGTTAGGGACAGTGAAGAAGGGTGATGTAGTTGTTCTGACTTCTGGTGAACCTATGGGTGAGCCTGGTGGCACGAACTCACTCAAGATTGTTCAAGTGAAGTAATCCACTTTTTAAAATATTGATTCAAATAATTCATTACTAACATTTTTAATTAAGAGACCATCATGGCTTTAGTATCTTTACGACAACTCTTGGATCACGCTGCTGAAAATGGCTATGGCTTGCCAGCATTTAACGTGAACAATTTAGAGCAAGTTACGGCAATTATGGAGGCGGCTAATGAAGCTGATTCCCCAGTCATCATGCAAGCTTCTGCTGGTGCTCGTAAATATGCTGGTGAATCATTCTTGCGTCACTTGATTTCTGCTGCGGTAGAGGCTTACCCACATATTCCAGTCGTCATGCATCAAGATCATGGTCAAAGTCCAGCAGTGTGTATGGCTGCGATTAAGAGCGGCTTTACTAGTGTGATGATGGATGGCTCGCTAGAGGCCGATGGCAAGACAGTTGCCAGTTATGAATACAACGTCGATGTTTCTAGAGAAGTGGTGAAGTTCTCTCACTCTATTGGTGTGACTGTTGAAGCTGAGTTGGGTGTTCTAGGCTCTTTGGAGACTATGCAGGGCGATAAAGAAGATGGTCATGGTGCTGACGGCAAGATGACGCGTGAGCAGTTGTTGACGGACGTTGAGCAAGCTGCAGATTTTGTAAAGGCTACGCAGTGCGATGCCTTGGCGATTGCGATTGGCACTAGTCATGGCGCTTATAAATTTACGAAGAAGCCTACAGGCGACATCTTGGCTATCGAGCGTATTAAAGAAATTCATACACGTATTCCGAATACGCATTTAGTGATGCATGGTTCATCGAGTGTTCCACAAGAGTTGCTTGCTGAGATCCGTGAATTCGGTGGCGATATGAAAGAAACTTATGGTGTACCTGTTGAAGAAATTCAAGAGGGTATTAAGAATGGTGTACGTAAGATCAATATTGATACCGATATTCGTTTGGCAATGACCGGTGCGATCCGCCGTTATATGTTTGAGAACCCAAGTAAGTTTGACCCACGTGATTACCTCAAGCCCGCACGTGAAGCAGCCAAGAAAGTGTGCATTGCACGCTTTAACGCTTTCGGCAGCTCAGGCCAAGCATCCAAAATTAAGCCAATTCCTCTGGAAAAAATGGCAGAGCTTTACAAGAGTGGCAAATTAGCCCAGATCGTGAAGTGAGATAAATATGCCCGCTTTATACGCCACTTGTATTCAGTCATTACCTCTACTTTCTAAAGGAAAAGTACGTGATGTCTATGCGCTGGGGGATGACAAACTGCTCATGATCACCACGGATCGCTTGTCTGCTTTTGATGTAGTCATGGGTCAGCCTATTCCTGAGAAGGGCATTGTGCTCAATCAAATGGCCAACTTTTGGTTTGAGAAGCTGGCTAAGGTCATTCCCAATCATTTGACCGGTATTGATCCTGAGAGTGTTGTGCCAGCAGATGAAATGGATCAAGTTAAAGGTCGTGCGGTAGTCGCTAAACGCTTGAAGCCAATCTTGGTTGAGGCAGTGGTGCGTGGCTACCTAGCAGGTAGCGGTTGGAAAGACTACAAAGAAACTGGTAAGGTCTGCGGTATTGCATTGCCTGAAGGCTTGGAAAATGCGCAGAAGTTACCTGAGCCTATTTTTACTCCCGCAGCTAAAGCTGAAGTGGGTGAGCATGATGAAAACATCTCCTTTGACAAGGTGATTGAGATGATTGGCGAGAAATTAGCCAATCAGATTCGTGAGGTCAGCATTCGTTTATATAAAGAAGCTTCTGAATATGCTGCAACTCGTGGAATCATCATTGCAGATACCAAGTTTGAGTTTGGTTTAGATGACGCTGGTCAGTTGGTCTTGATGGATGAAATCCTCACCGCCGACTCTTCCCGTTTTTGGCCTGCTGAAACCTACTATGTGGGCGCAAATCCACCCTCTTATGACAAGCAATTCGTTCGGGACTGGCTAGAAACAGCCATGGTCGACGGCAAGCCCTGGCCAAAAACGGCCCCTGCGCCTGCTTTGCCGGCTGATGTGATTGATAAAACAGCTGAAAAGTACCGTGAGGCCCTTGCTCGCTTAACTAAAGGCTAATTTCCTAGATGCCCTAAAAAGGCTGGGATAATAAGCCCTTAGAAAGATTAACGATATAAATCAGGGCATTTGGAGAGGTCAATGAGCAAAAAGCCAGTAGTCGGAATAGTCATGGGATCCAATTCAGATTGGGACACCATGCAACATGCCGCTCAAATGCTGGAGCAATTTGGTATTGCTCATGAAGCCAAAGTAGTTTCAGCTCATCGCATGCCAGACGATATGTTTGCGTATGCAGAAAATGCTTCCAAAAACGGTCTCAAGGCAATTATTGCTGGTGCTGGTGGTGCTGCACATTTGCCAGGCATGTTGGCATCTAAAACAATCGTTCCAATTTATGGTGTTCCAGTTGCTAGCAAATATCTACGCGGTGAAGACTCTCTGTATTCCATCGTACAAATGCCTAAGGGCATTCCAGTGGCAACATTTGCGATTGGTGAGGCTGGTGCCGCAAATGCAGCTTTGCATGTGATTGCCAATTTGGCAGTTAATGATGCTGCTTTAGCAAAACAGTTAGAAGAGTTCCGTGTGAAGCAGTCCGATACTGCACGCGCTATGAATTTGCCAGGATATTAAAAGATGGCAGATCGTTTGGAGCCCATTTTGCCGGGCTCATATTTAGGGATTTTAGGTGGCGGTCAATTGGGGCGGATGTTTACCCAAGCTGCTCAAGCTATGGGATATAAGGTCTGCGTGCTCGATCCTGGATCGGATAGCCCTGCCGGCTCCATTGCAGAAAAATTCATTCAAGCCGATTACACCGACTCTGCCGCACTAAAAGAAATGGCAGCATTGTGTAAATCCGTTAGTACGGAATTTGAGAATGTTCCTGCACAAGCGTTAGATGAACTCGAATCTTTAGGCGTCTTTGTGGCACCTCGCAGTAGTTGCGTCTCTTTGGCTCAAAACCGTGTTGCTGAGAAAAAGTTCTTAGCCACCTGGAAAGCAGAAACCAATATCGGCCCTGCGCCCTATTGTGTAATTGAGCGTGATGCAGATATCGACCATGTTCCAGCAGATTTATTCCCTGGCATTCTGAAAACCGCGCGTATGGGTTACGACGGCAAAGGTCAAATTACCGTTTATGACTCTGCCAACTTAGTTGCCGCTTGGTCAGAATTGGCTAAGGTGCCATGTGTTCTTGAAAAGCGTATGGATTTAGATTTTGAGGTATCTGCCTTGGTGGTGCGTGGATATGATGATGCGGTTGTCGCATATCCAGTTTCTCAAAACATCCATCGTGATGGCATTTTGCATACCTCTACTGTGCCAGCCCCATCACTGAAGCCAGCTCAAGAGAAAAAAATTATTGAAGCTGCAAAAGCACTCATTCGTAAGATTGATTACGTAGGCGTTTTATGTGTCGAGTTCTTTGTTCTCAAGAGCGGTGACATCATCGCCAACGAAATTGCACCGCGTCCTCATAATTCAGGTCACTACACCATGGATGCTTGTGTAAGCAGTCAATTTGAGCAGCAAGTGAGAAGTATGGCTCGTCTACCCTTGGGTGATACCCGCTTGCTAGCACCAGTCTCTATGCTCAATCTCTTGGGTGATCTTTGGTATGAAGGTAGTGAAGACAAGACAAGAGAGCCTGCTTGGGATAAGGTGCTCTCGCATCCAGATGCCAAGTTACATCTCTATGGAAAATCCGATCCACGCATGGGTCGCAAGATGGGTCACATCAATTGTTTGGGTGAGTCACTTAACCAAGCGCGTCAAAATTGCGTAGCTGTTGCGCTTGAATTAGGGATTGAGCCCTAGAAATGTCCAGCGATAGTAGCTCACTACAATCATCTGCGGTAATTAACGAAGCAGTACAAACTTTGCGAGATGGTGGCTTAGTTGCCTTTCCGACTGAGACTGTTTACGGCTTAGGGGCAGATGCGAAGAATCCTGATGCAGTTAAGCGGATTTTTACCGCCAAAGGCAGACCATCCAATCATCCGCTGATTGTCCATTTGGCAGCCCCTGATAGGTTTGATCAATCCCAAATCGATTGGGTTCCAGTTTTATCGCCCTGGGTAAGAGACTTATCAGAAGACGCATTAAAACTCATCAATGCCTTTTGGCCAGGTCCACTGACCTTGGTCTTTAAAAAAGATAAAAGCGTTTTAAACGAGCTTACCGGCGGTCAAGAAACCGTGGCGATTCGGGCGCCTGCGCATCCAATTGCACAAGAATTGCTGCGTAAGTTTAAGGGTGGGGTGGTTGCTCCTTCGGCTAATCGTTTTGGCAAAGTATCTCCTACGAGCGCTGCTGATGTCCGTAGCGAGTTTGAGGGTATGTTGGAGCTCATGATTTTGGATGGTGGTGACTGCGAAGTCGGGATTGAATCGACCATCATTGATTTATCTTCTGGTGAGTATCCAGTCTTATTGCGCCCAGGCCTCATTACTCCAGGAGAAATTTTTATCAAGACGGGCATTAAAGTCTATTTGCCTGGTGAAAGTGATTTAGTGAAGCAGGGTGGAGACGCACCAAGGGTCTCTGGTAGTCTTCGTGCCCATTACGCTCCGACAACCCCTCTCAGAATGTATGCGCCGGGCAGAGTCTTGGATGCACTCAGCGAGTTCCCAGATATTAAGTCGCGGGTAGCGGTTGCTGTATGGGATTCAGACTCTTCATTAGGTGATGATGGGCATCCATCAGCTCATTTTGAGGAAGTGATTGTGCCTAGTGATAGTGCTGCATTTGCGAGTCGCTTGTACCGCTCTTTGCGAGATTTAGATCAGCAAGGCTGGGATCTAATTCTGTTTCCGGAGCCTCCGGTGGGCGAGGAATGGGATGGTGTTCGAGATCGACTTCAGCGCGCCTGTTTTGGATCTGGCCCATCATTTAATAGCCATGCCAAGAGTTGATCGTGCGCATCTAGACCTTTCAAAGCATTTGGATGGTTTATGAAAGAGGTCACAGCGTACATTTTTCCAGACTTACTCATCACATAACCTGATATTGCCCGTACATCTACGAGTGCTCCAGTTTTTATTCGGGCCTCAGGCTTTTTCTTCAAATGCAAAAATTTCCGTAAATGTGCCATGAGGCGGTTTTTCATCGTGCCATCTTTACCTGCAATTGGTAGACTGTTATAAAAAGTATCTGCTACCGATAAGTTGCGGGCTGCAACCAATAGTTGAGTCAAATGCTCGGCTGATACTGCCTCATTACGAGATAGGCCGGAGCCATTTTCAATTACGAGTTCTGGGAACTGAAGATCCAGTCCCTTTAGCCAGCTCTGAATCACCAGCTCACCATTTTCAGTAGTCGCTGGTTTACCCATCTTTTCTAGTGCTAAGGTCAACATCAATTGCCTTGCCATTACATTGTTGGAAAACTTATTGATATCTTGCACATCATCAGCCAAAGGGATGCCTTCAAACTGCAGCAGCAGTCGAGCCGCTAGGGGAACGGTGCCAGACTTTCCTGTAGGTGCTTGAGTCCAAGTGCCGCCAGCGAGCTCCCAGGCTGCAGCAAAGCCTTGGGTAAGAAAGGTATTGGCATCTAAAGCAACGACGTTGTAGTTCACCCCTTTGCAGGCACTAGGAAAGCTGCCAGAAAACTGCGCAGTCAGTAGTTGGTTAGTGGCAGACCCATCACCTTCAGGGTCTAATTTAAAACGAAGATTGCTCTTCCAGTTATCGCAAGACTGATTGACCAATTGCATCTGGTTAATCACTTTGAGTTGGGATAGTGGTGGCGTGTAGCTGATATCGATAAAGTCAGCAGTGCGTGATTTACCTAATTGAAAAGAGAGGGTTCTAAAAGCGTACAGCAGGGGATCCGGTGGGACGTTATAGGCGCGCAAAGATTCGCCATCGATCGTGTTGTGTTCCATCACGCTGGGCGCATAGGCGCTTCTATCAAAGAATAAGTTGCCATCAATTTTCTGGATGCCCAAATTCTGTATAGCGTTCATCATTTTGGCGAATTCTTCGGGGATTAGCTTTGGATCGCCGGTCCCTTGCAAATAGAGATTGCCTTTGAGAGTACCTTGACGAATAAGTCCATCGGTATAAATGTTTGTACGCCAACGATATTGAGGTCCTAGGACATCCAATCCAGTGAGGGTGGTGATGAGCTTCATGGTGGATGCAGGGTTCATTGCCTGCTGCGAACGCCAGTCCACCTCTGTTTTTGCTGTCACTTTTCCTGGTCGAGCCTGATCAATTTCCATTACTGAAATACTGATTGCATCTTTGGGAATCTGACTTTTCTCAAGGCTAGCTGCTACAGCCTTAGGTATGAACTTCAGAGCGGCGTCCTTCGATGCCAAGTCCGCAGAGTAGGCCTGAGGGGCCAGGAGTAGGATGGCTAGGCCAAGCAACAGCATGGGAGCTTGGGCTAGGACTGAGCTTGAAGAATTCTGAGTACGCATTCCCTATAGGATAAACCTTGATGCCCCGCCTACGACAACAGCCACAAATTAATGCCGATATCTTTTCTTATAAGTCTCGATAGTTTGATTTTGTTCTTCGAGTAGGGTGAGGAATTGATCTATGCGATCTGAAAGTGGCCCCTCAATTTCAAGCGATTCACAGGCATGGATAAATTCGTTGGCTTGCAACAGTTGTGCCCCGCCTTTGACTTTATGAACCAGGCTTCGAAACTGTGCCTCGTTGATAGGGGCTTGACCACTATTTAACTGGAGCTGACTCAAAACTTCTAGATGTACCTTTTCAATTTCTTCCAGGATTACGACGATTTGGCGGGGATCGTCTTTAATGAGATTTGAGAAAGCGTCAAATGAGTAGACCTCATTACTACAGACGGGGTCTTGGCTAGACTCAAAATAGCGCATGAGTTCATTCTCAAGAGCACCAAGACTTAGCGGCTTGATGAGCACGCCATTCATACCGGAGGATAAAAATTGGTGGCGGGAGTCTAAAGCGTAAATATCGGCTGTGACAGCAATAATGACTAATTCACGATTACCCAGGGATCGGATTTGTTTAGCCAATTCAGAACCTTGCATTCCGGGCATAGACTGATCTGTGAGCATGAGATCAAAATGGTGGTCTTTCAGCAGCATGAGTGCAACGGCAGCATTCTCACAAACATGGGTGTGTATTCCTAACGCCTCTAATTGCAAAGACAAAATTTGTCGGCTGGCTGGGTGATCTTCCACTACTAAGGCATGAATGGAGCAATTTTTCCTTCCCACCCTTTTCGAGATCAAGTTTTTGGATGGCGATTCTAATGAGTCGAAGCTAGTAGGCTGGGGAGCAGCAATACTCGTTCTAGGAAAGGCCACCGAAAAGTGAACATTACTTCCAAAGCCTGGAGCGCTTTCAAAGTAGAGATGACTGTTCATGGAGTTCACTAGATGATTGGTGATGGTCAGTCCCAGCCCTGTACCCCTCGCTTGTTCAGATTGGCAAGACTCCTGCGTAGTCGGTAATTGCTCAAAAGCTTGCAGAGCCAATTTAATTTGCTCGCTGCCCATGCCCACCCCAGTATCGATTACTCTGAACTCAAGTAATTGGCCAGCATGATCATCTGCCAGTACGGTGGTGGAAAAGTACACCTCACCTTCCTTGGTGAACTTAATTGCGTTGCTCAGTAAGTTTTGCAGAACTTGTCGTAGACGCAATGAATCAATCATCAGAACTTCAGCGATTCTGGGGTCAATCGAGGTATGTAGAAGAAGATTTTGTTTCTGGGCTACTGTGGAGAACGCCGCATGAATATCCATGATCAATTGATGTGGATTGCACGGTTCTAGATTGAGGGTGAGTTTGCCAGCTTCAATCTTAGAAATATCCAGTACTTGATTGAGCATCCCTAAAAGCGATTCAGCTGAAGCTTGAGCGCTCTTTAATAGCGGTTTATCTTTTTTAGGAAATTGCGCGCTACTGAGTAGCAGCTCTTGAACTCCCAAGATGGCATTCATGGGAGTGCGAATTTCGTGACTCATGGTTGCGAGAAAAGCAGATTTGGCTGCATTGGCCTTTTCGGCTAATTCTTTGGAGTTCAGTAACTCAAGAGCAGTTTTTTTCTGATGAAAATACTTTCTTTGGAGCTGGTAGAGCATCACCCCACCAATAATGAATACCAATATTGCGCTTAGCCAGGGTAGTAGGCTTGATTTTGGCTTAGCTTCATCGCCTAAGGCAAAGAGCTGGCGTGAGGCAATGGGATCCAAGTCATTTAAAAAGTGACTCAATACATCATGCAGGGGAGCATCTTGATCTGAGATTAACCAGCGATAGGCAAATGGATCTCGACTGTAAAGCCCATCTATTTTTAGATCTGAACTTGGGGTTTCTTGTATCAATCGACGCGCTAAGCGGATTGGCATCACCAATGCCTCGATATCGCTTTTGATCAGGGATTGCATCAAGTCATTAGGTGGCTGAGCCTCTTTATCTTTGGCATAGTCATCAAAGATGGAGGGCGTATTCTCAAGGCCTCGATCAAAATAGGCAATTTTTAGGCTTGGCGAATCCAGCTTGCTTGAGTTCTTGGTGACAATGGCATCATGCCCCCAAAAGATAGCTTCAGACAGAGAGCCAAATTGCAAGACATGGTCATTAATGCTAGGCGGATCAATAATGAAATCCACATCGCCCTTGCTGAGTTGTTTTAAACCTTCTTGATCAGATTTTCTCCATACCGCTACATATTGCTGTCGGGTACATTCTTCAATTTTTGATAGTAGGGCTTTAAATGGTGCTGCACTTTCTTGCTGATTGGCTTGGACAAGATAGGGAGCATATTTTTCGTGAATACTAAATCGCACAACTGGGTGGGCATCGATCCATGATTGCTCTGAAGCGCTAAAGGGGCCGGCGTAAGTTGCGCCACCATAGATGCAGCAGAGTGCCAATACTTTATTCAATATGAATCGATGCATGCTAGCTTTAGCTTTCGATGATGTTGTTCATGCGGCAGAACAAGATCAAATCGGCAATATTGTTAATGCCTAGTTTGTCAAAGACTCTAGTCTTATAAGTCGCCACAGTCTTATTGCTGATATGTAGTAAGTCTGATATCTGCTGATTGGTATTACCTTTGCCGAGATACTTCATGACTTGCAGTTCGCGATCGGATATCAGCGCCAATTTGTCGTTGTCACTTAAAGAGGTGTTGCCGTTCTTCCCATGCGTGAAAAACGTATATCCCTGCGAGATAGCAACACATGCAGCCAGAATGACATCGGCACCAGCGGTCTTATTGACAAAACCATGAGCACCTAAGGATCGCACTCTACCGCCATAGACAGCTTCATCTAAGCTGGATAAAACGAGAATGCGAACGTCAGGGTGCATCAAGCCAATCCGGCGAATGACATCAAAGCCATCGGTCTTGGGCATATCTAAATCTAAGATCACCATATTGGGATTGACTTCTTTGATTGAGCGTAGACACTCTTCCCCATGCTGCGCTTGTCCTGCTATCTCAAAAAGCAATTGATCTTGCAACATACTTTTTAATGCCATCAGCATTGCTGGATGGTCATCTACCAACATCACGCGTTTTCTCATTACTTGTCTCCGTTTAGGTTTTTATGAGGGTGCAGCGAAAAAATGGCCTTAGCGATACGGCTATCGCTCGTGTGTAGCATTTGATGTCGACTAACTGGTGGCATCATCAGGCCGCCATAGCAGTGGTGCGATCCCATAGCCATGGCGTTTTCTAAATCCTTTACTAGGGTGATATTGCTGGCGTAGATCTGGCTATGAAATTTCTGACCTAGGAGGACCATTTCATTTGGTAAGCCATTAGTACGGAATTGCCCCATCTCGATATGAATGCCTTCAGGCTCCATCTCTTCAATCCACCGGATTTGAGAGCTACTTCCAGAAAATTCGAGAAGATGAATCAGAACGCCGAGACGGCGCATTCTCAATATGCCCTCCATGCAGGAATGCATGGAGTCGGCATCCTTGAGTTTGTGCACACCCAAGCTGATAAGACCAACCGGAAGTCGTGAGTTCAGGATGAGGTCGCTGAGAGCATCAATGAAGTTGGCTGAAGCTAGGTGTTGCGCTTGCAAAGGCAAGATGCCAGGAATGAAGCGACCACTACGGTACCAGTAGGTAATCGTATCCAAGCCTTCCATGAACAATCTGAGGAGTTGTGTATCGGTGGCAGTCAGTAATGGTCTAAATAAAGAGCTTGTCAGCTTACTTCCTTGGCTATTAAAGATGGGTTCGTTGCTAATCGCTTGTCGCTGTGACCAGGATTGGTGTTCTTCGAGTACTTCACCGCTAAGACCTAGCCAAGGCTGGCCACAGGCGTCGCGCACTTCTTGGAAGGGTTTGTTCTTCCAAGCCTTTACAAGCGTGTACAGCCGGGATTTCGGGCTCATCAGCATTCTCCAATCATTGAATAGCCAGTCTAGGCAGGACAGATTGGAGCTGTAAGGGCTTAAGGCTTATTTATATGTAGGAATCTACCTACTTGCCTGCCTGCATTATAGAAAGCGCAGGATTCCCTTTGAAATTTAAGGTGAATTTGCCCTTGAAATCCCTAGAATCAGACCTATATAATCAGCACTCCCTACACGCGAGTGCTAAAACAGGCTTATTCAGCTGAAAAGCTTGTTGCCTTCGTGTTAAGAGACTGCAACATATTGATTTATATTGGTTTTTTAATTAGTTAACACTTACTAACATAGGAGAAGGAATGAATCTGCGTCCTTTACATGATCGCGTAATCATTAAACGTTTAGATCAAGAATCAAAAACCGCCTCTGGAATCATTATTCCGGATGCTGCTGCTGAAAAGCCGGACCAAGGTGAAGTATTGGCAGTTGGCCCAGGCAAACGTGATGACAGCGGCAAGCTGAATGCACCAGACGTCAAAGTTGGCGATCGCGTGTTATTTGGCAAATATGCAGGTCAAACAGTTAAGGTCGGCAGCGACGAGCTTCTCGTAATGCGCGAAGAAGACATCATGGCTGTTGTACAGAAGTAATCGGTACCTAAGAAAGGAACTCAATCATGGCAGCAAAAGACGTCGTATTTGGAGATAACGCCCGTACCAAGATGGTAGAAGGCGTAAACATTCTGGCGAACGCAGTAAAAACTACTTTGGGACCAAAAGGTCGTAACGTGGTTATCGAGCGTTCATTTGGCGGCCCAACCATCACTAAGGATGGTGTATCCGTAGCAAAAGAAATCGAACTCAAAGACAAGCTCCAAAACATGGGTGCTCAGATGGTGAAGGAAGTTGCTTCCAAAACCAATGACATCGCTGGTGACGGTACAACTACCGCTACTGTATTGGCTCAGTCTATCGTTCGCGAAGGCATGAAATACGTAGTTTCAGGTCACAACCCAATGGACTTGAAGCGCGGTATTGATAAAGCAGTTACAGCTGCAATCGAAGAGCTCAAGAAGATCAGTAAGCCTTGTACAACTACTAAAGAAATCGCTCAAGTTGGTTCAATCTCAGCTAATAGCGATCACAGCATTGGTCAGCGAATTGCTGAAGCAATGGAAAAAGTAGGTAAAGAAGGTGTTATTACTGTTGAAGATGGTAAGTCTTTGGAAGATGAGCTTGAAGTAGTTGAAGGTATGCAGTTTGACCGCGGCTACCTCTCTCCATATTTCATTAACCAACCTGAAAAGCAAGTTGCCGTATTGGAAACTCCATACGTTCTCTTGTTTGACAAGAAAGTTAGCAACATCCGTGATTTGCTCCCAGTACTCGAGCAAGTAGCGAAGTCTGGTCGTCCATTGTTGATCATTGCAGAAGATGTTGAAGGCGAAGCATTGGCAACTTTAGTTGTGAATAACATCCGCGGCATCATCAAGACTTGTGCTGTTAAGGCTCCTGGCTTTGGCGATCGTCGTAAAGCCATGTTGGAAGACATCGCTATCTTAACTGGCGGTACAGTCATCGCTGAAGAAATCGGCCTCACACTTGAGAAAACAACGCTCGAGCATTTAGGTCAGGCTAAGCGTATCGAAGTTGGCAAAGAAAACACCATCATCATTGATGGTGCTGGCGATGCTAAAGCAATCGAAGCGCGCGTGAAGAACATTCGTGTTCAGATCGATGAAGCAACTAGTGACTACGACAAAGAGAAATTGCAAGAGCGCGTTGCTAAGTTGGCAGGCGGTGTTGCAGTGATTCGTGTTGGCGCTGCTACTGAAGTTGAAATGAAAGAAAAGAAAGACCGCGTTGATGATGCATTGCACGCAACTCGTGCAGCGGTTGAAGAGGGTATTGTTCCTGGCGGTGGCGTAGCATTGTTACGTGCGATGCAAGGTATCAAAGGTTTGAAAGGCGATAACGCTGATCAAGACGCTGGTATCAACATCGTATTGCGCGCAATGGAAGAGCCAATTCGTATCATCGTTTCTAACGCAGGCGACGAAGCTAGCGTTGTTGTTAATGCAGTGTTGGCCAGCAAAGGCAACAACGGTTACAACGCAGCAACTGGTGAATATGGCGACCTCGTAGCTCAAGGCGTGATTGATCCAACTAAGGTAACAAAAACTGCATTGGTTAATGCAGCTTCTGTTGCAGCTTTATTGTTGACTACTGATTGCGCAATCTGCGAAGCTCCAAAGGATGATTCTGCTGGTGGTGGCATGCCTGATATGAGCGGCATGGGTGGTATGGGTGGAATGGGCGGCATGATGTAATAGCCGTAATTTCCTCAGCTATCTGGCTGTAGAAACTAAAACGCCTGGTTCAAAAGACCGGGCGTTTTTTTTATTGGTGATGGTAAAAGCAGGATTCTGAGGCAATAAAAAACCGCCCGAAGGCGGTCATTTATTATTTAATGCTACTTGGTTTGGTCTTTAAGAAACTGACTTCACCATATCTTCAACCACTTTCTTCGCATCGCCGAAGACCATCATGGTTTTGTCCATGTAGAAGAGTTCGTTATCAAGGCCTGCATAACCTGCAGCCATGGAGCGCTTGTTTACGATGATCGTTTTAGCTTTGAATGCTTCCAAGATCGGCATACCGAAGATTGGACTACCTGGTGTACGAGCGGCAGGATTCACCACATCGTTTGCACCAAGAACTAAGACCACATCAGCCTGACCAAAGTCGCTGTTAATGTCTTCCATTTCGAATACTTGATCGTATGGAACTTCTGCTTCAGCTAAGAGAACGTTCATATGACCAGGCATACGGCCTGCCACTGGGTGGATCGCATACTTCACGGTCACGCCATGGTGGGTCAATTTCTCTGTTAATTCTTTCAGGGCGTGCTGGGCGCGGGCAACTGCCAATCCATATCCAGGAACGATAACGACTGTGTCTGCATTTTCCATAAGGAAAGCAGCATCTTCTGGGGAGCCAGTTTTGTAGTTCTTTGGGCCGCCATCATCGGCGCCACCAGCAGATGCATCGGCGCCAAAGCCACCAAGCAAGACTGCCAAGATGGAGCGATTCATTGCCTTACACATGATGTAAGACAGAATCGCACCAGATGAGCCTACACAAGCACCAGCGATGATCAAAACAGGATTATTTAATGTGAAACCAATACCGGCCGCCGCCCAACCAGAGTAGCTGTTGAGCATGGATACAACAACTGGCATATCTGCGCCACCGATAGGGATGATCAATGTCACACCTAATACTAAGGCAATCGCACACATCACCAAGAATGCTTCGTGGCTACCTGTCATGAAATACATGACACCGCCACCAACCATGCCAATTGCGAGGGCGAGGTTTAGTAAATGTTGTCCAGCAAAGGTCACTGGCTTACCGCTAACCTTGCCTGAAAGTTTTCCGAACGCGATGATTGAGGCAGTAAAGGTGATTGCCCCAATAAAGGCGCCAATAAAGAGTTCAATCTTTTGCGCGCCAGTATGGTCATGGGCTGGGTTGTATACCGCTGCGATGGCAATCAATACGGCCGACAAGCCAACAAAAGAGTGCATGAGTGCTACGAGCTCAGGCATCTTAGTCATCTGCACACGCTTAGCAGCAATGGTTCCAATGATGGCACCACCAACAATCGCGCCAATAATCAATGAGAAGACTGGCTTAAAGTCAGGAATCATGAAGGTGGTAATGACGGCAAGAAGCATACCGATCATACCGAAGGTGTTGCCTTGACGTGAAGTTGTCGGCGAGGACAATCCACGCAGAGCGAGGATGAATAACACCGATGAAATGAGATAGGAAATCGCGGTTATGTTTGACATTATTTTGGTCTCTATAAGATCTTGTTCTAGTTTTATTTAGTTCCGGCCGCATCAGCCTTAGGAGCTTTTTTCTTGAACATCTCCAGCATGCGACGGGTGACCATAAAGCCACCAAAAATATTGATTGAGGCTAAGAAAACTGCTACCGCACCAATGATGCTGGTGAGAGTAATTTCATCACCACCAATCACTTCGGTTTGCAGGAGGGCGCCAACAATAATGATTCCAGAAATGGCGTTAGTAACCGCCATGAGTGGGGTGTGGAGTGCAGGGGTAACGTTCCAAACCACGTGGTAGCCAACAAAAATGGCCAATACAAACACGGTGATGTTTTGGACTGTGAGGATGCTTTGAAAAGCAGCGAGATCCATGATGTTTCCTTTGAATGATTTCTATTAGTTTTTACGGATGGCTTGGCCATCACGACACATGAGACAGGCAGTAACGATATCGTCATCACTTGGGATAACTAACTTAGCTTCTGCGTCAACAATTAGCTTCATGAAGTCGAGCAAGTTGCGCGCATACAAGGCAGAAGCATCCGCAGCTACCATGCTAGCAAGATTGGTGTAACCAATAATCTTCACACCGTTTTTTTCAACAATCTTGTCAGCTTCTGTCAAAGGGCAATTACCTGAACCGTTATCGCCGCGACCAGCAGCTAGGTCGATCACGATAGAGCCGGGTTTCATATTGGCAACGGTATCGCTGTGCAACAAGACTGGTGGCTTACGACCCGGAATCAATGCAGTAGTAATCACGATGTCAGCTTGTTGAGCGCGTTCAGCAACGAGTGCTGCCTGACGCTTCATCCAAGCTTCTGGCATTGGGCGAGCATAACCACCAACACCTTGAGCGATTTCACGCTCTTCATCAGTTTCATAAGGCACATCAACAAACTTAGCGCCGAGAGATTCAATTTGCTCTTTAGCCGCTGGACGCACATCAGATGCTTCGATAACTGCGCCTAGGCGCTTTGCAGTTGCAATTGCTTGGAGGCCGGCAACACCTGCACCCAAGATCAGCACACGTGCAGCTTTAACAGTTCCCGCTGCAGTCATGAGCATTGGCATAAAGCGCTGATACTCGTTAGCGGCAACCATCACCGCTTTGTAACCGGCAATGTTAGCTTGCGAAGAAAGAACGTCCATGCTTTGAGCGCGAGTGGTACGGGGAGCAGCCTCTAATGAGAATGCTGTGACCCCCTGTGCAGCCATGGCGGCAATATTGTCGTTATCAAATGGATCGAGCATGCCCAGGAGCACGCTGCCAGACTTAATTTGCTTGAGTTCGGCAGCTTCGGGTGCGCGCACTTTAAGCACGATCTCTGCGCCAAAAGCATCAGCTGCGCTACCAATGCTTGCGCCCACTGCTTCATACGCAGAATCGGGTTGGCTGGCTGTAACACCTGCATCCTTTTGAATAACAACCGTATGGCCTTGGCCAATCAACTTCTTAACGGTTTCCGGTGTGGCGGCTACCCGAGTTTCCCCAGGCCTGATTTCCAGCGGTACTCCTATGCGCATGGCATGTCTCCAAATGCTAATGATTCAAAAAAAATCTATTTTAGGTATATATACGCGAATACACATATATATGGATACCCTTATGTTTTGAGTTATTTCACTTTAGCTCTGGAGCTAACTTGAATTAAGGCTTCTACAATGAGGTTTTCAGCTTATATTGAATTCTCGCATTTTTTGATGATCACCCTCAATTCTTCCGCTATACCAGCTTCTAAGCCATCCAAAGTCGTGATCGGAATGTCTGGGGGGGTGGATTCGTCTGTTGCGGCCTGGATGCTCAAGCAGCAAGGCTATGAAGTGATTGGTCTTTTCATGAAAAACTGGGAAGACGATGACAATGATGAGTATTGCTCTGCCCGCCAGGATTGGTTGGATGTGGTGTCCGTAGCAGACCTGATCGGAATTGATGTTGAGGCAGTCAATTTTGCCGCCGAGTACCGGGAGCGCGTTTTTGCGGAGTTTTTACGGGAATATGCAGCTGGCAGAACACCTAATCCCGATGTGTTGTGCAATGCAGAAATTAAGTTCAAAGCCTTTTTAGACCATGCCATCAGTTTGGGTGCAGATGCTATTGCTACTGGCCACTATGCACGGGTTCGACATGAAGGTGGTCAAGTGCAATTATTGAAGGCGCTTGATGCCAGCAAGGATCAAAGTTACTTCTTGCATCGCTTAACCCAAACGCAATTGGCAAGCGTTCTTTTTCCACTTGGGGAGATCCCAAAGACGGAAGTGCGCAAGATTGCTGAGCAAATTGGCTTACACAATGCGCGCAAAAAAGATTCCACTGGCATTTGCTTTATTGGCGAACGCCCCTTCCGTGAGTTCTTAAACCGCTACTTGCCTCGTACGCCTGGACCCATTAAAACCCCTGAAGGCAAAACGGTGGGAGAGCATATGGGGCTTGCCTTTTTCACCCTAGGACAGCGCAAAGGTATTGGCTTGGGTGGTAGTCAAGATGGCAATGGCGATGCATGGTATGTCGCTCGCAAAGACGTAGTGAATAACACTCTATATGTGGCACAAGGACACGAGCACCCATGGCTTTTAGCGAATCAGCTCTCAGCAATAGATGCCAGCTGGGTTGCCGGGGTTGCGCCTACGCCGGGACAGTACTCCGCAAAAACACGTTATCGTCAGTCGGACTCAGCATGCACTCTTACCAATGGCTCTGAGGGGCTCTTGAGCTTTGAGCTGGCTTTTCCCGAGGCTCAGTGGGCAGTAACGCCTGGCCAGTCTGCCGTTCTGTATGACGGTGACATTTGCTTGGGTGGTGGAATTATTTCCGCCTAAGCACCCCTCACATACTTCAGTAGTAATTGCTTAATTAGGCTGCTGGAGGCGCTGTTTCAGCAAATGAAGGTCTCTGCATTAACTTTTGATACAGAGCGTCTAGATTGGGGTATTGAGCTTGCCAAGTGACATCTGGGAAGCGAAAGAGCATGTAACCCAGTGCACATCCCACCGCAATATCAGCCAAAGTCATCTGGTTGCCGTGACACCAGGCGTTTTCACCTAAGGCACGGGACATTTGGGCTAAAGCAGCATTGATTTTGCCCATTTGGCGATTGACCCATTCAGGGCTCTGCTGCTCTAGTGGGCGCAAAGTCACCTCTAAACGGGCTAAAATTCCTGCATCTTCAACCCCGTCAGCCAGGGCTTCCCAGGTCTTAACTGCTGCCCGCTCACGGCTACCAGCTGGAATAAGCTTGCTAACAGGACTAAGGGTGTCGGCATACTCCGCAATCACCCGGGAGTCATAAATGGCCTCGCCGTCATCCAAAATCAAGCAGGGGATCTTGCCTAAGGGGTTGTTGAGGGCAATTTTGGTATCTGCTGCCCAGACATTTTCCAGTTCTAGGTCTACATCAACCTTTTTTTCCAGGAGAACAATGCGTACCTTGCGTACGTATGGGCTAGTGAGGGATCCGATGAGTTTCATAAAGCTAAGTATAGCTATCTCAGCCAAATTGGGTTGCCCCTAAGAACGATTAAAATCTGGGTTTATTGACACATTCAAAGTAAAGGCAATATTCGTGAGTCAGCCGATTTCTACCCTTAATGCACTTTCCCCTTTAGATGGTCGCTATGCCGGCAAACTTGATGCCTTAAGGCCTTGGTTGTCTGAGGCCGCATTTATGCGTCAGCGTGTATTTGTGGAGATTCACTGGCTATTGGCTTTGGCCTCCGCAGGTCTACCCGATGTACCAAAAATTAGTGCAGCAGATGAGGCCTTTTTGCTATCTTTGCCTGAAAACTTCTCTGATGCCGATGCTCAGCGCATTAAGGACATTGAGGCAGTGACCAACCATGATGTGAAAGCGGTTGAGTATTTCCTAAAAGAAAAAGTAGCGGGTCGCCCAGATCTATTGAAAGCTAGTGAATTTATTCATTTCGCCTGTACCTCAGAAGACATCAACAATACTTCGCATGGCTTGATGTTACGCGGTGCGCGTGATCAAGTTTTATTACCGCAACTCAGAAAAGTTCATTTTGTATTAACGGATTTAGCAATTGAGAACGCCAAAGTGCCCTTGTTGTCCCGCACGCATGGCCAGCCAGCTTCCCCAAGTACCTTGGGTAAAGAGTTGGCTAATATTGCCAAACGTTTAGAGCGTGCGATTGCAACGATTGCCGCAGTTCCACTTTTAGGAAAGATGAATGGCGCAGTTGGTAATTACAACGCCCACTTATCGGCTTACCCGAATTTTGACTGGGAAAATTTTTCCAAGAATGTAGTCGAAAAGCGTTTGGGCCTCACATTCAATCCCTACACCATCCAGATTGAGCCGCACGACGGTATGGCTGAGCTGTTTGATGCGATTGCTCGCGCCAACACAATCTTGTTAGATATGGACCGTGATTTCTGGGCTTATATTTCGATCGGTTACTTTAAACAACGCACTAAAGCTGGTGAGATTGGTTCATCAACAATGCCGCATAAAGTGAACCCAATTGACTTTGAAAATTCTGAAGGTAACTTGGGTGTAGCCAATGCCTTATTGCGTCACTTGGCAGAGAAGTTGCCAATTTCTCGTTGGCAGCGCGATCTGACTGACTCCACTGTGTTGCGTAACCTTGGCCCAGCATTTGGTCACAGTGTTTTAGCTTATGACAGCGCCTTGCGTGGTTTGGGCAAATTAGAGGTGAACCATGCTGCAATTGCTGCAGACTTAGACGAGTGCTGGGAAGTGTTGGCGGAGCCAGTGCAAACTGTCATGCGTCGTTATGGCATCGAGAATCCCTATGAACAACTCAAGGAACTCACTCGTGGTAAGGGAATTAATCAGGCTGATTTACAAACCTTCATTCGTGGCTTGCAAATTCCAGAAGATGCAAAAGCTTTATTGCTTGAAATGACACCATCTTCTTATTTAGGCAAGGCGGTCGAGTTGACCGAACGTCTGAAAAAGTGAGTCTCACTCCAAGCCTTGGGCAGGCACCGCAGGATTTGCAATACGGTGCCCGCCCCAAGATCTGGTTTGCTGTTTATCAACTGCTTTGGCATCTATTACTGCCCTTAGCATTCCTTCGGCTTGCATGGCGCACGCGTCACTCATCTGATTATTTAAATCACTTCACTGAACGTCTGGGTTTTGCCTATGGCAAAACGATTATTCAGGGATCGGTATGGATTCATGCGGTATCAGTTGGTGAGACTAGGGCTGCCCAACCTTTAGTTGATGCTTATCTAGAGCGCGGTGAAACAGTTCTGCTAACCCATATGACACTCAATGGCCGTCGCACTGGTACTGCTTTATTTGCAAAAGCGATTGCCGCGGGTCAGTTGCGCCAAGTCTATTTGCCTTATGACCTTTGTTGGTCAGTCGCCAATTTCATTCGCGCATTTAAACCGAAGTTCGGGCTGTTTATGGAGACTGAAGCTTGGCCAACTATTGTGTTTTATTGTGCTGAAATTCGCTTGCCATTATTTTTGGTGAACGCACGCTTATCCGAGCGCAGTGCGCGTCGCGTAAACCGATTTGGTAAAGCGGGAAGATCTTTGTTTCAAGCGTTTGCAGGTATTTTGGCCCAAACCCAATTCGATGCCGACCGCTATCGAAGCCTGGGCGTCAAAAAAGTGGAGATTGTTGGTAACCTCAAGTTTGATGTACCACTAGATCCAAGCCTGGTCCAACAAGGCAAATCTTGGAAACAAGAGTTGCATGCAAATCAGCGTCTGATGGTTTGTGCTGCGAGCACTCGTGATGGTGAAGAGGTGATTATTCTGCAAGCGTGGAAAGATTTGCTCCTCAGCAATACTTT
Organism: Polynucleobacter sp. AP-Jannik-300A-C4; assembly: GCF_018688335.1. Lineage (NCBI taxonomy): Bacteria > Pseudomonadati > Pseudomonadota > Betaproteobacteria > Burkholderiales > Burkholderiaceae > Polynucleobacter > Polynucleobacter sp. AP-Jannik-300A-C4. The sequence continues at coordinate 1,688,444 of NZ_CP061316.1, read as the reverse complement.
TGATGTTGCTCCATTGCTCTGTTTAGTGCCGCGTCATCCTGAAAGATTCTCTGAGGTAGCGGATCAGATTCGGGATGCTGGTTTGAAGTTTCTATGCCGTACGGAATGGATTGAGGCGCCTAAGGGCGATGCTAATGTGGATGTGATTCTCGGCGACTCCATGGGTGAGATGCCGATGTATTACAGTGCCGCTGACTTAGTTCTCATGGGTGGTAGTCTACTTCCCTTTGGTGGACAGAATCTGATTGAGGCTTGTGCTGCTGGTTGTCCAGTGCTGCTTGGTGAGCATACCTATAACTTCCAACAGGCGGCTTTGGATGCTATTGCGATTGGTGCCGCAAAGCGTATCCAGGGCGAACTTATCTTGAGTGAGCCAGTGGCTCTCATAGAGTCTTTAAAAGAATTGCTTTTGAATACTACGGGATTAGAAATGATGTCGAGCGCTGCAAAGGCCTACTCGATTGAGCATCAAGGTGCGACTAAGAAAATATTAGCCGCCCTTGAGCATCAGAATTTCACACTAAATTAACTACGTTTTTAATTGCTTGGTAGCAAACTTAGACCTGAGCCCCGAAGTTAGGATTATCATTGCGAGCAGTATCATCCGGCTTCTTGTCACCCTTCACTAAATCTTCACGAGTAACACCAAGCCACATTGCTAAAGCTGCAGCAACGAATACAGAAGAATAAATACCGAACAAAATACCGATGGTCAGCGCTAAGGCAAAGTAGAAGAGGGTAGGACCACCAAAAATCAACATTGCCAAGACCATCATCTCAGTACTGCCGTGAGTAATCACGGTACGGCTAATGGTGCTGGTTATGGCGTTATCAATAATTTCGCGGGTATTCATTTTGCGGTACTTACGGAAGTTTTCGCGAATACGGTCAAAGATCACCACTGACTCATTGACCGAGTAACCCAGCACGGCGAGTACTGCAGCCAATACGGAGAGTGAGAATTCCCATTGGAAGAAAGCAAAGAAGCCCAAAATAATGACGATGTCATGTAAGTTCGCAATGATGCCGGCAACAGCAAATTTCCACTCGAAGCGGAAGGAAAGGTAAACCACGATGCCAATTACTACAAACAACAAAGCCATTAATCCATCAATCGCGAGTTCACGGCCTACTTGGGGGCCTACGAACTCCACACGCTGTAGCTTCGCTCCAGTAGTTGCTGGCTCCAGCGCTTGCATCACTGCTGCGCTTTGATCTGCAGAGGAAATCATTTTTCCTTCAGCATCTTTTTGGAGTGGTAGGCGAATCATCACATCACGTGAGCTGCCAAAGTTCTGAATCTGAGTATCTGAATAGCCTAACTTTTCCACATTCGATCTAATTGAATCTAAAGGAGCGGTTTGTGGATAAGTAACCTCCATAACCGTACCGCCAGTAAATTCAATTGATAGGTGGAGGCCGTTATGCCAGAGGAAGAAAACGGCGGCTAAGAAGGTGATGAGAGAAACCGCATTGAGCGCCAATGCATGGCGCATGAAGGGAATATCTTTTTTAATCCGGAAAAATTCCATGACTTATTTCTCCTGAGGACGCCAAACTTGGCCGATAGCGAGTTTCTGAACTTTTTTACCTCTGCCGTACCAGAGGTTAACCAGGCCACGTGAGAAAAAGACCGCTGAAAACATGGAAGTCAAAATACCAAGGCAATGCACTACTGCGAAGCCTTTGATTGGGCCAGAGCCAAATGTAAGCAATGCAAGACCGGCAATTAAGGTGGTGATGTTTGAATCCAAGATAGTTGCCCAGGCTTTATCAAAGCCGATAGCAATAGCTGTTTGCGGGGCTGCGCCATTGCGTAGCTCCTCACGAATACGCTCGTTGATTAATACGTTGGAGTCAATCGCCATACCTAGCGCCAATGCCATCGCAGCAATTCCTGGCAAGGTTAAGGTGGCTTGCAACATGGATAAAACGGAGATTAAGAGTAATAAGTTCACTGCTAGTGCCACAACTGAGAAAGTACCAAACAACAGGTAGTAGGCAATCATGAAAATAGCGATTGCTGCAAAACCAATGATGAGAGATTTAAACCCTTTCTCAATATTTTCAGCACCAAGGCTTGGTCCGATTGTGCGCTCTTCAATGATTTCCATTGGGGCTGCTAAGGAGCCCGCGCGCAATAAGAGCGCCAAATCATTCGCACTCTCAGTAGTTGGTTGACCAGTAATCTGAAACTTGGAGCCAAACTCACTTTGAATGGTGGCAATTGTGAGAACCTCACCTTTGCCTTTTTCAAACAAGATCATGCCCATCGGCTTGCCAATGTTTTCACGGGTTACTTCTTGCATTACGCGACCACCAGCCGCATCTAAAGAAATGTTCACTGCAGGGCGTTGGTTTTGATCAAAGCCTGCGCTTGCATCCGTAATGCGATCGCCACTAAAGATCACCGATTTTTTGAATACGCCTTGACGGTTTTCGCCAAAGCGGAAAACATCCATGCCTGGGGGAGGGGTCTCGCCAATCGCAATCGTAGAGACGATGGGATCGGCTAATCTGGACTCCAGTGTTGCTGTGCGACCAATGATGTCTTTGGCACGAGCTGTATCTTGAACGCCTGGTAGCTGAACCACAATACGCTCTGCACCTTGTTGCTGAATGACTGGCTCTTTTACAGCCAATTCATTGACGCGCTTATTGAGCGTCACGATATTCTGTTTTACTGCGCTATCTTGGATTTCTTTTAAGGAGGTTGGCTTAAATTCGCCTACGAGTTTTGGTGATAGCCCTGTAGGCTTAATCTGCCAGGTCAGATCAGGCTGACTAGCCATCAAAACTGAACGTGCTCTTTCAGCATCCTCAGTGCTACCAAAAGTTAAGGTAATACTGTCTTGACCGCGTTCAATCCCTTGTTGACGAATTGATTTGTCACGCAACTGACTACGAATATCAGTGGCTAAAGAAGTTACTTTCTTTTGAACTGCGCCCTTCATATCGACTTGTAGCAAGAAGTAAACGCCACCACGCAAGTCCAGACCTAAAGGCATTGGTAATGCATTAAGTGCATTGAGCCAACTCGGTGTATTGGAGAGTAGGTTTAATGCAACTGTGAAATTGGGATCATTTTGATCAATATTCAATTTCTGTTGCAGCAAGTCACGCGCAAGCAATTGAATATCGGTATTGTTGAAGCGAATTTTGATTGAACCTACATTGCCTGTGGATTCAAAGAAGATGCCGGTATTGCTAATGTTGTCTTCAGTCAGAATCTTTTCGACTCGAGACTGTGTCGCCAAATCAACCTTAGTGGTTGGCTTGGCGGACGAGACTTGAACCGCTGGAGCCTCTCCGTAGAAATTAGGTAATGAATATAGTCCTCCAATTAGCAAAGCAAATAGGATGACTATGTATTTCCAGAGGGGATAGCGATTCATATCGAGATACTTTTAAACAAGCTTATTAAGCAGACTTCATTGAGCCTTTTGGCAATACTGTTGTAATGGCGACTTTTTGCATTTGTACTTCAGTGCCGGCAGAAATTTCAACAGTTACCACTTGATCTTTCAATGCAGTCACTTTTCCCATGATGCCGCCAACAGTCACTACTTCATCGCCAACAGAAAGGGACTCAAGCATTGCTTTAGTTTCTTTTTGACGCTTCATTTGTGGGCGAATCATGATGAAGTACAAAACTACAAACATCAAAATCAGGGGAAGGAAGCTCATTAAGCCACCAGAATCTGCACCCGCGGCTGGAGCCTGGGCAAAAGCGTTACTAATCCACATACAAAACCTCCATTAGTTACCAATTGGAAAATGCTTCAGTTTTAGGCTTTTAAGCAAAGCCGTAAACCCGCAATTCTAAACTGTATGGGGCTTGGAGGGCTGATTTCAGATCAACAGGGGGTGCCCATTGATGCTCTAGGGCTATTAATCCTGTCCAGGCTCTACGCCGCGCTGACGATTCCGATGGAATTCCTCGCGATAGGCGCTAAATCGATCCTTGGCAAGGGAGTCCCTCACTTCTTCCATGAGCTGGAGGTAGTAGGAGAGATTGTGAATCGTATTCAGCTGTGACCCAAGGATTTCATTCGCCTTCTGCAGATGATTTAGGTAGGATCTCGTGAAGTTTTTACAGGTATAACAGGCGCAAGTAGGATCGACGGGGCGATCATCATCCTTGTACCCTGAATTGCGCAGCTTCAGGTCACCAAAGCGGGTAAAAAGCCAGCCATTTCGAGCATTGCGAGTTGGCATCACGCAGTCAAACATGTCGATGCCCAGGCTCACACCTAGCATGAGATCTTCTGGTGTACCAACTCCCATCAAGTAATGAGGCATATGTTCTGGCAACTTAGGAGCTGTGAAATTCAAAATGCGCTCAAACTCGGGCTTGGGTTCTCCAACAGAGAGGCCGCCAATAGCAATACCATCAAAGCCTTGTTGGCTGACGGCATCTAAGGAGAATTCTCGTAAATTCTCGAACATGCCTCCTTGAACAATGCCAAAGAGGCCATTGCCTGTTTCGAGCTCGCGAAAGCGTTTTAAAGAGCGATCACCCCAGCGCAGGGACATTTCAAGTGAGGCGCGTGCAGTTTTTTCTGAGGTCGCATGTCCTTTGACTTCGTAAGGGGTGCACTCATCAAATTGCATGGCAATGTCACTATTGAGTACCGCCTGAATTTCCATCGACACTTCTGGAGACATAAATAACTTATCTCCATTAATAGGGGAGGCAAATGTCACACCTTCTTCAGAAATTTTTCTCAAAGCACCTAAGCTAAAGACCTGAAAGCCGCCTGAGTCAGTGAGGATGGGTTTATCCCAGCCCATGAAGCGGTGTAAGCCACCATGCTTCTGAATCACATCCAAACCAGGTCGCAGCCACAGATGAAAGGTATTACCTAAAATAATTTGCGCTTTGGCTTCATTCAAATCCCGAGGTGTCATGGCCTTCACCGTGCCATAGGTTCCCACTGGCATGAAGATCGGCGTTTGAACGCTGCCATGGGGAAGGTCAAGCTGGCCAAGACGTGCAGGGCTTGCAGAGTCACGCGCCAAGATATTGAAGTGAACAGGTTTAGTCATGAGTTTGTCTAGTTAAGAACATCGCATCGCCGTAGCTAAAAAAGCGATATTCATTTTGAATGGCATGTTGATAGGCATGGCGGATATTGTCTACACCAGCAAAGGCACTTACCAACATGAGTAAGGTCGATTTTGGTAGATGAAAGTTTGTCAGCAAACAATCTACGGCTTTGAAGGTGTAGCCGGGAGTAATAAATAAATTGGTTTCGCCGCTGGCTTGTTGGTTTTGAGCCTGACTCTCTAGGGCCCGTAGACTGGTTGTTCCAACGGCAATGACTCTGCCACCAGCTTGGTGGGTAGACTCTATTGCTGTGATGGTTTCTGCGGGGACTGAGAACCACTCGTAGTGCATTTTGTGTTTGCTAAGGTCTTCTTCGCGAACTGGTGTAAAGGTGCCTGCGCCTACATGTAAGGTGACGGAGGCTTGCTTAACTCCATGCTCATTTAGCTTCTTCAAAATAGCTTCATCAAAGTGTAATCCTGCCGTAGGGGCAGCGACAGCACCAGGGTTTTTGGCAACCACAGTTTGGTAGCGATTGGCATCTTCCTGATTTGGTTGATGCTCTATGTAAGGCGGTAGCGGCAATTCACCGAAACGCTCAAGCAAATCAAACACATTCTCTGGAAAGCGCACTTCATAAAATCTGCCGTCATAGCCAAGCATTTCCACTGGGAATGTTTCGCCTGCTTTGTTGTGGACATGAATAATGCTCCCGGTCTTGGGAACTTTGGAGGCTCTCATTTGTACCCAGGCTTGTTGATCGCCACTAATGCGTTCAATAAGGAGTTCTACATTGCCCCCCGTCTCCTTTTTGCCATGCAGACGCGCCGGGATCACCTTGGTGTCATTAAAGACGAGTAAATCCCCAGGTTTGATAAGGTTAAGAATCTCTGGGAATTTCCGATCGATCAATTGAGCGACATTACCCCCCTCTATATTCAGTTCTAAGAGGCGACTATCCGTTCTATTAGCCAGGGGATGCTGGGCAATTAGTTCGGGCGGGAGGTCGTAATTGAAGTCGGAAAGTTGCATAGCATTACCATCAGGTATTGGATTTTAACGATGACGACTAAGCGACCGCCAACTGCACTCGAAAAGATGGGTTTAAACAGCCCTATGGCACTTGCTTTGCACCTGCCATCCCGTTACGAGGATGAGACTGAGCTTTTCACTATCGAGGAAGCCTTAGCCCTTGGAAGATTTCATTCCATCCAAACCCAGGGTGTTGTCATTCGCAATCAGGTCATGTTCCGCCCTAGAAGGCAGCTCCTGGTCACGATTGAGGATGACACCGCTTCGCTACAGCTCCGTTTCCTCAATTTTTACCCGAGCCAGCAAAAGCAAATGGCAGTCGGTGCCCATGTCCGAGTTCGAGGTGAGGTTCGAGAAGGCTATCAAGGCTCTGAAATGGTTCACCCTATAGTTCGGGCCTTGACTCCAGATGCACCATTGCCAGCAAGTTTGACCCCGGTCTATCCTGCAAGTGCAGGTGTCTCGCAAACAGTTATTCGTAAGGCAGTCTTACAAGCTTTACGTGATTCAAGTTTGAAAGAAAGTTTGGCGGAATTTTTACCCACCAAACTCATGGCAGAAATATTGCCAAGCAATGATTGGCCACCGCTGCAAGATGCGATTACCTATTTACATCAGCCACCCGCAGATGCCAATACTCAATCACTTCTAGATCGGACCCATTCTGCTTGGCGTCGTGTTCAGTTTGAAGAATTGCTCGCGCAGCAGATTTCTTTAAAGCGGGCTCATGCCATTCGTAGAGAAAGACGCGCTCCTAGTTTTGCAAAGGATCAGCCAGCAAGTAAGGTAAGCAAAAAAACTACCAGTATTGAAGATGGCTTGCTGAAAGTTTTACCCTTTAAGTTGACTGGCGCTCAATCCCGAGTCTGGGCCGAGATTGGTGCCGATCTATCCAACACCTTTCCGATGAATCGCCTATTGCAAGGCGATGTGGGTAGTGGAAAAACCGTGATTGCTGCATTAGCTGCTGCACGCGCCATGGATCATGGCTATCAAGCCGCCATCATGGCGCCAACAGAAATTCTGGCGGAGCAACACTATCTCAAAATGCAAGAGTGGTTTGGACCTCTTGGTGTCAAGATTGCTTGGCTCTCAGGCAGCTTGAAGGCTAAAGAGAAAAGACTTGCCCAAGAAATGATTGAGGGTGGTGAGGCTCAGCTGATTATTGGTACGCATGCTCTTATTCAGGATAAGGTGAGCTTTGCTAAGTTAGGTTTAGCGGTGATTGATGAGCAACATCGTTTTGGTGTGAGGCAGCGTCTAGAGATTCAGCAACGCGTTGGCTCGGAACTATTCTATTGTCACCAATTGATGATGTCGGCCACTCCGATTCCACGGACTTTGGCAATGACCTATTACGCTGACTTAGATGTTTCAGTCATTGATGAATTACCTCCTGGTAGAAAACCGATTGCCACCAAAGTAGTCAAGGCGGCGCGAAGAGATGAGGTGATTAGCGGTTTGCATGATTGGCTAGCAAAGGGACTGCAAGCTTATTGGGTATGCCCTTTGATTGAAGAGTCAGAGGTATTGCAATTACAAACTGCAGTTGAAAGTTTTGAGCAGCTCACGCAAGCATTACCAAATTTCAAAGTGGGTTTAGTGCATGGTCGCTTAAAGAGTGAAGAAAAAGCTGCAGTGATGGCAGCCTTCAAAGCCAATGAAATCCAGCTCTTAGTTGCAACTACAGTGATTGAGGTGGGGGTGGATGTTCCCAATGCAGCTCTCATGGTGATCGAGCATGCTGAACGTTTTGGGTATGCGCAAATCCATCAGTTACGTGGGCGTGTAGGGCGCGGTTCGGCAGATTCAGTTTGCATCTTGATGTATGCAGAGCCTCTATCTTTAGCCGCTAAAGAGCGCTTACAAACCTTACGAGAGACTTCGGATGGCTTTGTGATTGCTGAGCGCGATTTATCACTACGCGGTCCTGGCGAGTTATTGGGAGCCAAGCAATCTGGTGATGCTATGTTGCGTTTCGTTGATCTTCAGCGGGACGCCTGGTTGATTGAATTAGCGCAGATGGCTGCTGAGCGTTTGCTGGCCGAGCATGGAGAGTTGGTAGAAAGACATCTTGAGCGTTGGCTTGGATCTCGTACTGAATTTCTAAAAGCTTGATAATGCGATCATGAGCATGATTGTTTAAAAGAAAGATGATTGATTTGATGCGCAATCGCATTGTTGCTTACGCCTACTTAATCCGTCTAGATAAGCCGATCGGCACGCTACTTCTATTGTGGCCAACTTTGTGGGCGCTTTGGTTGGCGAGTGGCGGCCTTCCTGAGTTCCATCTGCTGATTATTTTTGCCTTGGGTACATTTTTAATGCGTAGTGCTGGTTGTGCCATCAATGATTATGCGGATCAAGATTTTGATCGCTATGTTTTGAGGACTAAGGATCGACCGATTACCAGTGGCAAGATTTCTGGAAAAGAGGCTCTGGTTGTAGCGGCCACTTTAGCCTTGATAGCCTACTTACTTATTCAACCCCTCAATGCCCTGACTAAAGAACTCTCTTTCTTTGCCTTGGCAGTTGCGATTCTCTATCCCTTTACGAAGCGTTTCTTTGCGATTCCGCAAGCCGTTCTTGGTATTGCTTTTGGTTTCGGCATTCCGATGGCCTATGCCGCAGTTCTTGGCTTTATTCCTCTTGAGGCTTGGATTTTGTTTGTCGGCAATATTTTCTGGGCCATTGCTTATGACACGGCTTACGCAATGGTTGATCGTGATGATGATTTGCGTTTGGGCTTGCGCACTTCAGCCATTACTTTTGGTCGCTTTGACGTGCTCGCAATTGCACTGAGTTACGGCGTACTATTCCTCAGCCAAGCTTGGGTTGCCCAGTTGGCAAATCTCAATAATTACTTTTGGGTGGGTTGGTGTCTGGCTTTAACTTGCGCCATCTATCATCTGAAACTAGTATCGACCCGCAAGCGTGAGGATTGCTTCAAGGCATTTCGCCACAACAACTGGTTAGGCGGATTCCTTTTTCTTGGAATCCTTTTAGGTCTTGCCTAGTTCATCGCCCATAGCTTTGCCACGTTGACTGGCAGCATCAATTGCTTTTTCAAGTGCACCATGCCAATCAAGTTGCTTGAGTGTATCGAGTGCTGCAGCAGTTGTGCCGCCTTTAGATGTCACTCGTTCACGCAGTACGCCTGCATGCTCATCGGAGTTATGGGCAAGCTGTGTGGCACCTTCTAGGGTGGCGTAAGCTAGTTTGCGAGCAGTGACTGCATCAAGTCCAAGCTTTTCACCGCTGGATTGCATGGCTTCCAAGAAAGCAAAAACATAGGCGGGGCCACTTCCAGAAACCGCAGTAACAGCATCCATGAGTTTTTCTTCATTGACCCATACTGCTTGGCCAACTGCATTGCAAATGGTTTCTGCTAGAGCACGATCAGATGCGCTGACGCCAACATCTGCAAATAGACCTGTAATACCTTTGCCGATGAGGGCGGGAGTATTTGGCATAGCGCGAACACAACGTGCGTGGTCAAGCCAGCGACTCATGTCTTTGAGGCGAATACCAGCCGCAATGCTGAGGATCAACGGACCTGGCGCTGTTGCATGTTTCAGTTTCGCATTTAAAGACTTCGCTACTACATTGAAGTCCTGAGGCTTAATCGCCATAACTACAACATTATTTTTAGAGAAATCAAAAGCAATTTGATCCAAAGCACCAATAATCTGTACGCCAAAATCTTGATGCAATTGCAGGCCCGTGCTCGCATTGGCTTCCACTACAGAAAGTTGTTTGGCTTCAAAACCGTTGGCGAGTAATCCGCTAATTAATGCGCGGCCCATATTGCCACCGCCAATAAAGGTGATGTGGGCATTTTGGTTTGTTTGTTGTGTGCTCATATTTTTATCTTATCGCGCTTCCCAAAAATAGCGCTTCCTATACGTAACATGGTGCTGCCTTCAGCAATTGCTGCCTCCATATCGTCCGACATTCCCATGGAGAGGGTGTCGAAGAAGTCATACCCAAGATCATTACTATGCTTTGCTTTAAGTCCGACAAAACACTCCCTGACAGCAGCAAAGGCTCGGCGCTGTTGGCTTACATCATCGCTGGGCGCGGGGATAGCCATCAGTCCACGAAGTACCAGATTGGGGAGTTTTGCTACGGCATCACAAAGCGTTTCAACTTCCTCAAGCGATATTCCACTTTTAGATTCTTCTTCACTCACATTAATTTGAACGCAGACTTGCAGTTCACCCAAATCAGGAAATTCTCCGCGTTGAGTCGAAAGGCGCTCTGCAATTTTGAGTCGGTCAATACTGTGTACCCAATCAAAATGTTCTGCGACATCTCGCGTTTTATTGCTCTGAAGTGGACCAATGAAATGCCACTCTAGCCAAGGACGCAACTTCGCAAGTTGCTGAATTTTTTCAACACCTTCTTGAACATAGTTCTCACCAAAGGCAGTCTGACCAGCATGCATAGCTTCTTCAACCGCTATTGCTGGAAAAGTTTTACTTACCGCAAGCAGTTGAATGTCTTCTGGCTCACGTTTAGCTGCTAGCGCTGCCAGTTCTAACCTTCGCCTTACCAACATCAGGTTGGTAGTAATTTGACTCATTATTTGGTTTGGCCTTGTTGACTGATAAGTTGATCAACAATCTCGATCCAATGTAGTACTGGGGTGTCATCTTGCTGCAGATGGGTGATGCAACCAATATTTCCAGACACAATGACTTTCGCACCAGACTCTTCGCAAGCGGCATTGAGGTGGGCAAGCTTGTTATGGCGTAACTGCTCTGAGAGCTCTGGCTGGGTTACCGAGTAGGTGCCTGCAGAACCGCAGCAGAGGTGGCTATCAGCGCATAAGCGCACACCAATACCAATACTAGCTAGCAGGCCTTCTACCTTCCCGCGAATTTGTTGACCATGTTGAAGTGTGCAAGGTGGGTGATACACCACGCCAGGCTTGGGATCTGCACCCACCAGAGAAATCAACTCGCCCTCAAGTGACGGCAAGATTTCTGAAATATCTTTCGTGAGATCAGAGATCATCTTTGCTTTACTTGCATATTGCGGATCATTTGCAAATAGATGGCCATAGTCTTTGACCATGACGCCACAACCAGATGCAGTCATGACGATGGCCTCCACACCTTGTTCCACTTGTGGCCACCAGGCATCGATATTTTGTTTGGCGTTATCAAGGCCACCAGCTTGATCGTTAAGGTGGTAACGCAGTGCGCCACAACATGTGGCATTAGACGCGCTAATCAGTTGAATCTTGAGTGCATCTAGAACACGTGCCGTTGCTGAGTTGATATTTGGCAGCATGCCTGGCTGTACGCAACCCTCGAGTAAGAGCATCTTACGAGAGTGACTTGCTTGTGGCCTGGCGTAAGGATCGGTGTGTCTAGCTAATGCTTTATTTTTAGCTTCTGGAATCTTGCGTTGGATGCCAGCCGGCATCAGTGGGCGAACTAAGCGACCAATTGCCATCGCTGAATTAAATAATGTAGGGCTGGTTAAACCTTCTTTTAAAGCCCAGCGGGTGAGGCGCTGGCCAAGAGGGCGCTCAGGAGTGTTTTCTTCTGCCCACTTGCGACCAATATCCACCAAGTTGCCGTATTGCACACCGCTTGGGCAAGTGCTTTCGCAATTGCGGCAAGTTAAGCAGCGATCTAAATGCATGCGTGTTTTTTCAGTCGGCACTTGCCCTTCAGCCATCTGCTTGATGAGGTAGATACGACCACGTGGGCCATCGAGTTCATCACCCAGAATTTGATAGGTGGGGCAAGTAGCAGTGCAGAAGCCACAGTGCACACATTTTCCAAGAATTCTGGCGGCCTCTATTCCTTCAGGAGTATTGGCGAATTGGGGAGCTAATTGAGTTTGCATATAAAGACTTAAGGAAGGCGTGAAGTAGCAAATACGCCTGCTGGATCAAAGGCGGCTCTTAGGCGTGCTTGTACCGCCTCTAAAGCAGTTGAGTGCGCTTGCTCACTCAAAAGGGTAAAGCGTTGCTTACTTGGATCAACACTGCTTCCTTGCTTAAAGCGCGTTGCATGCCCACCATTGGCATTGGCTAATGCTTTGATGGATGCAAAAGTGGCATCATCGCCAGGCGCTTTAACCCAGCGTTGCTGTCCATGCCATTCCAAAGCAATATCGCCAACGGCATTTTTAATTGCAAGTGGACCGCATGCGACTGGAAGAGCTAGGCGATAGAGTGTGTCAGCACTATCTAGGTTTGTAAAAACAGTTAAGTGCTGCTCACGTAGCTCACTCCAAAATATTTGTGCAAGCACTGGGTCCACTTCAACAGCATCGATAGCTGCATTCATTAGCGGAATTGCAGACTTAACAGCAGCAGCAGCACCGGCCAGACGAATGGTAAGTTCACCATCGCCACCTGTTGGGCTTCCAATCCAGCAGCTAGCTGAGAGTGGTAAGGGTTGCCCAGCCCACTCATTTAAGAGGCGCAAGGTTTTTTCTTGGCTGAGCTGACAACGTAAGGTGGCTGTTGCTGCTGGCTTAGGTAGTACTTTTACAGAAGCCTCGAGTAATAGTGAGAGGGTTCCCATAGATCCAGGTATCAAACGTGAAACGTCATATCCCGCCACGTTTTTCATCACCTTGCCGCCAAAAGATAAGTCTTGGCCATTGCCATCCATGATGCGTGCACCAAGAACAAAGTCACGTAAGTTGCCAGCGCTAATGCGGCCAGGTCCTGCTAAGCCTGCAGCTATGGTGCCACCAAAAGTTGCGTTATGACCAAAATGGGGTGGCTCAAAAGCCAGCACTTGGTTTTTCTCGGCTAGAGCTGCTTCAATTTCCTTTAATGGTGTGCCAGCACAAGCCGTAATCACTAATTCTTCAGGCTGGTATTCCAGGATGCCAGAATAAGGGCGGGTGTCTAACTTGGCATAGGAATTGGTATTGCCATACCAAGACTTGGTACCGCCGCCTTCAATTGATAGTGGTGTTTTACTTTTGGCTGCTGCCAGAATTTGTTCGCGAAATAAATCAATAGCCATATTGTTGGATGTGGGCATTAGAAGCGCTCCAACTCAGGATGCGGCAAGTTTCCACCACTAATGCGCATACGACCGTATTCAGCACAACGATTTAATGTGGGGATCGCCTTATCAGGATTTAATAATCGTTCAGGGTCAAATGCTGCCTTAACTCCCCAGAAAGACTCGCGTTCACCTTCACCAAATTGAACGCACATGGAATTAATTTTTTCAATTCCAACGCCATGCTCACCAGTAATCGTGCCATCGAGCTCGACACAGGCTTCTAAAATTTCAGTACCGAATTCTTCAGCTCGATGCCACTCATCTTGATCGGCACCGTTAAATAAAATGAGTGGATGCATATTGCCATCGCCCGCATGAAATACATTCAAGCAAACAAGACCATATTTCTTTTCCATAACCTGAATACGTCTGAGTAGAGTGCCAATATTTCTGCGGGGGATTGTTCCATCCATACAGTAGTAATCAGGCGCTAAGCGTCCTGCTGCGGGGAAGGCATTCTTACGACCACTCCAAAATTTCAAGCGCTCCGATTCATTTTGAGAAATCTGAATACCACTAGCACCTGCTAGTTCGAGCACCTTAGTCATGCGCTCAATTTCTTCTGCAACCTCTTCAGGCGTGCCATCGGACTCACACAGGAGAATGGTCTCAGCTTCAAGGTCATACCCCGCATGAACAAATTCTTCTACTGCACGAGTAGTGGCTTTATCCATCATCTCTAAGCCGGCAGGAATGATGCCAGCAGCGATGATCGCGGCAACTGCATCGGCACCTTTTTCAATATCGTCAAAACTGGCCATGATGACGCGAGCCAATTTTGGCTTAGCAATGAGCTTGACCGTGACTTCAGTCACCACTGCGAGCATGCCTTCGCTACCCATCACAATTGCCAATAAATCGAGTCCTGGAGAGTCCGGCGCAAGGCTGCCAAATTCCACGATTTCACCATTCATCAACACGCCGCGAACTTTGAGGACGTTGTGAAGGGTTAGTCCATATTTGAGGCAGTGGACACCACCAGAGTTTTCATTCACATTGCCGCCAATGGAGCAGGCAATCTGTGAAGAGGGGTCCGGAGCGTAATAAAGCCCCAGATGGGCAACAGCTTCAGAGATGGCTAAATTGCGAACACCGGGTTGTACAACTGCAGTTCTGGTGAAAGGGTCAATGCTGATAATCTTTTTGAGTTTGGCTAGCGAGAGCACTAAACCTTGGGAAATGGGCATGGCGCCACCGGATAGGCCAGTGCCAGATCCGCGTGGAACGATAGGCACCTGCATTTCAAAGCAGGTCTTTAGGATCTGGGCAACCTGCTCCTCAGTCTCCGGTAAGGCTACCGCGAGGGGCATGCGTCGATAGGCCGCTAGACCATCACATTCATAGGGAATCGTGTCCTCAGGCTCCCAAAGCAAAGCGTGCTCCGGGAGTATCGGGCGCAGGGCCGATACCAATTTGGATTGAAGGGCGGTAATGGCCGCGAGCTCGGGGGGTGGGGTCACCATATTCATAAGAATCATTTTAGCCATTTACCTATAATTAGTTCATGGGAAATCGACTTTCAAAAATAGCCACCAGAACTGGTGATGCGGGTATGACCGGGCTTGGCGATGGTAGCCGAGTAGAAAAGGATCATTTGCGCATCTGCGCTATGGGTGATGTAGACGAATTGAACTCCGAAATCGGTGTTTTGATGACTGAATTGATCCCTGAGAGTCTTGTAGAGGAGTTAAGGGTCTTATTTTTGCAAGTGCAGCATGACTTATTTGATTTGGGTGGCGAGCTTTGTATTCCTAATTACACCTTGCTCAAGCCTGAGCATGTAGCCCAGTTAGATGTTTGGTTGGAAAAATACAATACAACTTTGCCCCCTTTAACTGAATTCATTCTCCCGGGCGGTACTCGTGCGGCAGCTCAGGCTCACGTATGTCGAACAGTTTGCAGGCGTGCCGAGCGCTCGATTGTGCGTTTGGGTTGGGAGGAGCCTCTGTACGATGCTCCGCGTCAATACGTCAATCGCTTGTCTGATCTCTTGTTTGTACTGGCGCGTGTACTCAATCGTGCAGCGGGTGGCCAAGACGTTCTTTGGAAGCACGAAAAAAAAGAGACTAAATAAGTTAGTCTCTTTTGACGAAATAAAACGAAGTAGTTTATTTCTTTGCTTTTCTGCGATTTTTCACAGCTAAAGCTAAGCGTTGCAATACATTGACTGAATCTTCCCAGTTAATGCAGGCATCAGTAATACTCTTGCCATATTCCAACTTATTTGGATCATCTTTTCCTGGCGTGAATTTTTGTGCACCATCATTTAGGTGACTTTCAATCATTACGCCGAAAATTTGATTTGAGCCAGATTCAATTTGCTCGGCAATATTTTCTGCCACCACAATTTGACGCTCATGTTTTTTGCTGGAGTTCGCATGCGACAAGTCAACCATTAAACTAGCTGGAAGCTTTGCTGCTGCAAGCTCTGAGCAGGCCGCTTGTACATACTGCGCTTCATAGTTTGGCTCTTTACCACCACGCAAAATAACGTGACAGTCTTTATTGCCTTTAGTCTCCACAATAGAAACCTGACCATTCTTATGCACTGATAAGAAGTGGTGTGGACGGCTAGCCGCTTGAATCGCATCGGTAGCAATCTTAATGTTTCCGTCGGTACCATTCTTGAATCCGATTGGTGCAGAGAGGCCTGAGGCGAGTTCGCGGTGAACTTGACTCTCAGTGGTGCGTGCTCCGATAGCGCCCCAAGAAATCAAGTCAGCAATATATTGCGGAGAAATCACATCCAAGAATTCGCTTCCAGCTGGCATACCAAGACGATTAATTTCCATCAACACTTGGCGGGCAATACGCAAACCTTCTTCAATACGATAGCTCTCATCTAAGTACGGATCATTAATCAAACCTTTCCAACCCACAGTTGTGCGTGGCTTTTCAAAATAGACGCGCATCACAATTTCGAGTTCACCGGCAAAACGATCGCGCTCTGCGAGTAGTCGCTGACAGTACTCAACAGCAGCGCGAGGATCGTGGATTGAGCAAGGTCCGATGATGACGAGTAGGCGATCATCTTTTCCATGAATGATGTCGCGAATCTTTTTACGAGTTTTGCTAATGAGTGCTTCAGTAGGGGTTCCCGAGATCGGGAAGAAGCGAATCAAATGCTCTGGCGGTGGCAGAACAGTAATGTTATGAATGCGTTGATCATCCGTATCTGACGTTTTGTCGACGGCAGCGTACCAGTTTGCGGGATTAGTGTTTTGTTGGCTCATACGGCTATTTTAAGCCGTATTAAGCAGTTCCTCCGACAGTCAGGCTGTCGATACGTAAAGTTGGCTGTCCAACGCCCACGGGGACGCTCTGACCTTCTTTGCCGCAAACCCCGATACCGCCATCTAATTTCAGGTCATTTCCGATCATGGAGACCTGTTTTAGGGACTCTGGACCGCTCCCAATAATGGTTGCACCTTTGACTGGATATTGAATTTTGCCGTTTTCTACCCAATAGGCTTCTGAGGCTGAAAACACGAATTTACCGCTTGTAATGTCGACTTGGCCGCCCCCGAAATTGACCGCGTAAAGACCACGTTTAATACTGGCTACGATTTCTTGGGGATCGTCTTTGCCAGCCATCATGTAGGTATTGGTCATACGAGGCATGGGTAGGGAGGCAAAACTCTCCCGTCGTCCATTTCCGGTGAGAGGCATATTCATGAGTCGGGCATTCAAACTATCCTGAATGTAGCCCTTCAAGATACCGTCTTCAATCAGCGTGGTGCACTGGGTCGGTGTGCCTTCATCATCGATATTGAGTGAGCCACGACGACCAGAAAGTGTCCCATCGTCTACTACAGTGACCCCTTTAGCGGCAACGCGCTGTCCAATGCAGCCAGCAAAAGCAGAAGAGCCTTTTCGATTAAAGTCACCTTCTAGTCCATGACCTACCGCTTCGTGCAATAACACTCCAGGCCATCCTGGCCCCATGACTACTGTCATTGGTCCCGCGGGAGCTGGGCGAGAGTCTAGATTAATCAGGGCGCCATCCACAGCTTCATCAACATATTGATTAATTAACTCTGTATTGAAGTAGTGATAATCATGACGAGCACCGCCACCAGAAGATCCAGATTCGCGACGACCATTTTGTTCGGCAATCACATGTACTGATACCCGTACTAGTGGACGTACGTCAGCAGCTAATAAGCCATCAGCACGAACTACGAGCACCACATCGAACTCACCGGCTAGACTAGCCATGACCTGAATGATGCGTGGGTCTCGCGCTTTTGCACGACGCTCAATGCCTTCAAGTAAAGCAATCTTTTCTTGTGGCGCGAGTGAGTCTAGGGGGTTTAAGTCTGAGTAGAGCTCGTTAGAGACTGGTGTAAATATTTTGCTTGCAACAGCGCGAGTGCCTCCTTGGGGTCCAATCACGCGAGTGGATTTGGCTGCCTTGTTGAGAGCTTCTAGATTTATTTCATCGGAGTAAGCAAAGGCAGTTTTATCTCCGTAAATTGCACGCACTCCCACACCTTGATCAATACTAAAGCTGCCGGATTTCACGATACCTTCTTCAAGACTCCAACTCTCGTTACGAGTGTGCTGGAAGTAAAGGTCAGCATCATCCAGTTGATGTGTAAACATGTCGCCAAAGGTGCGATGTAAATCTTGCTCAGAGAGGCCAGTTGGTTCCAGCAGAATAGACTTCGCTAATTTAAGAAGGTCGGCCTGCTTCTTGGGCTTGGTCCAATCACTTGGAAATAATGCTTCTGGTGCTCTCATCTTGATTTTGTTGAACTTTCTGTATTAAAGCTTGCGGTGTTTTAGTGCCGGTAGCTTAGAGCGTACCTCTTTTAATTTATCTTTGCTGAGTTTGCCCTGAATAAAACCTTCTCCTTCAGGAAGATTGCTCAGAATCTCGCCCCAAGGGTCAATGAGCATGCTCTCACCCCAGGTTCGGCGTTGATTTAGGTGTACACCGCCTTGAGCTGACGATAGTACATAGCACTGGTTTTCAATAGCACGTGCGCGCAAGAGGATCTCCCAATGATCCTTACCAGTTGTGTAGGTAAATGCAGCTGGAATGATGTGACAATCGACTTGTCCGAGGGCGCGGTACAGCTCTGGAAAACGAAGGTCATAACAAATACTTAATCCAAAGTGCCAGTCAACTTCATTGATCCTGATGGCAAATTGACCTGGCTGACTACCTGCTGTAATCGTTTCTGATTCTTCGTAACGCTCTGTTTCGGTTTGAAAACCAAACAAGTGGATTTTGTCGTAGCGAGCGATTTGCTTTCCTGTGGGATCAAATACGAGAGAGGTATTGAGAACTTTGTTGGACTCTTTCGCCTCAAGAGGAATAGTGCCAGCCACGAGATAAATATTATTTTCTTGGGCTATAGTTGCAAGGCGCTCTTGAATTGGACCCGATCCAGCAGCTTCTCGTGCGTTTACCTTATCTGTATCTTTCAAGCCCATTAAGCAAAAATATTCTGGCAGTACGGCAATCTGAGCACCGCAATCTGCGGCAGCTTTAATCAAGCCTTCAGCAACCTCAAGGTTCTCGCTGAGGCTAGGGGTCGATACCATTTGTATCGAAGCCATATTGAGTTCAGAAGCATTTCTTAGCGAGTTCATCTGTTTAGCCTGGCGTTTAGGTGGGGATATTTTGATTTGCAGGTGGGCTTGCGGGTGCAGAAGTGGGCGTACCAGGTTTGGTTTGCTCTTTCAAAAGATTCTTAGTGCGAATCGTTTCCATTGTTTTTGCATCAAGCGGTTGACCCTTCTGATCGAGTGGGATGACCTCTGGGTTATCCCAAGAACCCTGAATCAAATAATCTGTTTGCATACTGCGATTAATTTGATTGGTAATGAGGTATTGACCTACGACCGCCCCCAGACCAATAATTGGGTTAATCGCAAATGCCGCCAGTGAGCCTGCTGTGGCATCAATTGTTGGGAAGATAGTGATGCGTAAATCTTGAGTTTCTTTGGGCACGTTAATTTGCCCAGTCATTGCAACACGAGCCTGATCCAGAACCATCGTGAATTGCTTAGCTTGTGCAATGCCTTGCGCGACCTCAAAATTGGTATTAATTGAGTTAAATGGGGTGCCTTTGGTGACCAAGCTGCCAAGACTACCTTTTAAGTCCAAGGTAGCAAACCTAAACAAGCTTTGCAGACTCAAAACATCTAATAATTTTGCGCCATCAGAATTGACTTCAAGTAAACGACCTTTAGCAAGGTCAAGGCTAACGGTGCCAGTTAAAGAATCATAATTTGGTGAAAAGGGTGATCCAGACCATGAGAGTGAAGCATTAAGCTTCCCCTCTCCACCTTCTACAGACTTAGAGTTACTCCAATGAGAAATAATTTGTCCGGCATCTTGGATGTTCACATTGGCAGTAAAAGAGCTCTGTTCCGCAACGTTTGGAGTTCTTGCACTCCATTGACCTTTGACGATGGAGTTGCCTTGAGGATTATTAATCTGAATAGAATCGATTTTCACGAGATCCTGGCTGGTTCTCGATTGGATCTTTACCGTACCCAACTTTGCTTTTTTCCAGCTAAAGTCATCAATTACTAAATCTAAGCTGGGAATCGCGTTGGGGTTGACGGGGGTGTTAACTGAAGATGGTTTTTGTGGGCTATCTTCCTTATTGAGTGGATCAGGAGCTATGCGTTGATCTGGCACTTTCAGGCGCGCAAGTTTTCCAGCAATTAGCCCGCTCGGATGATCGCCACTGCTGGGATGCCATTGCACTTGACCAGCAATTTGAGGTGCATTTAATTGGAGTTGCCAGATCCTATTTTTCTTCTGGGACTGCATGCTCACATCAGTCCATTCGCGATCTAGAGCAATTAATTTCTTTACTTGAGCGGATATTTGGACGTCATCCTCGGGGGCGTCAGACGGTTTAGCATCAATCGCTTTATTGGCTGATTTTTTTGCTCCCAAAAATTCTACCCATTGATCAAGATTGAGTTCATTGCTTACTAAGTGAAGCGAACTACCTTGTTGTGGCAATGGTGCCGGCGATCCCACTCCTAAAGCATTTTTTATTTCATTCGCGAAATTGAGATTTCCTTGGAGGAAATATTGATCCCCCAATTTTCCAGACCAATCTGAATGTACTGAACTGTTCTTGCCTGCCGGGTAAGTTTTTAGGCTGAGCTCACCTAGCATAGGGGTTCCCGCTAATTTGTTGGCAGGTGCAGGCGCAGTGCTTACCCAATTGCGCAAATCAAATTTCAGATTGGTTTGACTTCCCGCTTTATTAAAGTTAATCAAGCCTTCATATTTGGCTGATCCGCTCATTGCAGTCAGTAGCGCTGGATGGGTTGAGGATTTTAAATTTCCTGAGATGTAATCTTTGATGAAGCTAGCATTGATATCACCCCTAATGCTGAAGCTAGTATTTCCTGCTGTGGAGGGCGCGCTTACAATTTTCAAGTCTCCACCCAAAAAGTTTGCAGTGATATTTTCAAACTCTGGATTGACCTCAGTAATTCGCACCTTACCCATCAGATTGTTTAATGGAGGAGCTTGTCCCCATTGAGCTTGATTACCGGGGAGGTTAATTTTTGCATCGAAGTGAACATCATCGCTTCCAGACAGCGGAACTTTTAAGTCAAGACCTAGATTAACTGGACCCTTGAGGGTGAGATTTTTAGCTATGTTGACTTGTTTGACGCCCACAGGCGATGCAAATAAGTACTCCAGAATTTCCGAGCCTTCACCTTCGATTGAGCCATTGATGAGTAAGTTTAGGTTTTTAGCGCTGAGATTAGGTATTTGTGATTTGACATTTGAAAGCGCCACTTTTTTATAGTTAGCTTTATCAACATCTACATTCAAGATTGCTTGTTTCATGTCAATGTTGCCGCTGACATTACTAAATGCTTGCCAAACCCCTTGGCTTTTTGGCAGCAGGGGTGCTGGCTTGAATATTGCGGTGGAGAAAGGTAGATGCAAGCTGAGTTCCCCCGCAGTTCCGCTAGGGTAAGGCACTTGATTTGGGTCGCCCTTAATATGTAAAGAGCCATTTTGAATCTCTCCAGCCTCAAACGCCTTACTCAGATAGGCGCGACTATCCCTATCCATTCCAACAGGTAGATAGCGATGCGCTGTTGCTAATTTAGCCTTAACGAATTCCATATCTAGCGTCATTTGATCGGGTTGCTTGGGATCACCAATGAGGTAGCTCAGATCAAAATTGGTGGTGATCTCAGAGTTACTCAACTGCATATTCTTGGCATTAATGAGCCAACCACCTTTTTGCTTGGACCAGCTAATGGAGCCTTTTGCGCGGTCTAATTGAATCTCGGGATCGGATAAAAAATCATGCATCTCCAATTCAAGATTTGTAGAGTCGAGTGTGAAGCTGCCTTGCTTCTGATCGCTGACTAAGCTGCCGGACAAATTTAAAGCTGATGGCATCGATTTGTTCACTCCGGTAAAGCTAATGTCATTGAGCTTTGCGCTGATCGTGTAATCAAGTTTATTGGCGGAAAACCAATTACCTGGAATTGGTAAAGTGGATAGAGCAGATTTTCTTTCAGACCAATTGATATCCAAGTTCTGCAGCTCACCATCTGCTTCAGAAATCTTGATCCACTGATGTATTTTTTTCGGCAGGGGAAGATTGAGTGCGAAGAGTGCAATATCCTCTACTTGTACTTTTGGCGAGGAAAAACCAAACTCTGTGATCTCGCCACCATCCTTAGGGGAGCGCCAGCGGAAAGTAATGGGGCTTAATTTTTCAAGGGGGGCGGTGCTAGGACTGTCAATATTGCGCCATGCTAAAGTTTTTGTTGTGATGGAATTGAGGCCACCATCTGTACCCTGCACTAGATTGGTTTCCAACCTACCGAACTCAAGGGGATCTTCGCCTTGATTTAATTGGACTCGGAGATTATCGGCCGCCAACGAGATTTGCCCACCATTGGCTTTTCCGCTATCGAGTTTTATGCTGCCCTGAGAGTTGACATTGCCACCGAGATCATGGAGTGGAAGGCTAATATCCTTAGAAATATGGCTGAGATTGAGTTCAGTAAGCTCCCATGAAAAGCTTCCGATCCAATCTCGCCAATTACCTTCTTGTCCCCCAAGATGATGAACAAAGTCAGCTTGGAGTTTGATTGGGCTAGCACTCCAAGGTGTTTGTACAAGCAACTGACCTTGATGACTGCGAATGCCATTTTTTAGGTGGATGCTTTGAATGTCAATTGAGGTCTTTAGCTTTCGACTTTGCTGATCTTCCCAAAATATTTTGGCGTCGTTGATTTGTATATCGTTTTGAGCAAACAACCAATTCTCGGCAGAAAAGTCATTCTCTTTGCTATGAATGGGAATTCCGGCAATTGAGATCGCACCTTTTGCATCTCGTTGTGCGTAAAGCTCAATCTGATCAAATGTGATCTCATGAAAATACGGGGCTAAGTGATAAAAAGTTAGCCAGCTAAGTTGCCCATTGATGTTTTGAATAAGCAGGGAAGGGGTCGACGTTTTTGAGTTGTTAAACCTTAATCCCTGAATCGCAAAACTCGGACGAATTCCGGTCCAAGATACTTGTACGTCATCCATCGTGATGTTGGCGCCTAAGCGCGCACTCATCAAATGCTCTAGGGCCGGCTTAGATTTTTCGATCTGAGGCCAGAGAATAAAGCGCACCCCAAGATGGCCAAGTACAAAAAAAGCCACGGTGATACCAGCAAGTATGAGGGCGCGCTTGCGCCAACCGCCGCTAGAACCTGGTGGACGTTTTTGAAGCGCACTTTGTAGGCGAGTCCGGATGATATTTCGAAGCATAGACTCTATTATCCGTCAGCCCTTGCTTGCTCGCCAAGCTTCTGCAGTTTGAATATAGAGTCGGATTAATATAGAGAAATGACTAGCTTTCCTGTCCAAATTGAATTTCTAAAGCAGCACTCCAGCTACGCTCAACGTTGGCTTCATTCTCGCCCTGAATGGGTAGAGTGGCTTCGCTTACAGGGTGCTCGCAAGGTAGATATTGCCGGGATTAAGGATCTATTAACCCCTTGTCAGGATGCTTTAGCTTCTCCAGACCAGGATGAGGCTCAATTTATGGCTGATCTGAGGTTGGCTAGACAGCGTCTCATGCTCTGGATTGCTTTCCGAGATCTCAATGGTATGGCCAGTCTTGGTGAGGTGATGCATGCACTCAGTCACTTTGCTGAGGAGGTAGTAGCACTA